>JAYEMF010000131.1:0-8941 GCA_034717975.1 Campylobacterota bacterium
CTCTTTTCCTGATGGATCATCCGCTTCGTCATCATGCCGCTTTGAGTGGTAAAACTGTTTGACTGCTTCGGAGAGTTCCTGCAGGCGTGCAACTACTTTGCCATTGAGAGATGTATCAGGAAAGTTGCCTTTATCATCCGCTTCGCCGGCTTCGATGCCGGTCAGGATTGCAATCCCTTCATCAATCGTTTTAACAGGATAGATGGCGAACCTCCCGTTTTCTACAGCTTCGACCACCTCTTTTTTAAGCATAAGGTGTTTGACGTTGGTAGCGGGGATGATAACACCATAGAAAGCTTCAGGGTCTTTTCGCATGCAGACATCGAAAAAGCCTTCGATCTTCTCATTGACACCGCCGATGGGCTGGATTTCACCAAACTGGTTGACCGAACCGGTGACGGCGATACTCTGTTTGATCGGCACCTCTGAAAGCGAGGAGAGGAGGGCATAGAGTTCGGTCGATGATGCACTGTCTCCTTCGATCATCCCGTAGGACTGTTCAAAGACCAGCGAAGCTGAGAGGCTAAGCGGCAGGTTCGGTGCGTATTTTGACCCAAGATAGGCAGTTAGGATCATCACCCCCTTTGAGTGGATCGGACCGCCAAGTTCCGCTTTGCGTTCGATGTCGATGATCTCGCCTTTACCGATGCGGGTTCTGGCGGTAATGCGTGAGGGGAGACCGAAATGGTGGCCGCCTATCGGGATATAGGTCAGTGCATTGATCTGACCGACGGTAGTGCCGCTCACATTGATCATGATCGTACCCTCATCGATCTGCTCATAGAGCTTTATCTGAATACGGTTTTGGCGCTCCGTCTGAGCATTTAGCGCTTTTTCAATATCACTTTTTTCTATCGATGCATGATCACTCTTTTTCGACCAGTAATCCGCCTCTTTCAAAAGGTCGGCGAGTGTACGAAGATGGGTAGAAAACTTTGAGGCGTGCGAGATTTCGCGCGAACTCTGCTCGATGACTCTTGCAACAGCTTCGGGGGTAAGAGGAAGCAGGGCATGATGCTTTGCAATGGTTCCGATCATGCGGGCATAGAGCTGAAGGTTCTCATCACTGCGCGGCATCTCATCCTCAAAGTCGGCGTTTACTTTAAAGAGCTCTTTAAAATCAGGGTCGTAGTGATACAGAAGGTAGTAGAGCATCCGTTCACCGATCAGTACGACCTTGACATTAACCGGGATCGGTTCGGGTTCGAGCGAGGTTGTACTGATGAGGGAGTACTGTTGCGCCAGTGATTCGATACGTATCTCTTTGGACCGTAAAATGCGTTTGAGTTCTTCGTAGGCGAACGGCTGCATGAGCAGTTTTCTGGCATCAAGCACAAGGTAACCGCCATTGGCTTTGTGCAGTGCGCCGGGTTTGATCATGCTGAAATCGGTAACGAGCGTACCAACCTGGGAGAGATGTTCAATTCTGCCTATAAGGTTCTGATGGATCGGATTGTCTTCAAAAATGACCGGTGCTTTACCACCTTCATCATGAGAAATAAAGAGGTTGATTTTATAGCGGGTAAAAGAGGGGGTATAAAACTCTCGCATAAACGGCGGTGTATTCGGATCATCGGGTTTGGCTAAAAAGTCCTGTGCATGGCGGATGACATTATCCTGAAGCGCATCAAGATAATCAATAATTTTCTCTGAGTCGGCATACTTGCGGCGGACTTCATCGATGAGTGATTCGACAGCCTCTTGTGTGATTTTCCGATCAAGCGCCTTGAACTCTTTTTGCAAAGCTTTGTTAAGTTCACTTACCTTGCGCAGCCCCTCTTTGACAATGAGCTCAAATTCGCTCATCTTTTTGGTGATCGCCTCTTTATCCTTGCCTTTGATGGCATTGAATTCCTCGGCAGAGAGCACTTTTCCGTCAACTACAGGTACGAAGGTGACACGGCTGGTAGAGGAGGTGCTCATAGAGACATCGTGCTGACGTGCTTCTTCTTGCAGGTGCAGAAAAATAGCCGACTGTGCATCGACATATTTTTGGTTGATTATCTCCCGTTCATTGCGGTAGTCGTTGCTCTCGAAAACAGCGGGAAGGATCGCTTTTAAGAGCTCGATGAGTTCATCAATATCATCTTTGAACTGAGTTGCGTTCCCGGGCGGCAGTTCGATGGCGATGGGCTTTCGGTGATCTTTAAAGTTGTTGACATAGCACCAGTCGCTAGGTGCTGCTTCACTGTATGCTTTCTTCTGTAAAAATGCCATAACAGCAGAGTGCTTACCGCTTCCGGATGGGCCCATGGCAAAAAGGTTGTAACCGTCTTGCTGCATGTTGGCACCAAAATCGACTGCATCAAGGGCATTTTTCTGGCCAATAGGCTCTTTCAACGCTTCAAGCTCTTCGGTGGTCGTAAAGGAAAAATGTGTAGCGTCGCAGGTATGGTAGAGCTGTGAAAAGTGCAGAGAATCCGTCATCATACTCCCTTTTTTGTTAGATATGATAGTTGCAAATAACTACTTAGAGGTGCCCTTATTCTTCTTTTCACTCCGCTCTTTCTTCTTATAGAGTTTCAGCTCTTTTTTGACCTGCTGACGCAGCTCTTTTTTCAGTATGTTTTTGAGCTCTTTTTTGACGAATTTGTTAAGCTTCTGCTTGTCGATCATGGTAGATCCTTTTTTTTGTCTTGATTGATGATAGATTAAATCAACTTATCAAATAATAAATTTGTATCAGAATCCATAAAAAAATTGTTATACTTGAGAATGATGAACCGTCTATTTTTAGCACTGCCGGCCATGCTGGATGATTATGATGCCTTGCAGAAAGATTTTTCAGGGGTAATCAGCGGACGTTGGATTCCCTCGGACAATCTGCATATGACACTCAGTTTTTTTGGAAAGAGGTTTGAAAAAGAGATATTGATCGAGAGCCTTGAAGATTTTAAGATTGAGATAAAGCCATCGGAGATACGGGGATTGGGGTATTTCAAAAAAAGCAGGATTCTCTATGCAACGGTAGAGAACCCAGACCTGGAAGCCGTGTACAGAAACGTGAATATGTTTTTTGACATGCCTGTAAAAGAGAACTTTTTACCGCATGTGACACTGATGCGTATTAAAAAGGTAGTCGATGCGAAGGTATTTTATCATCAACTTCATGCTTACCGTGAACACTATTTGGGATCATTGGGGAGCAAGGCGGAGCTGATGCAGAGTGAACTTCATCCTGATGGGGCAAGGTACGCTCTGATCAAAAGGTTTCACGGATGATCATCTGCAGCTGCATACTCCATCTTGATCTGTATGATGTCCATTCGTTAAAAGGGCGTCGCAGTGTCCTGAACAGGCTCAAAGAGAAGTTAAAAACATTTAATGTTTCAATTATGGACATCAGCGGAGAATACCCCAAAGAAGCCGAGATGGCATTTCTCTTTTTGTCGCCGGATCGGCTTGAAGCGGCGCGATACCGTGAAAAGATTGAGAACTCACTTCTGCGTCTCTTCCCCGAATACACCATCGAACTGGATTTCGAGGAGCTCTAAACCGCCGATTACATTACCTGAACCTGATTTCTTCCACTCTTTTTGGCCCTGTAGAGCCCCTGATCGGCACGTTCAATAGTTTCGATGATCTGCTCTTCTCCATTTAGGTGCAGCGTAGCTCCAAAACTGCAGGTGATGTTGTCTATCTCTTCAAAGTGCTCTTTCTCAATGATCGTCCTGATGTGATCGGTGGCTTTTTGAAGCGACTCGATTGTGTCAACTTTCATCAGTATGATAAACTCCTCACCACCCCACCGGATAAGGTAATCTTCCCTGCGCATTGCCCCCTGAACGATCTGGACAAGCTGTTTTAGAACGATGTCACCGCGATTATGCCCGTAAGTGTCATTGACATGTTTAAAATGGTCAATATCGCAGAGGACCACTCCCAGCATTTGAGGGTCTGCTTCTTTGATAATCAGATCGATCTCACGATCAAAGAACTCTCTGTTAAGAGCTCCGGTCAGCTTATCATGGGTAACTTGACGTTCAAGTTTATTGCGTTCTATCACGGTATCACTGATATCGGTAAAAGAGATAATATACTCCCTTTTGTCAAACTCATTCACGGTTATCCTGAATGCACGGGATTCGAGATCTTTATCTTGCATAGCGACGACATGTTTTATCTGGGCCATACTTTTTATAGTTTCCACCCAACTTTTCCCCTCAGCTACTTTGCCTAAATGAAAAAAGTTGTCATTGGGTACAAATCTTTCACAGATACACTTATGATGCTTCAGAAAATCGCTCAGGTCTTTAAAGCCAAAAAAATCATATACGGCTTGGTTCGCCATATGCAGCTCTGTTGTATTGGTTAAAATAACCATGTTTTTTTGCAGATCAAAGAGTTTTTGGAGCCTGCTGTTAAAGTTTGCCAAATTCTCTTTTTGTGTATTGAGTTCTGAGGTGAGGGTATTGATGCTCCTCTCTTTTCGCTGAATCACAATATAACCGCTTGTCAGTAAGATCGTGGCAACAAGGAGAAGCACGATTGACAATATCTTTATGGCGTTGTACATTATCGTGTGTTCCAAAGTGATATCGCTTAAAAATACAAAGTAACCAAGCTCTTTGCCCGAAACATCCGAGAGGAGAGCTCTCGAGATAAAATACTCTTTCTCCTGCAAGGCGATATCGCTATGGAGGATGGTGCCGTCAATGATAGACTCCATCTCCTGGGGTACCGTAAAGGTGTTATAGACAATATAGTGCTCACTGGTCGCACTTTTTTCTCTGAGTCTCTCTTTTACATACTCTGGAGAGTCGGCAAACACCTCCTTTTTGACGGCCATATAGATCTGCGTCTCTAAAAGCTTGGCGGTTTTAGAGATCAGCTTGTCGATCTCTTTGCCGAGTTCAACATAACCGATTAACTCTCCATCGACGATCCACGGTTTGACAACGCGCAGGGTGTAGTTCTTCTTTATACCGAATTCCAAACCGTAAAAAAGCGACTGGCTCTCCCGTGCTTTTAAAAAGGTTGTCCTGTCGACAAAGTCACCATCTCTGTTGTAGTCATGTACCCGAAGAAGGATTGTACCATCGGTCTTGATAAAATACATGTGGGTCAGGTCGACATTTTTGTTTAAGCGCTTGTAGGTCTCTTCTACAGAGCTATAAAGCTCTTTTTTATCGGATGTCCGAAAGTGCTGAAGGATGTTCTCTCTGCACTGAATAAATTTTATATATTCACTAATCTCCGCAGCTTCATTTTTGACCTGTTGGTGTAAAGTAGTTTGAAAATGCTCAGGAATTACTGCTTTATGTTTATGGATCGTATTTTCCTGGAAGAGGTAAACAATTACCAGTGTAATCGCAGACATAAGCAGTGTGACCAGTATAAGCGGAAGGTATAGGTTTAATCGGTACAGGATTTCTCCTTTTTATATATAAAACTATTATAGGTCAAATCCTATTGAAGCATTCTGAAAGTGTCGTTTAAATCATATATTTCCCAGTCATCGCAAATACTTTCACCGCTATAGTTGATGGGCAGTAGCAGGATATGGCTAGTTATGAGATAGATTGTGTCAGAAGCTCCGGAGGCAGTGTGCTTTCCCATTTAAAGGTCTTGATCAGCTGCGTCATCACATCATCCAGGGGGGCTTCAATAGTGATCACTTCATGGGTAAAGGGGTGCGTAAAGCTCAATCTAATGGCTGAAAGCAGCAGGCGGTGTGCATCAAACTTTTCACGAAAGAGTTTATTATGTTCTCCTCGTCCATGTTTCGTATCACCGACGATAGGGTGCATAATGTGCTTCATATGTCTTCGGATCTGATGTTTCCGGCCGGTTTTGGGCATGACGTGAAGAAGTGAGTAGCGTGCCTGCGGGTAACGGCTGACCGGGTAGGGGAGTTCGACTGTCGCAAGTCTACGGTATTCTGTAATGGCACTTTGTGCAGGCTTGTCCTTATTGGCTTTACTATCGGTCATTTTATCGAGCTGCTCTTTGAGTGGGTAGTCGATGATCTCATGCTCATCCGTGTATCCGCGTACGATGGCAAGATACTCTTTTGTGCTCTTACCCGATTGAAAAACTTCCGACATCGCCCGGGCAGCTTCAGGGCTGAGTGCAAAAAGCAGAACACCGGAAGTAGGTTTGTCCAGCCGATGGACCGGATAGACATAGGCACCGATCTGATCACGCACGATCTGCATCGCAAACTCGGTTTCACTTTTGTCGATCATTGAGCGGTGGACCAGAAGACCGGATGGTTTGTCAACGGCTACAAAGTAGTCGTCTTTGTAGAGAACCTCAAGCAAAGATCAGTTGGATTTTTTCATATAGGCTGCAACGAGGACGATCTGCGAACCGTTGATCTTTCCTTCGATAAACCTGGGATCATCACTCAGGTGGATGTTTTTGACAACTGTACCGCGTTTTGCCGTGAAACCGGCACCCTTGACATCGAGGTCCTTGATCAATGTTACGGTATCGCCTGCTTGCAAGATGGTACCGTTACTGTCTCTTTGAATGACCGCTGCGCCATCGTCTTCTTCGGGGATTCCGGCTTCTGCCCATGTTTTCATATCATCTTCAAGATACATCATCTCAAGCAGGTCCTGTGTCCACCCTTCACCGCGAAGCGTAGACAATACACGGTAGGCCATGACCTGGACAGCCGGTACTTCGCTCCACATACTGTCATTCAGGCAGCGCCAGTGGTTGGCATCCATTGTTTCAGGATTCTCAAGCTGGCTTTTGCAGGTACCGCAGACTAAAACGGACTGTTCTGCCGAACCGTCGCTTGGTGCAACCTCATATACGCTTAGGTTCTCTTCTGCACCGCAGAGTTCACATCTGTTGCCGCTTCGTTTAATTAAAGTCTGTTCTGTACTCATAGCTTGGTCCCTTCTGTTTATGGGGCGTATTATCCTATATTTTGTTGAAAATAAGGGTATGTCACCTGCCTGCAAGCGACGATTTATAAGTAAGAGTGGCTAAGGTTTATGATGAAAGTTTTTGTTTACGTTCGGCAGTAAACTCCCACCATTTTTTCGGTGCTCCGCCCTCCATGAAATCTACAGCACTGATGAATACATCGAGAAGACAGGGATCGATCTTCTCCCCGGTAATATGGCAAAGCTCACTGTATAGTCGGTAAGGGTCTTTTCCGATAAGGTCATGTGGTTTGTCAATATGCAGCAAAGAGAATTTTCCTGCTGTGACTTTGCCGATATTGGGAATCTCTGTAAGCTTGACGATCTCTTTGCGCGGATGGTTTACAGGCATGACTGTTCTCTTTTTTACCATTATACTATCTACAGGTGTCTCAATCAAAAAAGAGTTATAATAGGTTAAAAGGTAGTCAGCATGATCAAAATTACAAATTTCCTCTTTTTAGTGATGTTCTTTTCTATTTTTTCTGTTTCTCTGAGTGGAGATGAAGAGATGGAGCGTGTCAGCACCAAAACAGCGGTGGTCTTTAATACGCTCTGTGCCAAGTGTCATGAAGGTCAATGCAGTGGAAGGTTGAGTTTTGATACCGGTGCTGAAGCGGCAGACAGCCATATAAGACGTTATGCAGGCGATACAAATATCTCTGCGGGGGAAACAAAGGACTTTTTTACTCTTTTAAACTATATGAAAAAAAAGTGTGCTCTATATATGCCGGATAACGGAAGGTGGAAACCGGAGAACCTGTCACACTTTGCCCTGCCTTCACATGATGGCTATTTTATTCCCCTTGGTGCCATGAAAAGCGGTAGTTACAGTCTCAATATTGAAACGAAAGAGCATGTTGTCTTCAGAGTTGAAGTGATGTCAGAGCACCTGGATTCGCTGCTATATGAATCACGCTGTCCCGATCAGGAAGATCAGACATTTCATTTTACGATAGATGAACCTGTTGACGCTTTTTTACGAATACGCAGCAGAGAACCTCTGCATCTCACCTCTCTGGAGATCAGAAAGGATGAGGAGTAGTTGTTTCAACCTGCATTCGGACTGAAAAACAGACATCTTCAAACACTTTTTCCTGCTCTTTTTAGAAAGCAACCACGCCCTGAAATAGAGATCGAGCAGTTTGAGTTAAGCGATGGTGATTTTGTAGAGTGTTTTTGGCATTACAGACCGAATAAAGAGGATAACAGACCCATCGTTGTACTTTTTCATGGTCTTGAGGGCTCCTATGAATCACCCTATATCCAGGGGATTATGCATGCACTGAAACAAGCGGGATTCAGCTCGGTTTTAATGCACTTTAGAGGATGCTCAGGCAAAGTGAACCGCTTGGCGCGCTCCTATCACAGCGGTGAGACCGCTGATGCCAAGGCTTGGTTTGAGAGTTTGGCAGAACGTTATCCCCGGAGTCCACTCTTTGCCGTAGGCTATTCGCTAGGCGGAAATATGCTTTTGAAGCTGCTGGGAGAGTGGGGTGGTACTTCGCCTGTCACGGCAGCCGTCTCTGTTTCAGCACCAATGCAGCTGGATGTGTGCGCCGATAGGATGGAGAGAGGATTTTCAAAGTTTTATCAGCACCATCTTATGAAGGGGCTCAAACGCCAACTGCTTAAAAAATACAGATACCATAACATGCAATCATTGATTGGCATTGATGAAAAGGGTGTCAGAAAACTTAGGAGCTTTTGGGAGTTTGATGATGTTTATACGGGACCTGTACATGGGTTTGGCTCTGCTGCCGAGTACTATAGAAAGTCTAGTTCAAAGCAGTTTCTAAAAGCGATACGTACGAATACGCTGATTATTCAGGCTTTGGATGATCCCTTTATGAGTTCTGAGATTTTGCCGGAGAAAAAAGAGGTGCCATCAGATGTCAGGATTGAGTTATATCCTCATGGAGGACATGTCGGATTTGTCAGTGGAAGCTTTTTAAAACCATGTTATTGGTTGGACGATCGTATCGTGAACTACTTTAGCCATGACGTGTCAAATGGTGATTAATTTTTGAGATAGTTTAGTTATAATTCATATAATTATT
>JAYEMF010000132.1:0-1687 GCA_034717975.1 Campylobacterota bacterium
AGGGTATGCAGTTCTTTTAAAAACCATCGTGAAGGGACGAAGTTGATGGCATGGATATTGATCAGCAGCAACGTCGTACCATCGGCAAGACGGTGGGTACTGATTAAAACGCTTTTGTGGGTGCTAATACCATCAGCGATTAACAAACACAACGGAATAGTTTTTGCTAAGAGTGCATATGGCAAAAAAGATAACAATCAATAGACAACATACAAGAGAAGAACTCGAGCGCGAGATTAAAAAGACGCGGGACGGGCGATACCGATTACGTTTGCAAGCCATCAATCTCGTCATGGAAGGCTTAACGTCACAGATGATCGTCAAGCGGCTCATGATTACGCGAGAAAGTCTGTTTCGTTGGGTACGGTGGTATAACGAAAAAAGCCTGGAGGGGATTCGCGAAGTATCTTCGGGTGGCAGGCCGGAAGGGAATCCCAAATGGGAAGGTTCCATCTTTGAGGCGTTGTATGCCAAGCTTGATTTAATGGAAGAGTTTTTCAGTGTTCCGAAGATGCAGGCATGGATTGAATCGGAATACGGGATTGTTATTCCGGAGCGGACAATTCATTCACGATTAAAAGCGAACGGCTACAGCTTTAAATCCTCACGTCCCAACCCCTATAAGGGAGATCCCGAACTTCAGGCGGCTTTTAAAAAAGCGGAATCATAGAGCAGCTGCCACGGCTGCATTCCAAACCCCTGCGTCTGCTCTTTGCTGATGAGATGCGTTATGGTCTTATGAGTAATGTTCGCAGGAGCTGGTCGAAGATTGGAGAACGTACGGTTCTTCCCAATCAGCAGGAGTTTTCCAACCGCTATCTCTACAGTGCTATTGATCCCATCAACGCAGAGGCATTTCATCTGATGGGGTTTAATGATGCAAGCACAGAGCAGACCGATCTGTTTTTATCCGCACTGCAGGAGAAATTCCCTGATGATCATCTTGTCATTATCTGGGACAGAGCGCCATTTCATCGCGCAGCATCCCTTAAACGTCGTCATATGACGCTGATCTGTCTTCCCTCTTATTCTCCCCAGCTCAATCCGGCAGAACGCTTTTTTGGTGAAATGCGTAAAATCACTGCCAACAGAATCTTCACAGAAGGGATCGAAGCGTTATCGGCAACACTTGAAAAAGGTCTCCTCGCTTTAACCAAAAATCTCGATGCCATCAAATCGCTCACTCTTTATCCATGGATTAAAGAGCAGTGGCAGTTGGTTCAGGACAATATGATCACTAGGTGCTGTGGTTAATTGCGGATGGTATTATTATGCAGTGACCAAAGATACTTTAGAGAGTATAACTCTTCCTAAAAAAGATGAAAATTTATTTCCAGATAGTATATACAAGGAATTTCATAGATATTTACAGCCACCTTTTCATACACTAGAACAAGGTAAAGATATATATTATACGAAAAAACAAAAAGAATTATCTATTAGTAAACCATTGCATCAAAAAATAAAAGGTGTGGCAGGCTCAGGAAAAACATTAATTCTAGCAAAACGAGCAGTAAATGCTTATAAGAGGAACAATACAAATGTACTTATATTAACATTTAACTCAACTTTCGCACCTAAATCCAAGCAAATTTTGAGTGGTGCTTCGTAGTGTAGCGATTATATCAGTGAAATCCTCATTTCTCTTTACAACATCGTCAATCTGTGCTATTTTGTCCATAATCTC
>JAYEMF010000133.1:0-8817 GCA_034717975.1 Campylobacterota bacterium
GAGGTGCCCTTTATAAAATATCAAACAGTTTTTTAGCATTGCCGGTTGTTAGAGTTGAGATGGATTGCAGGTCGCTATCAAGGAGTTCAGCCATCTTTTCAGCTATAAGGACGGTATATAGCGGTTCGTTCCGCTTTCCCCGAAACGGGTGGGGTGTCAAGTATGGTCCATCCGTCTCGAGAATGAGCTTTTCTGCAGGAATTTTTGGCAGTATATTGAGAAGTTTTTTGGCATTTTTAAAGGTCAAGACACCGCCTATTCCATAATAAAAACCATGCTCACTAAGCGATAGCAACTGCTCATCGGCATTGTAGCAGTGCAGTACCCCGCCAACCGTACCGCTCTCCTCTTCAAGCAGAATTTTTTTAGCATCGCTGCTCGCATCGCGAATATGCACGATCAAAGGCTTGTCATGACTTTTTGCAAGACGTATCTGCGCACGAAAGACAGCATCCTGCCGAGCTTTTTCAGCGGCTTTCTCTTCATCCGTGCCTTCAAGACGATAGTAGTCAAGGCCGCACTCTCCGACCGCAACACATTTAGGATGGGATAGATAGGCTTCGAAATCAAGCTGATCAAATTTTTCCATATCGTAGGGATGAATACCCACCGCAAAATAGACATGCTCATACTTTTCTGCCAACTCGACGGCACGGTCAAGTGTGTCGGGATCTGCTCCGGGTATAATGAACCGCGCTACACCACCCTCTTCTGCGCGAGACAGTACTTCATCAAAATCATCCCGGTATCGCTCATCATCCAGGTGGATATGCGTATCGACAATCACTGTTTTTCCCGCTTTCCATGACGCTCACGGTAAACATGCATGATATTTCTAATCATAAAAAAAGTGAAGAAGAGTGATCCGACAGCCGAAAGTGCACCAACCGCTATATTTTCTGCCATAAACGCATTAAAGGCCAAGATGGCAAGAACAATGGCTATTATGAAGCACACTGAGCACTCTCTAACATCTCTTTGGCAAAGCCAAGTGCCTCTTGCGTAACGGTGTCACCGCTGATCATTCTGGCGATCTCTTCAATACGCTGATCGTCATTCAACTCACTGACATAACTACCGGTATCTTTACCAACCAGAAAGTGCTGTTCTCCCATAGCCGTAAGTTGAGGCTGATGAGAGATGACAAAGATTTGAAAGTTCTTACTTAGTTTTCGCAGTACTTTGGCAACACTCATTGACTCCTCGCCGCTTAGGTTGGCATCAATCTCATCAAGCATCAATACACCGCCTTGTGAGGTCATGGTCTCTGACTTGACAGCCAACAGAGCCAGTCTGAGACGGTTGAATTCACCCGAACTGATGTTTTTCAACGATGTCCCCTGCAGGTCCAACTCCACTATATCTTGTCCCATTGGACCAAAATCTCCATGCGAGATACGGAGTTCGGCCCCTTTAAGATAGAGCTCTTTGAGAAAGCTGTTGATCGCATCATTTGTATCATACATGACGGCCGCGCGGTTAAGAGAAAGTTTTGTAACATACTCCATTATCAAATTATAGAGTTCATCGCTTTGATGCTGAAGTTTCTCTTTTTCTGCTTCGAAATTGTCGTACTTTTCTAGTTCATCTGCTTTCTGCTCACGGTACTCAAGAGCTTCTTCGATACTTCCATAACGTCGTTTGAGATCAGAAAGCTGTTCAAGACGGTCGAGCACCTCTTCAATATCAACATCTTCGACTTCATCAAATGCCGTACGTGCACTGTCAAACTGTACACGAAGTTCATTCATGGCATCATCAAAAAATCCGCTATCGATATCGAGACTCTGAAGTGCTTCGGAGACTCTGTACTCATTCTGAAAGATCTCTTCAGCCCTGGCGATCTTCTCTTCAGCTTTTTCCTTAAGGGAGAGTGCTTTTTTGATCTTCATCAGATTTTCATATTCATTGATCTCAGGTGCGATCTTATCGATCTTTTCAACTTCAAAGGCAGCAAAATCACGCAGATCCAAAATACGCTTTTCCTCTTCTTTTAAGGAATCAAGCTCTTTCAGAATGCTTTTATACTCTTCAAATGTCTGCTGATAGAGAGCCAGATTATTGATATGATCAGGTATGGTGACCTGGACCTGTTGATCCAGGAGTCCAAGAAGACTGGGCTGATCAAAATCGCTGTAATCTTTCAGACTTAAATGGCGCAGATAAAATTTTGAAAAATAGCGCATGGCAGCCTTTGGAAGGCTCTGATTATTGAAAAAGTAGCGTACTTTCTCTTTCTTCACCTCTCTTAATACATTACTCTCTTCATTGGTACAGCCTGTATTCTCTTCATCGATCTGCCAGGTAACGCTTGATTCACTCACATCTGCCAGAGCCTCTTCCAGACCGACCGAAGCCAATATGGAACGCATCAGGACGGACTTTCCACTGCCACTTGCTCCTGAAAAGACAATCAGTCCCGGATTGAGTTCCAGCTCGACCTCATCGAAAGAGAGGCAGGACTTCATATAAAATCGTTCAATCATCACTCACCCCATCCAAGTTTTTCTTTAAGTACATCAAAATAGTTAAAATCCTCACGGTGTATCAGATGTGCCGACTCGGCGGCCAGCTGTATACGGATTCGATCACCTTCTCCGAACTCGTACATATCCTGTCCGTCAACAATAACAAGCGCACTCTTATCTGGTGTAGTCACTTCAATGGCATAGTGTCCAGGCATGACAACCGGGCGCTGTGTCAGTGAGTGCGGAGAGATCGGTGTCAACGCAAAAACCTGAGTTTGAGGAAAGAGCACCGGTCCGCCGGATGAGAGATTGTAGGCAGTTGAGCCGGTCGGAGTCGAAATAATGACACCATCACCGTAATAGGTGTTAAACGAACGATTATCGACAAACATTTCGAGATGAATCATTTTTGAAATAGAGGGGCGTGTCAGAACGATATCATTAAAAGCGATCACGCGGTTCTCACCCTTTTTCGTTGTGATGGTTGCTTCAAGCATGGCCCGTTTATCTATACGGTAATCACCCTTTTTGAGTTTTTTGACAAAACTTTCCAGTTCATCGACGGCAATATCTGCCAAAAAACCAAGCTTGCCGGCATGTAAACCCAGAACAGGGAGTTGCTCGGCATATGATCGGCGAACTGCAGAGATAAGGGTACCGTCCCCGCCAACGGTAACCAAAATATCGCAATACTGGCACATGGCATCAAACTCCTGCCCAAGTACACCGATCATACTGCCACTGATACTGTCAATCACAACCTCAATACCCTGGGATTCAAAGGTCTGTTTTATCCGGTAGAAAAGATCTGTAAGTTCAGGAGTCGAAGGGCGAAGAACAACTCCTGCTCTTTTAATGTTCTCAAGCTTCACAAAATCACTTTATATTAATATTATTGACTGCATTATAGCGAAATGCTGCGCCTACCTCTGTTGCAGTGTCGGCGCCGGTTTGGCTATATGATAACCTTGCGCATAATCGACACGAATGGAACGAAGAATGTCGAGAATCTCTTCACTCTCTACGAACTCCGCAATGGTCTGCATACCGAGGCGTCTTGAAAAATCAACAATCCCTTCCACTAAAATACGCGACTGCTTATTGGTATGGATATCTTTGATCAGTGAGCCATCAATCTTGATGTAGTCTGCACCCAATTGAAGAACATGTGAAAAGTTCGAATAGCCGCTTCCAAAGTCATCGATTGCAATTTGAATACCTAGTTCTTTAAGCTCATAAATAGAGTGGGCAATCTCATCATAGTTCTCAATCGATTGACTTTCAAGCAGTTCAAAAATAATCCTTGAAGCACATTTCCTCTCTTGAAAACGGTTCTTGAGATAATCCATCATCTCATCGTTGGTAAAGTCATCTATGGAAAGGTTTACAGATAAAACAACCTCCTCTTTCTGTAAAACTTCCAGAACAGCTTCGATCATCGTTTTTGTGAGTTTAAAATACTGCTTTGTCTGTTTGGCAACCGGTAGAAAATCTCCCGGAGGAATCACCTGACCATTTTCGTTCATACGGATAAGTGATTCATACTTTTCGATCTTGTTGGAAGCAATATGTAAAATCGGCTGAAAGTAAGGAACGATATTTTGTTCATTGATGGCAGTCCTGAGTCGTTTGGCCATTAAAATATTGGCCTCATGTTTCGACTCCAGGTTGAGGGCCTCATCGTAAACAAAATATTCTCTGTTTTCAGTCTTGGCTACTTTAAGCGCCATATCGGCTTTTACAAGAGACTGTTCGCCTGTCCCGAAGCCTATCGAGACGGAAAGTGTGATCTCCTGATCTTCCGTAGCATTAAAGATTGAATGCTGCAGCTCTTTTTCATAGTGATGAACAAGAGCAACAAACTCATCAATATCGAGCAGACCCCGGCCAAGGATCGCAAACTCATCGGCATGCAACCTGTAAAGCGTAAAAAGATCATGCTTGAGCATAGCATTCAGCTTTGTAGATACCTGCTTAAGAAGATTATCACCGCTGGCAATCCCGTAAAAGTCGTTGATCGCTTTAAATCCGTCAATGTTGATCAAAGCGATATTTGGTTTTTCAATCTGAGCCACATCTTCAATAAACTGATTTCGATTCGGCAGGGCTGTCAGCTTATCAATGGTATAGCTTAGTTTTATCTCTTTACGTTTCTCTATCAACTCAGTTACATTGTAGCGGACGGATATAAACTCTTTAATATCTCCATTATAATCGAGTATAGGTGTAATGGTGCCTTCTACATAGTAGTCACTGCCATCTTTGGTTCTGTTCCTCATAAAACCTCGCCACACCTTCTTGGCAAGAAGTGTATCCCACATTTTTTTAAATAACTTATTACTGACTCCCCTTGCACGCAATATATTATGATTTCGACCTATCAGCTCCTCTCTCGAATAACCGCTTATTTCACATACAGCATCGTTGACGTAGGTGATAATACCATTGATGTCTGCCTTGGAGACAATAGCACTTTCATCTAGCGCTTTTTTATATTCATCGAGCATTGAAACTGTCTGATGCAGATCGGACGTACTTGTTTCAACATCATCTTCAAGGTCATGTGAAAATTTTTTAAATTTATAGATCAGGTATCGTATAGAGAAGAAGAGGCCTATGAATAAAAATATGTCATAAAAGACCTCTAACCAGAAAGATTTAGATAAGAAGTTCGATATACCTCTCTCTGGCGTTTTAATACTTAAAATACCTCTGATCTCACCAAGTTTATAATCATAAGCACTCTCATAACGGTCTTGTATAAATTGGGGAGCGCTCTCTCTTTTGCCATGGCATTTTAGACACTTTTGCTCTATTTTCAGCGGTATGGCGTATTGGTAATAACCCTCTTTCACTGTGTCGGTCTCTTCAACGAAGCGGTAATACTCTTCTGCTTTCGGATGTGCTGCAAAATAGTTGATGGCTTTCTGCTCTTCCGAATCGGCAAGGTTTTTACTGTTTCTTGCCTTGTCAGAGACGGTTTGAACTTTTATATGAAGATTGTTTTTTTTGGAAAATCGCTCAGAAATGTCGTGAGCACTAAATGCAGGAAGTGCCGGAAGTGTCGTTTCGCTTAAAACGATATTTTTATTAATAAAAAGAGTTTGATAGTAACTTCTGTGCTCCATAAAAAGAACGCTGAGAACTTTGGATGCCTCTTCCGCCAGCACATATTTCTCTTTTTGCAGGTTCCAGTAAAGATAGCCAACCCTGAGTGTTGCGATCACTACAAAACCGATCAGAACAGCATATAGTGAACGTTTGGAGATAATGTCTGAAGTGATCTTAAACTTGTTTTCGTTCAACATGAGCTCTTTTTATAGTTCTTTGATTAAACATTCTATCATAAAATTTAAAATTCTTTTGACGAAAAAATAAAAAATAACTACACTACATAAAAGATCAAACTATTAAGCAGTGCTTCGCTATAATCGCGAAAATTTTATGTTCAGGACCAGGTATTGAGAAGTCATTACTCTACACAACTAAATGAAAAGAATGTAGGCGAAACCGTCACGCTTGCCGGATGGGCAAACAGTTATCGCGATCATGGTGGTATTATTTTCATCGATCTGCGTGATATAAATGGGCTGATTCAGCTGGTATGTGACCCGACAGATAATGCCGACTCACACAAAGTGGCTGATGAAGTTCGCGATGAATTTGTACTGATTGCAGAGGGAACCGTACGTCTGCGTGGCGAAGGGTTGACGAACCCGCGTCTTGAAACGGGTGCCATTGAAATCGTTGTTGAAAAGTTAGTTATTGAAAACCGCAGTGCGCCGATGCCTTTTGTCATCGGTGATGAGAAAGTCGGTGAAGAGACAAAGCTCAAATATCGTTATCTTGACCTTCGTTCAAAAAGTTCTTATGAAACCTTTCGTTTGCGTTCAAAAGCTGCCATTGCAGCACGCAATGTACTGGACAGACTTGGATTCCTCGAAGTGGAAACACCGATCTTGACCAAATCAACTCCTGAAGGTGCACGTGACTACCTTGTTCCAAGCCGTGTTCACGATGGTGAGTTCTATGCCCTTCCGCAATCGCCGCAGCTTTTCAAACAGTTGTTGATGGTGGGTGGATTTGACCGCTATTTCCAGATTGCCAAATGTTTCCGTGATGAAGACCTTCGTGCTGACCGCCAGCCTGAGTTTACGCAGATCGATGTCGAGATGAGCTTTTGTGACCAGGAAGATGTCATCGCCGTTGCCGAAGAGCTTATCGTCGGTATTTTCGGAGCTGTCGGCCACGAAGTCAAAGCCCCTTTCCCACGCATGACACACCGTAATGCAATGGAAAAGTATGGTTCGGACAAGCCGGATCTCCGCTACGGGTTGGAGATGGTCGATGTCATCGACATCTTTGAACGCTGTGAAAATGAGATCTTCACCTCTATCGCCAAAAACCCAAAGATGAACCGTATTAAAGCCCTCCGTGTTCCGGGTGCCGACCTTGTCTTCTCCAAACGCGAGATGAAAGGGTTTGAAGATTACGTTCGTAAGTTTGGCGCCCATGGCCTTGGTTATTTCCAGATGAAAGAGGATGGCCTGAAAGGTCCGCTGATCAAATTCTTCTCCGAGGAAGATGTTCAGCTACTTATCGAACGTACTGAACTGGAAGTGGGCGATGTTGTCTTCTTCGGTGCGGGTGACAAGAGAACTGTACTCGACTATATGGGACGTTTCCGTATCTTCATCGCTGAACATGAAAAGATGAATCTGCCTGATCCGGATGTTTTCAATTTCAGCTGGGTTGTTGACTTCCCGATGTTTGAAGTCGAAGACGGTAAAGTAAAAGCGCTTCACCACCCATTTACTTTGCCTAAAGATCTTGTCCATGAGCATATTGAAGATATCGAGTCCATCGCCTATGATCTGGTCCTTAACGGTGTAGAGCTTGGCGGCGGATCAATCCGTATTCATAAGCAGGAGATTCAGGAGAAGATATTTGAACTGCTCGGTATCGATGAAGAGCAGGCACAAGAAGAGTTCGGCTTCCTCCTCGATGCACTCAAGTTTGGTGCTCCTCCACACGGCGGTTTTGCCATGGGCTTTGACCGTATGATCATGCTGCTGGCAAAAAAAGAGAGTATTCGTGATGTAATCGCATTCCCTAAAACACAGAAAGCATCATGTATCCTGACTCAGGCACCCAATAATGTAGAAAATGATCAGCTTCGCGATCTGCACATCAGACTTCGTGAAAAGAGACAATCATAATTTAAACGACAAGCGAGCAAAGCCCGCTTATCTGCACTGGCCGCTAAGGCACTAAAGCTTGGCCCAAATGGGCCAGAATTCAACCTAGTAAAAAGAAAATTTTATGAAAAAGTTATTTTTGATTATTGGAGCACCGGGTTCAGGTAAGACAACCGATGCCGAGATCATTGCAGATCGCAACAGCGATGTGATCAAGCACTACTCTGCCGGAGATATGTTTCGTGCAGAAGTGGCCAGCGGCAGTGAGCGAGGCAAGATCATTGACAGTTATATCAGCAGAGGCAACATCGTTCCAATCGATATCGCTGTCGAGACCATTGTCGGTGCGATTAAAGAGGCACCAACCAATGTGGTTGTGATAGACGGTTATCCACGTTCCATTGAGCAGATGGAAGAACTGGATAGATATCTGGCTACTGAAAGCAGTGTTGAACTTGTCAGTGTCATCGAAGTCGAAGTCAGTGAAGAGGTAGCACGCGATCGTGTACTTGGACGTGCCCGAGGTGCCGATGACAACAGTGAGGTCTTCAATAACCGTATGAAAGTTTACACTGAGCCCTTGGCAGACATACAAGCATTCTATAGAGACAAAAACCTGCTTCATCGTATCGATGGTGAACGCACTATTGAAGCAATCGTTGACGAAATGGAAAATTTCGTTATAAACAAGATCTAAACCATCTCCCCTTTAGGGGAACTTTCATGCCCTACTACGTCTATATTCTCCGCTGCAGCGACAACACCTTTTACACCGGTATTACCACAAACCTGGATAAACGCATTGATGAACATAACACTTCGCCAAAAGCGGCCAAATATACACGATCACGCAGACCGGTTACGCTGATTTATCATGAAACATCTGAAAATAGAAGTGAAGCTACAAAACGGGAGATGGCCATCAAGAAGATGACACGGCAGGAGAAAGAGAAACTGGTAAGCTCTTAGTCTTCCTCCTCACCCTCTTGCATCTCACGGATCTCTTCGATCACTTCAAGACACTCATCTTCATCCATATCGCCATTTTCAAGCTCTACAAGCATCGTCTTGAACTCTTCACGAAGCTCACGCATATTTTCAACCTCTTCTTGATCCTCTTTTGTCGATTTCTTGTCGGCGATCACGGCAAA
>JAYEMF010000134.1:0-1670 GCA_034717975.1 Campylobacterota bacterium
GGTTTTTAGCACCATCATCTCCCCCGGCGACCCCCGCCTAAAAGTAACTGTAGTCTAAAGCATAAATATGATAGAAATTGAGTAGAGGCAGTGGATAGAAGTAGGCTGGCATCTCAATGGTGCTTGAGAAAGCCCGATTTTTAGCGTAGCCCCGGATCCAATGAAGGCCGCATTGGTGAGATCATAAGATCATCCCGCTTTGAAAGATTATAGACTCCAAGAAGATCCGGCTGCCACTGTCTTATTCAGACTAAGGGAGATTATATGCCAAAAGTTATTAAAAAGCCAAACGGTAGACCTATTGTGCATGAGCTAAAGCCAAACGCAGCCGGGATTGATATCGGTGCATATGAAATTTATGTGGCGGTACCTTTCGATAGAGATGAAGAGAGTATACGCTCGTTTGCAACATTTACAGGTGATCTTAAAAAGATGGCTGCGTGGCTGAAACAGTGTGATATCGACAGTATTGCGATGGAATCAACAGGTGTCTACTGGATACCGGTGTATCAGATACTTGAAGAGGCAGGCTTTGAAGTTTATCTCGTTAATGCCCGTCATGTTAAAAACGTACCGGGAAGGAAAACGGATGTAGTAGATTGTCAGTGGATTCAATACCTGCATAGTGTCGGTTTGCTTCGTGCATCCTTTCGTCCTTCTGCAGATGTTGTGGCTGTACGAACACTATTACGTCATCGAGAGAGTATGGTCAAGATAGCAGCTACGCATATTCAACATATGCAAAAGTCTCTGACACAGATGAATCTATTTTTGCACAATGTGATTAATGACATTACCGGTAAAACCGGATTGATGATTCTTGATGCCATTCTTGCAGGTGAGCATAATCCTGAAGTGCTCGCAGCCTATAGAAACAAAAATATGAAAGCCGATGAAGAGACAATTGCCAAATCACTTGAAGGCGATTATAAAACAGAACACCTCTTTACACTCAAACAGGCATTGGAACTCTATCGTTACTACAAAGAACAGATTAAAAGGTGTGATGCGGAAATTGAAGTATATCTCAAAGCCTTTACTGCTAATGATACCGATTCTGATGAACCCATCAACCAAAAATCCTTGAGTGAGCCAAAACAGAAAAACAAAATTAAAAAGCCTAAAGGGAATGAATATCACTTTAATATCCAAAGCTACCTCTCTAATATCCTTGGTGTTGATCTCATTGCTGTTCCAGGTATTAACGCATTAACGGCACATACCATCTTTACAGAGATCGGTTTGGATATTCACAAGTTTAAAACACGGCGTCATTTTACTTCATGGCTCAGTCTCTCTCCAAATAATAAAGTCAGCGGCAATAAAATTCTCTCATCAAAAACACTATCAAGTGCAAATCGTGTTGCCAAAGCACTGAGACTCGCTGCTTATGGTGTTGGAAACTCAAAGTCCTATATTGGTGACTACTATCGTAAAATGCGTTCACGTCTTGGTGCACCAAAAGCCATTACTGCAACAGCTCATAAGCTCGCAAGAATTGTGTATGTACTGTTGACGCTAAAAGTGCCATATGATGAATCTGTTTTTGCTGCTGAAGAGATGAAAAACAGTGAAAGAAAAATGAAACGGTTAAACAAGCAAGCCCATGAATTAGGTCTTAAACTTGTTGCAGCTTGATTGTTGTATGATTTTAGTTACTTGAAAGAGGT
>JAYEMF010000135.1:0-31095 GCA_034717975.1 Campylobacterota bacterium
ATCCAGCTAAATGATATGTAAAGTTTTTTAAGCAGAATTATCTATTTATTGGGAGTTTGCGAGAGAAACTTTACATATCAATAAACTTTACATAACCCGTTATATGTAAAGCTTTACATATAACGGGTAAAACCTCCCTTGCCGCATCGTTTGCCTATCTTGAAAAAGGGAACTGCGCTTTGGGTGATTGCGATGTGGATGCGGCCAATATGTATCTTCTTCTGGACGCTGATTTTAACTATCAGGAAGATTTTTACAGCGGTGAGGTGGCATTGATCGATGAAGATCTCTGTACCAACTGCGGAGAGTGCAAAGAGGTGTGCCGTTTTGATGCCATTCATGTGATCGACGAGCAGCACCGGGTTGACCCTATCTCCTGTGAGGGGTGCTGGTACTGTTCAAGGGTCTGTCCGACCGAAGCGATCAGTATGAACGTACAAAAAGCGGGCGACTTTTATATCTCTGCCACAAAAGCAGGTGCTAAAATGGCGCACGCAAAGCTGGGTTTTGGAGCTGAAAACTCCGGAAAACTGGTGGCAAAAGTCAAAAAAGAGGCGAAAAAACTGGCCGAAACCGGCCAGAAAGAGTTTTTACTGATTGACGGAAGCCCCGGTGTCGGCTGTCCGGTGATCTCATCATTGAGCGGGGCAGATCTGGCGGTACTGGTCACCGAAGCAACGGTTTCCGGGTTGCATGACCTCAAACGGGTCTATGAACTGGTCAAAACCTTCAATATCAAAGCGGTCTGCATCATTAACAAGTTTGATCTTAATGCCGGAGTGACCGGGGATATCGAACTGTTTTTGGCAGAGGAAGATATCCCATTGGCGGCAAAACTGCCTTATGATGAGACCTTTACCAAAGCGTTGGCACAGGCGCAGACCATTATAGAGTATGGTGCATCCGATTTAAGCCGGGAGCTTGAAAAGAGCTGGGACAATATAAAAGCAATAGCAAGGAGTGTGTGATGAAGATAGTTTTTACGGCAAAAGGAAGCAGCTGGGATTCGCCGATGGATCCGCGGTTTGGAAGAATGGATATACTGGTAACGTATGATGAAGAGAAAGAGGAGCTGGCTGCGGTGCCTAACAGTGAAACGGAAGCGATGGAGCACGGGGCAGGGCTGCAAACGGCCAAAAAAGTGCTTGAGCTGAATCCTGATGTCATCATTACCGGTAACGGACCGGGCAGAAAAGCGCTGGAGATCCTGCACCGATCAGACGTCAAAATGTATGTCGGTGCGGGTGAAATGAGTATTAAAGAGGCGTACGAAGCATTTAAAGCCGATGCTTTGAGAAGATTTGAATAAACAGGAGAAAAGATGAGACTGGTATTTCCAACCGATGAGAACATGGGGTATCTCTCCAAAAGGGGAGCGCATTTTGGCAAAGCAAAATTTTATACAGTAATCACCATTGAAAATGGAAAAATTATAGAGGTAGAGGGAATTCCCAATCCCGGGCACAGCGGCGGAGCGTGCGGGAATGCCGTTACCAACATCATGAGCCTGAATCCTGACGCACTGATCGTTTCAGGTATTGGCGGAAGTCCTGCCCAGGGGTTTGCAAAAGCGGGACTGGACCTCTATTTTGATGCTGTTTCACCGACCGTGCAGAAGAGTGTCGATAAATTCAATAAGGGTGAATTGGAAAAAAGCAGTGGCAACGGAACCTGCTCGGCACACTGATGGCAACACAAAAAAAGAGTTTGATATGATACGAGACAGCGACATCACAATTACCATCGTTTTTGACAACTACCCCTTTGGGGATGATCTGAAAACACTTTGGGGTTTTTCATGTTACATAGAGACACCGGGAAAAACGATCCTGTTCGATACAGGCAGCAACGGAAGAGTGCTGCTGGAAAATATGCAAAAACTGCATAAAGATGTGAAGAAGATCGACACACTTTTTCTTTCGCATCATCACTGGGATCACATCGGCGGGTTTGATTCGGTGATCGAATTGAACTCAAATATCGATATTATTGCCCCTTCGTCACTGTCGAAACTGCTGATCAAAGATCTGAGATCGATGGGCAATAGTGTCAAGGTGGTCGGTGAAAACGGGTCAGCTGTTTGCAATGATATTTATACAACAGGGATGATGGGCGATGAGGTGGAAGAACAATCGCTTATTATCGACAGCGATGCGGGACTGATCGTTATTACGGGCTGTGCCCACAGCGGTATCGTTGGGATTGCAAAGCAGGCGCAGAGAATGCTGAACAAAAAGATAGCCCTTCTGCTTGGCGGGTTTCATCTGATGCGTTCGGATGAAGCCGAGATCGACAGTGTGATCCGTGAACTCAAAACAATGGATATTGACTATCTGTGTCCAACACACTGCACCGGGGATATGGCGATCGATAAATTCCGTAATACATTTACGGAAACTTTTATTGCCGGTGGCGCCGGAAAAACGATACGCATGCCGCTCAAACCGTAAACGAGGAGTATAGAACATGTTATTTGATTACAGTGACAAAGCCTTTGTCGAAAAATACCAGTTGATGAGCCAGATGATCATCCCCCGGCCGATCGCCTGGGTCGTGACGGAAAATGATGGTATTGTTAATATTGCACCTTTTAGTTACTTCATAGGGCTCTCTACCAACCCTGCGACGATGTTGATCTCGGTCGGACACAAAAAAGAGGGGCAGCCGAAAGATACTTTGGCCAACCTGCGCCGCACAAAAAAATGTACCATCTGTATGATCGACAAAGATTTTCTGGAATTGATGCATTTCAGTTCCAAGGAATTGGATGAAACACTCAGCGAAGCGGAGCATTTCAACATACCGACAACCCGGGTCTATGATGATTTTCCGCCTATGGTAGCAGGTGTCCCCGGTGCATTTTTCTGCGAATTTTATCAGGAGATCGAACTTAAAGGGAGTCAGACGATTCCGCTGATCGTGGAGATCAAACACCAGTTTGTTGATGATCGCTGTATCAGTGATGACAAAAAGATGATTATCCGTTTCGATCCGGTTGCCAGGGTCGGTAAGAGCTATGCGCTTCTGGGCGAAGAGATAACTCCGCCGAAGATACCGTAACCGTGTTGAGCGTTAAAGAGCGGGAGGAAAAATGATAGTCGATGTGATCAAGCATGCCTTGATGATCACCAGTTTTGTCCTGATGATGATGCTGTTGATCGAGTATATCAATGTGCAGACTCATGGTCAGTGGCAGAATAGCTTGAAAAAAAGCCGTTTCGGTCAGTATGTTCTGGCTGCTTTTTTAGGTGTAGTACCCGGCTGCCTCGGCGCATTCGCGGTAGTTTCGCTCTATTCGCACCGAATGGTCAGCTTCGGTGCCCTGGTCGCGGCCATGATAGCGACAAGCGGAGATGAAGCCTTCGTGATGCTGAGTATGGTCCCCGCCGAGGCACTCTGGCTGAGTGCGATCCTGTTTATTCTGGCCCTGGTGACCGCCTATGTCGTGGATCTGGTGTTTAAAGATCAAAATCGTTTTCTGGTCAATGCAAAGCATGGGTTTGAACTGCATGAAGAGGAATATTGCCGCTGTTTTTCCGTAAAAGATATTGTAGAGCAGTTGAAAAACATCACGTTCCCAAGAGCATTCTTGATCACACTGTTTGGTGTTTTTCTGCTTGCTGTTATTTTTGGCGGAGTTGGGCCGGAGGCCTGGAACTGGAAGAAGATCACTTTTACGCTGGGGACATTGATGTCGCTCTTTATCATTACCACGGTACCGGATCACTTTCTTGAAGAGCATCTCTATGCCCATGTGATCAAAAAACATCTGCTTCGGGTCTTTTTATGGACCTTTGGCGCTTTGCTGGTCGTGCATTACATGGAAAACTATCTTGATGTCAGCACGTGGCTGCAGGAGAATGTTGCAGCGGTACTGGTGAGTGCGGCAGTGGTCGGGATCATCCCCGAATCGGGTCCGCATATGGTCTTTGTGACCATGTATGCCAAAGGGCTGATCCCTTTTGCCGTTTTGCTGGCAAGTTCGATCTCACAGGACGGGCACGGAACCCTTCCGCTGTTGGCGGTCTCCGCCAGGGCTTTTATCTGGCTGAAGGTGATCAATGTTGCCGTAGCGCTGTTGGTCGGTATGCTGTTTCTAATGTTTACGCAAGGAGTATGACGATGCCAGAAGAGACCTTCGTACGATCTGTCATGAAATCTTTCAGAATGTTTCTAACTATTTTACCGATGCTGCTGGCTGTCATCTTATCGGTGGGACTGTTTGATGTGCTGGTGTCACATGAGATGCTTGCGTCGGTCTTTCAGGGCAATATGTTTTACGATACGCTCATTGGTACACTGGCCGGAGGGGTATCGGTCGGTCAGCCTGTCGCCAGTTATATTATCGGCGGTGAACTGCTTGAGAGCGGGGTAAGTCTTTATGCCATTGTCGCGCTGCTCGTCTCCTGGGTGACGCTTGGCCTTGTGCAGCTTCCGCTGGAACAGGCCCTTTTCGGACGTCGTTTCACGATTTGGAGAAATCTGCTTGGTTTGATATTTGCTATGCTTGTTGCCATGGCCAGTGTTGAGATCATCAAGGTTTTTTCATGAAAAAACAGACAGGCGCTTCTTCCAAGGTCAGCGGTAAGTATTTCCTTCCTGTTGTGCTTTTGATCTATCTGTTTTTTTATCTGAGTGCACCGGAAGCGGCAGGGGAAGCCTTGTTGAAGAGTATCCATATTTTGCTGAAACTGCTTCCTGTCTTGCTGGTCGTCATTGTCTTGCTGGGGATTTTTAATTACTTTTTTAAACCCAGGGCGATAGCAAAACACCTGGGTGTGGAGTCGGGAGCCCGCGGCTGGGTGATCGCGGTTGTCGGCGGTATATTGAGCCATGGACCCTCTTATGTCTGGTACCAGATGCTTTCGGATCTGCGAAACCATGGCGCAAAGGATGGCCTGATCGTGACATTTATCTATGTAAGGGCCATTAAATTACCCTGGCTGCCGGTGATGATCGACTATTTCGGATGGTTGTTTACCATTGTTGTGAGTCTTGTTTTGATCGTAGCCGGTGTTGTGCAGGGGATGATCATGGAGAGATTGGACAGGCGTTAAAAATGCCCTTTGGTGTGTGAGAGGTTGGCGAGCAGCAAGAAGATGCCAAGTCCGATGATCAAAGTAGCGGCAAAATACTCAAGCAGATAGCCGTACTTTCCAAAAGCGTTGCCGCCGCGTTTTTGCAACCCTACAGCAAAGATGCCGGCCAGTGATATGGTCAACCCCATTCCAATGCTCATCACCAGGGCTGTGGCAACTCCTGTAACAATGTGACCCAGTGAAATGGCGAAGAGAGTAATGGTCATTACCCCGGGGCAGGGAACGATACCGGCTGAAAAGGCTATGGCGAGATCGCTTTTGTCTGAAACACTCACCTCTTCATCTTTCTCTTTTCGATGTTTATAGGCTTCGTAGATGAGATAGAGCCCGACGAGAATGATCAAAACAGCTGAGATGATCATAGAGATGTGCGCAATGTTATGGAAGGTTTTGGTAAAAAGTGTTTCGATGAGGTAGTAGACTACAAAGGTAAGCAGCAGTGCCGAAGTGGCATGAACAAGGGCGATCAGGTAACCCATTTTGAACGCTTTTTTGAAACTGCCACCTTGTTTCAGGAAATAAAACCCTACCAGCGCTTTCCCGTGTCCCGGTCCGGCAGCGTGGATCACTCCGTAGGTAAAAGCAATACCCAAAAGGGTAAGCGTTCCCCAAAATGCATCATTTTCCAGTGCTCTGAGGTTGCTGGATACCAGGCTGTTAAGGTTGTATTGCCATTGGGTGAGCAGCCGGATAAAATTACTATAAAATTCACTCATTGAAGCTCCAGTATGTAGCCGAAAAAGTAATCGCCGTCGAGTTTTTTGAGCCGATACGATGAAGTCGGATTGGCCTGTTTGACAAAGGCTTCTTTGAGGATATAGGCGGAAAACATATCTTCATCGTAAAATTTGATGGTGGTTGTCCCTTCGGGCAGTTTCATGGTAAAGTAGAAATTGACCCTGTTCTCTTCAATAGTCGCCATAAACGAGTCGGTAAGCGGTGTCGGAAGTTTTTTGTCTTTGTGGTAAAAATAGGTGTAATACTCAAACGCTTTAAGGTCGAAAAAGGCCTCTTTATAGACTATTTCGCTCTCTTTTTCACTCAGTTTCCCATTGCGGTCACGATCATAATCCATAATGAGCATCTCTGAACTCATCTCGTCAAAGACCCATCGTATGGTAACACTTTTTTTGTCAATGGCCGGATAGACATCGACAAAGCAGTGCGGATGGGCAGAGAGCATGATGGACGATAGAAAAAACAGCATAAACGTACGCATTGAAACCTTTTGGAATAAACACCATTATTTAAATAAAGGTATTTTAGCAAAATATTATAAATAATTAATATTACTATTATATTTAAAGATTATAATCACGCCATTAAAACCGGAGGATGTTAAATGCATAAACTAATAATTGCACTATTGGCTTCGGCTATATTGTCTGGCTCATTGATGGCTTATGACCAAAACAAAGCAGCAATGTTTGAAGGATTCTATAAAAACTTTACACAGCAGGCCTGTGCCAATACAAAAATGTTCCTTCTTGCTGAAGATGCAATGGCATTGATCAGAAAAGAGGATAAAAACGTACTTTTTTTGGATATTAGAAGTTCGGGTGAGACATCGGTCATCGGTGTAACTATACCAAATGCCCCTAAAATACCACTTGCCGAGTTATTCAAGAAAGAGAACCTTGACAAACTGCCTATGGATAAAACCATTGTGATCGTTTGCTATTCGGGTACACGTGCAGTAATGGCCGCAACCGGTTTGAAAATGAGCGGGATCAAAAATGTTCAGGTCTTAAAAGGTGGCATTGTTGCACTGAGTGCAGCCAATAATGTTAAAAACGCCCCGATAAAATAACGCAGTTGAAAGTAGAAAAAATGAAAATAGCAATACCTGTGAAAACAAATAAAGAAAATCCGCCGGTAGCGCCCCTTTTTGGCAAAGCCAAATGGTTTGCATTTGTGGAGAACGGAAATGTGACTATTGAGCAGAATATGGCCAAAGGCGGTCAGGCAGTCATTGGGTGGTTGGCCAAAGAAAATGTGAATGCCATCATCTTTCAGGAGATGGGAACGGCTCCTTATGAGTTGATCAAAGCACAGGGGGGAATAAAGCTTTATCATTCCGGATATGAAAGAATCCTGCTGGATGATCTGCTTCAAAAATTCAGTGATAATGCTCTTACAGAACTGGATGATGCAAAAATGGCAGAGATCATTGGGCACCATGAAAGTAAACACTAACGTGGCGATCACCCTCAAGGTATACCGGAGATGAACTTCACCCTGACACAGATCGGTACTATTCACTCCCCTTTTTGTGATCTGGTCAATATGCCAGTGCAGCCAAAAGGCGCAAAAGAGACCTTTGCAACGATAGAATTTAAAGATGAGTTCCGGGAAGGCTTAAAAGATCTGGACGGATTCAGCCATGTCTATCTCATCTACCATTTTCATAAAGTCAAAGAAGCAAAATTGAGTGTCATTCCTTTCAATGATATGACACATACTCCACGCGGGGTTTTTTCGACAAGAACGCCGATGCATCCCAACAGCATCGGTCTTTCGGTGGTCGAGCTTGTCAAAGTGGAAGGTAATATCGTCACTATTAAAGGGGTAGATGTGCTTGATGGCACACCGCTTCTCGATATTAAACCCTATATTGAAAACTTTGATAAAGTAGAGGGTGAAGTAAAGTCTGGCTGGATGCGCTCAAGCCTTGAAGAGGTGAGTAACAGAAAATCGGATGATCGGTTTGTTTAGAGGTGCGCTAAAGGCTTATAGCATTGGTTGAGTATCTACTCTATTTTTTACTGACGCTCTTTTTATCGAGTATCTTTTCTATAGCGGGATTGGGTTCCGCCGTGGCGCTGGTACCCGGTCTCAATATGGCCGGTCTTGCCTTTGACCTTTCACGCGCAAGCGGTCTCTTTGTCAATACCGTGACGACCATTACGACCAGTGGGTTAAATCTCAAAAAGAAGCTTTTTGATTTTAAATTTGTAGCTCCCTTGGTCATCAGCTCCTCCATCTTTGCATTTGTCGGGGCGAAGCTCTCGTTTTTAGTAGATACCGAGACGCTCAAGATGATCTTTGCCTATGTACTGTTCATCATCGCTTCGATGATCCTCTTTTTCAAAAAGCCTGCCCATAGTGAGAGTGCTGCCATGAGCCGACCGGTCCTGCTTATTGCCGGTTCCATCGGCGGGGTATTTTCCGGTTTTTTAGGTATTGGCGGCGGTTCGATCATCGCTCCTATACTGCTGCTGGCCGGATATGATGCAAAAAAGATCGCCATCGGCATCTCGTTTGTGATCCCGTTCTCATCTATCGTCGCTTTTACAAGCTATGCCGGTAATATGGAACTCGACTACACGCTTTTGACAATAGTGGGAGTTGGTGCCTACATGGGCGGAATGATCGGAAATTACATACTGCATTTTAAAGTCTCTGCTGCAATGATCAAAAAAATACTGGCCATCGCTCTGTACAGCATTGCCGTTAAGATGTTATTAGGATAAAAATTCAACTGCTTTCCAACTGATTCCCTTCTTTTATGCTACAGAAGATTTTGGCTATGTCAATCAGTTTTTAGAGGTGCCCTATAGTTAAAGTACATTACTGTTCAGACAACACTATTCGGTTCCGTCCGGCTGCCTTTGCGTTATACAATGCAATATCCGCTTGCATTATAAGATCTGTGTCCGGATGAGATGGATCAAAGGTACTTACACCAAAACTGGCAGTAATCAGTGTGTTGTCTATTTCAGGTATTTTAAGAGTCATAATATTTTTGCGAATACGCTCGCATAATTCCAATGCATGCGGCCCATCCAATTCGGGTAGTATCAGAATAAACTCCTCGCCACCGTAGCGTCCACAAACATCTGAAGCACGTATATTCTCATTGAGCACATCGGCTATCGCAATAATCACCCTATCGCCGGCGGGGTGACCATAGTTGTCATTTATTTTTTTGAACCAATCAATATCCAACATGACGGTGGTAAGAGTATTGTTATAACGTATTGCAGCACTTTTCATTTGGTCGAGATGTTCTATTGAGGAATTATGGTTTAGCATACCTGTCATACTGTCACGGATAGCAAGTTCACGTAGCTGGTTGTTTTTTTCCTGCAATTCTTCAGTACGCTTATCAACCAAAGATTCAAGCCCCTCATTGATTTGATGCAGGTATGCATTGGCTTTCACTATCGCTTTTTCTTTTTCATCGTGAAGCAAACTGATTCGATCAAACATCGCATACCCCAGCAGTATTACTTCAAATGTTGATCCTATCTGCATAGCATACGTCGTCAAAAATGTGCTTGGCAGTAAACCAAGATAGAGTAGTCCGGCAACAAAAACACCAAAAAGAAATACACCCCATGCAGCAAGAAAGTATAACGCAGGCTTGTATCCAAGCATCAAAGAACGTATTGCAGCGATCAAAACAGCAGGAGGTAAAAGAAGACCGGTAATTGTCGACATTTGTACCGCAAAGGCATAACTGCCGAATATACTGATTAGCATAGAGATAACCGCACTACTCATTAAGATGACGAAGAACACTTTTATATAAAAATGTCTACGATTCCATATCTGTAAGAAGCTGCCGGAGAAAAGTAATCCACCAAGAACAACAAAGCTTACAAGGACAGTGGTCACACGACTGGTGAACCAAGGCAATTCCGGCCACAGGTATTGGTAACTTAAGCCATTTAGTGATAGCTGGAACAGCAGATAACTCAATAAATAGATCGCATAATAGATAAAGAGCCTATCGCGAATTTTGATAAAGGCCACCAATGCTGCCAGCATCAATAGCATCATGGTCCCATAATAGCCGCCAAAAATGAAATTGACAGTATCAATATGCTCAATAAATGTGCTGGATGTCCATAGTGACAGCGGTATTTGTATAGAACCTTGAGATTCAAGGCGCATATAGTAGTCACGATGCTCTCCTGCATGTTGCGGAAGCTTGAACAGGTAGTTACGATACTGTATATCTCTCATTGCAAAGGGAAGTGTATCGCCGGTTTTTCTTACAGAAAATTCACCTTCTCCATCCGGAACAAAAAGCGTTACATTATCAAGTAAAGGATACTCAAGTTCCAATAAGAGAGCGTCAGATGATGAGTCGTCGACATTCAGGGAAAAACGTACCCAGTATGCAGACTTGGAAAAACCGAAGCTATTACCGATCTCAGAGACCGGCTGAAAAGCATACTGCTTTTCAGGATCAGTGATATTATCAATGCTCAAGCTATGATCAGGATCAATCAATATTTCAATGTGAGGAGAGAGGTCCAGCTTGTTTATGTCTGCATCGAACTGTGCAGCTGTCACTGTTGTACCGGCAACAAGTACACCTTCACTCAATATCAGTAATGTGACTAATAAGAAGATGATTTTTGATTTTAAAAAATAAATCATATGGTTCACCCACCTGTTTGGTTTTAAAAGAAATTTTATCTTTTGATATATTATATTATATTTTAACACAATATAACTATAATCTCAACTTTATCGTTTAGTTGTTTTTTTAAGGTTTCGTATAAACTTTTCAAAACTAATGTTTGATGAGATTTTTGAATATATATAACTTGATCTATATCGATGACAATTAATATCAGCATAGGTACAATACCGCGATTAGATTTAGGAGAAAAAAATGGTTGACAAAGCCTGTAATAATGAAAAATGTATGAAACACGAAGAGTGCGCACGTTATGAAGCGTGGCTAAAAGGTGATCAGAACTATAAAACGTTTAAGGGTAATGAGAAAAAGGCGTGTGGGCAGTTTATACAGAAAAAGTAATTATATAGAAGCAAATCAATGGTCCTGTAGGTGCTCTTTATTTATTGCCTCCAAAAAGATCAATACGGCATAAATGCTAATAATCCAGATTGGTTTATCCGGTGAGTTCATGGCAAATAGCTCATTTTATGTACTAAATAAAGTATAACAAATCTGCCTGTCACTATGCCTATTATTGAATAAACAGCCATTGAGCCGTACATAAGAAAGAGTGTCCCCAAAAATATACTTAGCACAGAAAAACGCAATGGAAAAGTCAAATAAAATGAAACTTTACGCCTCTTTCCAAGGTTTGCAAGTTGAAAATAGAGATGAGAAAAATAGAAGATCGCGATAACATTGCCGATAATAAAAAAAAGTATCTCTTTCATTTTTTATAAATAAAAACTCTCCAGATAGAGTAAAGGGCAATAAAAAGCCCCAAAATAATGAATGTAACGGTCCAGGAGACACTGCCTGCGCTCACCTCTATGTTTTTATCCAGATGATTGCCGATATAACCGCCGATAACCATAGGCAGAGCCACCATCCATCCTATCGCACCGACAATAACGACAGTTTCCCAGAATATACCTTTTTTACGCCATTTTTGCATCCATGACGCTTTTTTGCCGATATGTTCTTTAAAGCTGTTTTTCTCCTCGTTGTTATTCAACTTCACGCTCCAGTTCGATCATCTTTTTAAAAAAGGCTTTTTGCAGGTTTTCCATATTGAGATGGAAGAGGGACTCTTTCTCTTTTTGCTCTTGAGAGAAGCGTTCTATGATCTGCTTTAGTTCGTCAATCCGGCTGCTTTGTACGAACTCTTTTGTCGTGATCGTCAAGATCCCTTTTTTAAAAGAGAGTATGCCGCCGTTAAATGCAAAATATTCCTCATTAGCGTCGATAACCGCGATAGCGATAGAAGGTTCCAAAATCGTCAGAAACTCGATATGTCTTGGCAGTATGCCGAACGAACCGCTGCTGTCTTCGGCTCTAAAAAAAGAGATATTATCTACTTTTTTTAGATGAGAAGGGGTGATGATGTGTGCACTAAAGGTTGACTTCATCGATTGTTCCAATCATATAAAACCGACTTTCGTCAATCTCGTCCATTTCGCCGGATAGAATTTTTTTGCATCCCGCTATGGTGTCAGAAAGCGGGACGCTCTTTCCCTCTCTTCCCGTAAAGGACTCGGTCACAAAAAAGGGCTGCGTTAAAAATTTTTCCAATTTCCTCGCCCTTGTGACGATCAGACGGTCTTCATGGCTTAATTGCTGCATGCCGAGCATTGTGATGATGTCCTGAAGCTCTTTATATTTTACCAGCATCTCTTTTGTGCTCTTTGCAACGTGGTAATGCTCCTCACCGATAGTCAAAGGATCCAGCAGTTTGGAGTGGGATTCAAGCGGATCGATCGAGGGGTAAAGTCCCTTGGCGGCATAGGCTCGAGAAAGGATGACTGAGGTGTCAAGATGGGCAAACACGGATGCGACACCAGGATCGGTGATGTCATCGGCGGGAACGTAAACCGCCTGCACCGATGTGATTGAACCCTCTTTTGTCGAGGCGATTCGCTCTTCAAGCTCGGCAATCTCGTTGGAAAGCGTCGGCTGGTACCCGACGCGGGAGGGAATCCTGCCGAGCAGTGTAGATATCTCCTGCCCGGCCTGGATAAAGCGATAGATATTGTCGACAAGCAGCAACACTTCCTTATGCTCCTTGTCTCTGAAATATTCGCTCATCGTTAACGCGGTCAAAGGGGCCCTGTACCGGATACCGGGGGCTTCGTTCATTTGCCCGAATACCATGATCGCTTTATCCATAACACCGGATTCGAGCATCTGGGCATAAAGTTCATGCCCCTCCCTGATCCGCTCCCCTATACCTGCAAACACCGAAATTCCGTGATGCATAGCGATGGACTTGAAGATAAACTCCATCAGCAAAACTGTCTTGCCGACACCTGCCCCTCCGAAAAGTCCCACCTTTCCCCCTCGGATAAAAGGAGCCAGCAGATCGATGGTTTTAATGCCTGTTTCATAGATATCTACCGCTCCGCTCTGTGTTGACACTCCCAAAGAGGGTTTCAAAACAGAGCGATAATCCTGGAACTTCTTTTCCTTTTCATCGATGGCATCTCCCAAGGCATTAAAAACCCTCCCCAGTGTCTCTTTACCCACAGGAACTTTTATCCGCTCATGGCTCCTTTGCACATGCATTCCTTTCTTTACACCTTGCATGTATCCCAAAGCGACGGCTCTGACAAGATGTTCATTAAGCTGCTTGCGTGTTTCAAAATAGAGTTCCCTCTTCTGCATTTTAAGGACAAGAATCTCAAATACAGAAGGAACCTCTCCTTCAAAATAGATATCACATATGGTTGAGTTGAGTGCGACTATCTTTCCATTCATGTCAATCTTTAATCTTTCTTAAAACTTAGATAGTTTATTATAACCTAACAAGTGAAAAAAACAACAGGTGCAAAAAAGAGATGATTAGCCAGGTTTTTCCCGAAGCTGTATTGACCTTTAAGATTATAGGTTTGGATGTTGTTGTAACCGATACCGTAGTGACAACATGGATCATTATGATTGTTTTGGCATTTTGTTCTTTTTTAATAACCAAAAATCTTTCTGTTTCAAGTCCGTCAAAACTGCAGTTGTTTGCTGAAAGAGTTGTTGTTGCCATAAAAAATGCCCTCGGGATTTCTCTTAAGATCCCGGCGTGGGCATTAGTGCCTTTTATCGGCACTCTATGGATCTTTGTGGGCTTTATGAATCTTATATCGCTTATCCCCTATTTTCATAACCCGACCAGAGACCTGAGCACGACGGCTGCACTCGCTGTCATTGCATTTTTTTCTATTCACTACTACGGTATCCGATTCGGCGGATGGCGAAACTACCTGAAACGCTATATTGAGCCCTCGGTCTTTTTGCTCCCCTTCAATCTTTTCGGGGATGTTTCAAGAATCTTTGCGATGGCGATACGGCTTTTTGGTAATATGCTGAGCTGGGAACTGATCATAGCTATTTTGATTGTCCTTGCCGGATTTTTGGTACCGGTTCCGATGATATTGCTCAGCATTGTAGGTGATCTGCTGCATGCCTACCTTTTCGGACTGCTCACCTACATCTTTATCCTGGGCGGGATACAGGCGGAACAAATCGAATCATCACAGGAGAAAAAACATGGATAGCATGACGATCATTATTGCCGTTTCAATCATTACAGCCGGTCTGACCATCGCGATCGGCGGGTACGGACCTTCACGAGGAGAGGCCGATGCGCTGACAAAAGCGATAGAGACCATCGGACGGCAGCCCGAGTCGGCCAATGATATTACACGCCTGCTCTTTGTCGGGATGGCGATGGTCGAGTCGGTGGCGATCTACGCACTGGTGATCGCACTGATCATCCTCTTCGCCAATCCGCTGCTCAGCTATGTGATCGAGTAGAAACCCGTATGTTTAACTGGTGGACCTTCTTTTTCCAGGTCATAAATTTTTTTATTGTCCTCTTTATTCTCTATCGACTCTTTTTCAATCCTTTGAAACGTGTCATTCAAAAAAGAGAAGAAGCGATCAGCCAGCGCATGAAAAAGCTGGAAGAGGGTGAAAAACACGTCGAAGAAGAGAAGGAACGCTATCAGGAAAAAATGGATGAGTTGCAAACGCTTCGGGAGAAAAAGCTTGACGAAGTAAAAAAAGAGGCTTTGATCGAAAAGGATATCCTGATGAAAGAGGCCGACAAGGAGATCGCAAAAGCGTATGAAAAACAGAGCGGTATTATCGATCAGGAACGGAAAAAATTTGAAAAAGAGATCAGGCAAAAAAGCCTGGAGTTCAGCATCCATTACACTGAAAAACTGCTCAATGAGGTGAGCGACAAGCTGTTGCACCAAAAACGTATCGATCAGTTTCTGCAGGCGTTGCCCCAAAGCAATGCGAAAGAGATCGCGTTGTTGAAAGAAGAGCTTGCCGGCAAAGCTTGTGAAGTCATGCTCTATACCCCTTTTAACCTGCAAGAGACGACGAATCAGAAGATAAAAGAGACTATAGGCCGACTCCTTCAATGCAACTCGGTTGTGCTGCAGAGTGTTCAGGATGTCTCTTTGATAGGCGGAATCCGTCTTGCCATCAAAAATAAAATTCTCGATGCCTCCATCAAAGGAGAATTGGAGCGGTTCAAAGAGCAGATGGAAAACGAGCTGTAGATGGATAGCAAAGAGATTGTCGAGAAAACGTTCGATACCCTGTATCAGGCAGCAGAGCAAGAGAGAGAAATATTCACTGCAAAAGAAGAGGGATATATCTCCAACGTCGGTGACGGCATCATCGAAGTCAAAGAACTCCCTAATGTCGCCTATTTCGAGCTTCTGGAACTCCCCCATAATCTTTTTGCCCTCGCACTCAATATCAAACAGGAATCGGTTCAGGCCATTGTTCTGGGAGAGTATACGCTGCTCAACGTCAAAGACCGTGTCAGATACACCAACAAAAGCGTCTCGATCCCAGTCGGGTATGAGCTGCTAGGGAAGGTAGTCGATCCCCTGGTCTTTACATTGGATGAGCAGCGGCCGATAGTGACGAAGGAAAGCTATTCCATTGAACAGGAGGCCATACCGCTGATGCAGAGAGATTTTGTCAAAGAACCTCTCTATACCGGCATAAAGATTGTCGATGCAATGATCCCTATTGGAAAGGGTCAAAGAGAGCTTATTATCTCGGATTCCTCTCTGGGTAAAACATCGATAGCAGTCGATACGATCATCAATCAAAAAGCAGAAGATGTCATCTGTGTTTATGTCTCTATCGGGCAGAGAAAAACGCAGATCGCCCGGGCGATCGATGATCTGAAACGTTATGACGCCCTCTCGCATACAGTAGTGGTCGCAGCATCGGCAGATGCTTCTGCCGGTATGAAGTTCATCGCTCCCTATTCCGGATGTGCCATTGCCGAATACTTCAGGGACCAAGGCAAAGATGTACTGATCGTCTATGATGATCTCACCAAACATGCCGATGCCTACCGAAGCATCTCTTTGCTACTTGAGATACCACCCGGACGCGAAGCATACCCCGGAGATATCTTTTTTATCCATTCACGCCTTTTGGAGCGGGCCGGAAAAAGGGACGACAACTATAAAGGGGGCTCCATTACCGCACTTCCTATCATCGAAACACAGGCAGGGAGGATCTCCGACTATATCCCCACCAATCTTATATCGATAACGGACGGCCAGATCTACCTTGACAGAGAGCTTTTCAACAAAGGGTTTTTACCGGCCATCGATATTGGCCGCTCAGTATCGCGTATCGGCGGTAAAGCACAGTCAGCTGCGCTGAAAAAGATGGCGGTAAAACTCAAACTTGACTATGCCCAGTTTTTGGAAGTTGAAATATTTACAAAGTTTGGTACAAAAGTAGAAAAGGAGACGCAAAAGTTGATCGACAGGGGACGGGCGTTGAGGGCTGCACTTAAGCAGAAGCGTTTCGAACATATCAGCATGCCGGAGCAGGTTGTCATCTTTTTTTTGAGTAATGAAGGATATCTGCAGGTGTTGCCTTTAACGGAAATAGAAGCGTTCATAGAAAAATTTATACTTCTGGTCAAAAAGAAATATCCTGATATTCTGGGCACTATCGACGCAACAAAAGAGATCAATAATGAGCTGACTGAACACCTGCAGGTTGCCGCGGACGAGTTTTCAAAAGTGTGGCACCGATGAGTACCTCTTTACGTTTGACAAAGAAACTCAAAAGCACAGAAGAGATCGAAGAGATCGTCTCATCGATGAAGGTATTTGCAAATTTCAATGTCCAGAGTGCCAAACACAAGCTCCCCTATTTGCGTGCTTATCAAAGGAGTATTGAGGATGGGATAGGGGATATTGTCACGATTTTCCCGAATCTGATAAAAATTGAAGAGATCCTGCCCCGGAAAACGATCTATGTCCTCTTTCTGTCTGAAGAGGGGCTCTGCGGTTTTTTCAACGAAAATATCCTCAATTTTTTCAATGCCATTCCCAAAGAGAGCCACACGGCTGTCGTCATAGGTGAAAAAGGTGCAGACGAAGCAAAAGCGCAAAAGCTCTCTTGCGGCAAATATCTTAAAGGTGCGTCTAATGTTGAAGCCATTGACACCTATACCATAGAGCTCTCTGCCTATTTAAATGATCTGGTTGCAAAAGAAAATTTGAGTGCTCTGAACCTGGTCTATGCGAAACATAACGATCAGGGCAGCTATGATGTCGTCAACAAAAAAGTCCTGCCGCCGGATTTTTCAAAGCTCCATAAAGAGTCCATAAAAAAAGAGCCGCTTTTATATCTTGAAAGCCATGAGATACTGAATGTTTTGATCAAGGAGTATCTTCATACCTCATGCTACAGGGCATTTCTCGAATCGGTTGCCAGCGAAAACCAGGAGAGGCTGAGCAGCATGATCCATGCAGGAAGCGCCATCAAGGAGAGGAAGAAGACAATGAAACTCGAACTCAACTCCCTTCGGCAAAAAGAGATCACGGAAGAGTTGCTGGAAACAGTAAATACCTATCGTTCAATGATAAAAAAATAGATTATTGACTTTTGGAGAGCATTCAACATGTTCATACTTAATTTACGGAATATCATGGCCATTCAGGCCATACTCCATAATGGTAATAATATTTAATGCATCGATTATATGCATCTCGCTGTCGACTACTGGAATAGTTTTTTTGACTGTTTTGCCGAACATCTTTCTCCTGGCTTCTTCAAGGGTCTCATCCTCCGTGCAGTAAACGACATCCCTCTCCATTATATCTTTGGCATGTTCTGCGGTCAGGTAGTGCAGGATGCTTGATGATGGGTGAAAACCACAGCTTGGAGAGATCTCTTCATGAAAAAAATGTTGTGCCAGTTTGCCTGTAGTGATAATACCCTGAAGTGTGTTTTTTGCATCAACAACATAAACGACTCTCTCCTCTTTTTCGGTAAGCATCTTTTTCAAAACTTCCAAAATTGTATTGCTTTCATTGACAATGACCGTCCGAAAGGGATTTTCAAACTTTTGCAGAAACTCTCTTACTGTTATCTTTTTCATTTGGGCTCCTTTGCTTCTCCGGCTTTAAAGAGGGCTATTTTCAGCAAAAACGGTCCTACTATCTCATTAATAGCGGTTGCAGCGATAACCGTGTTTAACACAAGCGGACCTATCTTGCTGAAATCCGGATTATGGTAGAGCATCAGTGCCAGTCCGATGGCAACGCCGGCCTGTGGCATCAGTGCCATACCTGTATACTTTTTTATCATTGGTTCGGCATTGGAAATCCTGGCGCCAAACCAGCTGCCAAGCATCTTTCCAATGATTCGCAGCAGTACATACAGCAAGGCAATTGGCCAGACTTCAGCCAGTACCTTAAGTTCTACGCTTGCTCCGGAGAGGATAAAAAAGAATACAAATATGATCTCTTCAAAATGCTCTTGAATCACCTGGAAAACTTCATCTGATTTTTTCGTTTTATTGACAAGTATAACCCCATATGCCATACAGACAAGTAATCCGTCAAGTGCAAAGTGCTCTGCCGATGCATAAATAATGAGCAGCACGCCAATCGTCGAAATAATAAGACTGCCCTCTTTGGTAATAGTATTGATGTGACGTGCCTGGAGCCATCCTGCAGTAATACCAAATACAAGTGAAAAAAATATCGTAAAGAGAGGTTCAAGCAGTGTAAGAAAATGATTGTTACCGTCACCTCCCTGAATGAGGGCGGCAACCGAAAGGACCAGCGAGAAGTTGATTAGTGCTATTGCATCATCTGTTGCCACGATACCAAGCAGGGTTGTCGTAAGAGGTCCTTTTGCCCGGTATTCGTGCATGACTGCCAAAACGGCTGCAGGTGCTGTTGCAGCACTGATGGCACCCAGAAAAAGCGCCATTAAAAGATATTCTTTCCAGCTTTCAGACGCCAAGTAGTCCAAAGCTATAAAGGGCAAACAGAAAAATAATCCCAATGCAACGAGTGCAAATGCTGTTTCGGATTCACTGAGCATCATACTTAAAATAGTCTTTTCAAGTTTTTTTATCTTCTCATATTTCAGTGAACCCCCGATCATAAAAGCGATCATCGAAAGAGCAAAATGGACGATTGTTTCGGTTTCGCAGAGAAAAGATTCAGGTAGAATATGCGTGACTGACGGACTCAGCACAATACCGATAAGGATATAGCCTGTGACTTTTGGCAGTCTGAAACGCTCACTTACAATGCCGGCTACGTAGCCTACGACCAGCAGCAGACCAATCCAAAAAAGGTTATCTATAACCATCAACCCCTCTTTTTTACTTTTATAAATATTTTTGAATGGAGCAACAGACTCCAAAAACAGCGGTTGCCAGTATCGAAATCAATAATAATCGTATTTACCTGCTTCGATATCTTCTTTTATCTCATCAAGTACTTCCTGCACGATCTGCAATAGCATCTTTGCCGCTTCATTGTCATCTGCTTCTGGCACATCCCAGTCAGTAATCTTCATATTTGCTTTAAACAGAAGATCTACTGCTTTTCTTATCTCTGCTCTTCTGCTTTGCAGCTCTTTTTGTATTATATCCATTTTTTTTCCTTTAAATTTATTGATATCCTCTATTTTAACATGTATAAACCAGAAAAGAGAACGAACTTTAAAATGCTGAAAAAGACATATAATTCAGTGTCATTCCGATAAATACCAGCTTGGAAGCTGAAGTGAAGATGCTCGAAGGTGTAAGTCAGCGTAAAGAGCGGAGTGAAGCAGTTCCCTTGGTTCGATTTCATTTATATTAATGCCTTTTATGGTGCTATTAAGCCGTTTTTATACTGACCCGGATCAAAATCAAAGACAATATTCGGATCGTACAAGACTGTTTTTTCATCTTTATCCGGATAGTCGACCCTGCTTAAAAAGTTTTTTATGGCATTTAGCCGTGCAATTTTTTTATTATCTGCCTTGATGATCGTCCATTTTGCGAAAGAGAAATGGGTTTTTGACAACATTTCATCTCTTACCAAAGAGTATTTTTCCCATAATAACTGTGCCTTTTCATCAACGCAGCTTACCTTCCACTGTTTAAGAGGGTCCCGTTTTCTCTCATCCAGCCTTTTTTTCTGCTCTTTTTTTGAAATATCCAGATAATATTTGAAAAACAGAATTCCAGAATGCACCAGAAGATGTTCAAAATCCTCAACCTCCTCCATAAAGCGGGTGTACTCTTTTTTGGTGCAGAATTTCATTACTTTTTCTACGCCTGCGCGGTTATACCAGCTTCTGTTGAAAAACACCATCTCTTCCGATGAGGGCAGATGGGGGACAAAACGCTGAAAATACCATGATTTCCTCTCTTTGTCCGAAGGTCTTCCAAGGGCCGCAATTCTTGCCTCTCTCGGACTTAAATGTTCGATAAATCTTTTGATAGTGCCATCTTTTCCGGCACTGTCGCGTCCCTCAAAGAGAATACATACTTTCAGCTCTTCTTTTATGCAGTGGCGCTGGAATTTGACAAGCTCCACCTGGAGTTTGTAGAGCTGCTCGCTATACTCTTTTTTTGAAAGCTTCATGATTTCAACCTTTTTTAATAGCTAGGAGTCTGACAGACACCTAGAAGAGTGGTGTCTTGTTAAGTTCATGCCACTTGAGCAGACCTTCCCATATCTCTGTCGCTTCTTCGGCATACCAAAAAAGTGATCGGTCTTCCATATCGATGACTCCCTCATCTTCGAGAAAATCCATATTTACCAGGTGCTTCCAATATTTTTTACCGACAAGCACTATCGGGATCGGATCGATTTTTCTTGTCTGGATCAGTGTCAGTATGCCGAACAGCTCGTCAAGCGTACCAAATCCGCCAGGGAAGATGACCAGGGCTTTTGCCCGCTGTAGAAAATGGAATTTTCTAATGGCAAAATAGTGAAACTGAAAACAGAGTTCGGGAGTGACATATGGATTTGGAAACTGTTCATGCGGCAGGGAAATGTTTAAGCCGATCGATTTGGCATCTGCATCGAAAGCCCCACGATTGGCGGCTTCCATGATCCCCGGTCCACCTCCTGTCATCAAGGTTATTCGGGAATCCTCCGGACCGTTTCCTGCCATACCGACCAGCCGTCCAAACTCCCTGGATATCTCGTAGTATCGGCTTTTGTCCAAGATACGTTTGGCTATCTTCACTTTTTGCATCTTTTTGGTCGAATGGGGAGATTTTCGTAACGTTTTTTTTGCTGATTTCAACCGGCGTATCGCTGTTTTTTGTTCGATAATGCGGGTACTTCCGAAAACGACGACAGTATGTTCAATTCCTTGTTTCTGTAAAAGCAGCTCAGCCTTTTGGTAATCGAGCTCCAGACGAATACCCAATGTTTCAGGTTGTTGCAAAAAATCTTTATCTTCCTCGGCTATTATATAATCGGGGTTTTTGAGTATTTTTTCAATCCTTTTGTGGGCTTCGGGATCCTCTTTCAGAGATTTAGGATGCTGCCATGGGAGAGGCTCATCTCTTTTTTTTGGATCAACCGGATGTGCAATGGCATAATTCATCTACCCTTCCCCTTTTTTTTTCTGATTGCAATGCATATATCAAAAAATCGATCGGCAATGTCTCCGATGAAAAAGATACCGAATAAAAAACAGCTTACTGCCAAATCATTTCCAATGCGTTGCATGAAATTGGACAGATCTTCTTTAAAAGGAGACTTCTCCACTAATCCTCTTGCGAAAGTCCAGTGATAAGACTGTCCTTGCATTGCATCTACAATTATAAAGTTTCGAATTCATTTTTCTTCATATTTTAGCCATTGTCGGGCATCTTCAATATCTTCAAAATATCGCATTTTCGCATGCATAAACCAGTTTGAGATTTTAATACTGTACTCTTCCCACTTTTTATTGCCCACGAATGCGAGCTCGGTAAATTCGCTGTTATGCTCCAGACCGAATTTCAGATCATCCCATGCTGCTCTGAGATCCCAGCCCTCAAAATCAATTGCGTCTATCAGAACTTTTATTTTTGGTTTTTTAATCCCGCTAATGGCATTTTCAATCATCGGCACCATCAGATCATAATCATCATGCTCCAATCTGCCGCTGATTTGTATTTTCAGATAAACATGATCACCACTTCTCCGGAAACCTATGGAAATACCGTGCTCTTCACTTTTCTCTGTTTTATTCATGATATCCTCTTGGATAAATTGTAGTGCAAAAACCTTTAAACTTCAGAGGGACCTTCCGGTTTAAAATAAAACCGTGCATGAAAGAAGATTTGAATGAACTTATGATATTCAGGATTTTTAGAGGTGCCCATATGTTACTCTGACGTAAAGCCTTTAGAGAAGATAACGAAAATGCATGATTCGTCAGTCAATATTATCCTTCCTGCTCTCCCGGCTGAGCTTAAAGAGCTCAGAGAGATCGCTTTGAATCTTTGGTGGACATGGAATCCACGAGGAAAAAATCTATTTAAACTGTTTAATGCCTATCGCTGGAAAGAGTCCGGGAACAATCCCATCTTGATGCTCAAATCGCTCTCTGAAATGGAGTTGCACCATGCCATAAAAAACAGCTTTTTTATGCGTGAATACCACTATGTTTCGGCACAGTTCGGTCACTATATGGCGGGAAAAAGTCTTATAACGGAAAAACTACCGACAGTTGCCTATTTTTGTGCAGAGTTCGGTCTGCACCGCAGTCTCCCGATCTACTCCGGTGGACTGGGGTTTTTGGCCGGAGATATCCTGAAAGAGAGCAGCGATATGGGCCTGAATATGGTCGGTGTCGGATTTATGTATCCGCAGGGATATGTTCATCAGGTAATGGGACCGGACGGATGGCAGCAAGACAGAAATCAGTCCATTAACAAGGATGCCGCACCGGTGGAGCGAGTCCTGGATGAAAAAGGCGGGCATCTCATAGTAGAAGTACCTTTTATCGATCCTCCAATAGCGGTATCGGTATGGAAGGTCAATGTCGGACGCACACCCCTCTATCTGCTCGATACGGATATCGATCAAAATGATCCGTGGGACAGAGAAATATCGTCAAAACTCTATACACCGGATATGCATCAGCGACTGCGTCAGGAGATTGTACTCGGAATAGGAGGTTACCATGTACTTGAAGTTCTCTTGATCGAGTATTCTGTCCTGCACCTTAACGAAGGGCATCCCGCCTTTGCACTTTTGGAACGTGCCCGTGTGCGTATCGAATCGGGGATGGACCCTGATGCGGCAATCGAAGCGATAAAACAGTGTTCGGTATTTACAACCCATACGCCGCTTCGCTCCGCCACGGATGTCTACAGTTTTGAGATGATAGAGCAGTACTTCGCTGACTACTGGAAAAAACTGGGGATCAGCAAAGAGCAGTTTCTAAACCTGGGCGTCAATCCGGATGAACCCTCGGCAGGATTCAATATGACGGTTCTGGGTCTGAATATGTGTCATTACCGCAACGGAGTCAGTCAAGTCCACGCAGCAGTAAGCCAAACGATATGGGCATCGCTTTTTCCGAACGTATCTCCTGAAAAGGTACCAATCACGCCTATAACCAACGGTGTGCATCTTCCGACCTGGCTGAATGACGAACTGCGCAGTCGGTATAGCCGCTTGCTCGGCAATGAATGGCTCAGTATGCAGGATGATCCTGATCTGTGGCAATACATAGATGAACTCGACAATGAAACATTATGGAACCTCCACCGCCAATGCAAACTGCGTCTGATCAATACCCTCAGGGAGCAGGTCCGCCGTAACTATGCCGATGAGGGGATCAGTCCGGTAGTGGCACTGGCAGAAGGACTGTTACTTGATCCCGATATTCTGACTATCGGGTTTGCAAGGCGCATGACCGCCTACAAGCGCCCTGATCTAATCCTGCATGATCTGCAGCGATTGGAAAAGATCATCGATAATGAAGACCGGCCGATACAGATTGTCTTTGCCGGCAAAGCCCATCCTTCGGACAATCCCGGCAAACAGATCCTGCAGCGTATCTTTAAGACCGCTCAGGATCCCCGATTCAAAGGACGTATCGCCTTTGTCGAAGATTACGGCGAATTTCTGGCCAAATACCTTGTAAGCGGCGTCGATGTCTGGCTTAACTCGCCGCTGCCGCCGATGGAAGCCTGCGGTACCAGCGGTATGAAAAGCTCGATAAACGGCGTACTTCATCTTTCTGTTATGGACGGCTGGTGGCCCGAAGCGTTTAATGGCAGCAACGGATGGAAATTCGGTGCTCAAAACGGCAATGATACAGAAGATGCCCAGTCCCTGTATGATACGCTTGAAAATGAAATCGTTCCTCTCTATTACGACAGTGGCGATGAAGGCATCCCGCATGATTGGATTGTCATGATGAAGGCCGCTATGAAAAGTATTTCGCCGCATTTTGGCACAAGAAGGATGATGAATGACTATATAGAAAAATTTTATCTTCCAATCTCTCGGCAGATTGTACAGAGGAAGCAATAGTGTTCTCTCCATTGAGGCTTCAGCGAGATCTTCTCCCATTCCGGCATTGCATCAAAAAATCATTTTAAACTTCCCGCCATTTCAACAACCGTATCACTCTTGAACCAGCATTGCAGCAAGTGTGATTTTTGCTTTTCAAACGCATTTGCCTGCACTTCAAAATAGTCTTTACTTTCTTCGCAGATTTTTGCCTTTTTAACAATAGCGGTGGTAGTCAGCCAGATATCGATGCCGAATTTGGCAATGTCGCTCTCCCGGACATCCTCTTTCAGATAACTTTTTATCAGATCGCCCCCGATACCAGGGGGCAACATACTCGTAACCCTGCATGATCGGTTCGATCATGTTTTTGACCCATTCCGGTGTAATGGAACGCAGGTCGGCATCAAAAAGCGCAACGGCTTTGGCATCCAGAAAATCTGCCGCTTCAAAAATAGCTCTGAGGGCAGATCCTTTACCGGGAACCCCTCTGTAGATAGAAACGATTTTTTCCACCTTGAAACTATCTATATCGATCTCTCTGGCCACTTCTCTGGTATCATCGGTCGAACCGCCGTCAGCAACAAATATGATGGCCTTATACTCTTCCTTTACTTTGGCATACGTACATTATACATCTCCTCGTGCAATATCCTGATAATTTATTTTGGTCAGGTTTTCATAACGTTTATACATCTCTTTCGCATGAAACGTGGCTGTCTTCAAAAACTGTGCCGCATCTTCAGCGTTCATCTTTTCAACCATTTTAAAGCGCGTTTCGTTATACATATATTCTTTGACAGGAATTTTTGGCCCCTTGTAATCCAGTTTCATCGGATTTTCTCCGGAACGTTCAAGTTCAGGGTTATATCTGAATGTTGGCCATAAGCCGCACTGAACCGCCAGTTTTTGCTGGTTCATACCATGTTTGAGATCATAGCCGTGAGCGATACAGTGCGAATAGGCGATGATAAGCGATGGCCCGTCATATCTTTCCGCTTCCATAAAGGCCTTAATTGTCTGGGTATCGCTTGCCCCCATGGCCACACGCGCCACATAGACATCGCCATAAGTGACTGCCATCATCGCCAGGTCTTTGGGCAGCTGCGGTTTTCCGCCTGATGCGAATTTGGCGACGGCTCCTGTTGGTGTGGCCTTGGACTGCTGGCCGCCTGTATTGGAGTAGACCTGAGTATCAAGTACCAGAATGTTGACATTTTTACCGCTGGCGAGAACATGATCGAGCCCACCGTAGCCGATGTCGTATGCCCAGCCGTCACCGCCGATGATCCAGACCGATTTCTTAACCAGATAATCGACAAGCGTCAAAAGGTGCTTTGCATCATCGTTTTGTATATTTTCCAGCTGATCTTTAAGCTGCCCAACACGTTCACGTTGTTTAAAAATATCGGTTTCGTCATGCTGATCGGCATTAACAATAGCTTCCGAAAGTTCAGGGCTTATGTAATCGCCAAGTTTTTGCAGCAGTTCTTTGGCCTGTTCCCCGTGTTTGTCTATCGTCAGCCTGAATCCAAGACCAAATTCGGCATTATCTTCAAACAGTGAATTTGACCATGCCGGTCCGCGTCCTTCATGGTTTTTGGTCCAGGGTGTTGTCGGTAGATTGCCGCCATAGATCGATGAACATCCCGTTGCATTGGCAACGATCATACGGTCACCGAAAAGCTGGGTTGCCAGTTTGATGTACGGTGTCTCGCCGCATCCCGGGCAGGCGCCGGAAAATTCAAAAAGAGGCTGCAGAAGCTGGCTTTCTTTTACTTTGGCGTGATCAAGTTTTGAGCGGTTATATTCCGGTAATGCAAGGAAATAGTCCCAGTTTTCAATCCCCTCTTCAAGCAGCGGAAGTTTTGGTGTCATATTGATCGCTTTTAATTCCGGATGGATTTTGTTCCTGCCTGGACAGACCTCTACACACAAAGAGCATCCGGTACAATCTTCTACAGCGACCTGAATGGTAAAATGCTCACTCCCGTTAAAACTCTTTCCTTTTGCTTTTATGCTTTTGAAAAGATCGGATGCATCAACAAGCTCACTCTCCTGCACCACCTTGGAGCGGATAACGGCATGGGGACAGACCAGCACACATTTGTTGCACTGGATACACGCTTCGGGATCCCAGACGGGCACATCCTGTGCAATATTGCGTTTTTCATACTGGGTCGTACCACTTGGCCAGGTGCCATCAACAGGGATTTTACTGACCGGCAGCTCATCTCCTCTGCCTTCAATCAGATGAGCGGTGACATTGGTAACAAATTCGCTTGCCTTGCCTTTTACAGAGCGCTCCAGAGGCAGTGTACTTTCTGCCATTTTCGGGATGGCGACTTCATAAAGATGATCGAGTGCGTTATCGACTGCATGAAAGTTCAACTGCACGATCTCGTCACTTTTTGCAGCATATGTTTTTTGGATTGATGCTTTGATCTGTCTGATCGCTTCACGCTTTGGCAGTACACCTGAAATAGCAAAGAAACAAGTCTGCATGATCGTATTGATACGGCGACCCATTTTGCTCTCTCTGGCTACTTTATACGCATCGACTACATAAAATCGGATTCCTTTTTCTATGATCTCCTTCTGGATCACACGCGGCATGCGTCTCCAGACAAGCTCTCGGTCAAAGGGCGAGTTCAATAGAAAAAATGCACCTTTTTTAGCATGTTGCAAGATGTCAAACTTCTCCATAAAGACGCTTTGATGACAGGCTACAAAGTCAGCTTTTTCGATCAAATAGGTTGAGTGTATGGGCTCCGGACCGAAACGAAGATGTGAGATGGTCATGGAGCCTGATTTTTTTGAGTCATAAACAAAATAACCCTGGGCATAATTGTCCGTCTGTGTTCCGATTATCTTAATGGAGTTTTTATTGGCCCCCACGGTTCCGTCCGAGCCAAGTCCAAAGAAAATAGCTTGAAAGATTTTTTCATCAGGCAGGACAAAACCACTGTCCCACTCCAATGAGGTCCGGGTTACATCATCATGGATACCGATCGTAAAATGTGTTTTTGGTTTATCTTTTTTAAGCTCATCAAAAATAGCTTTGATCATACCCGGCGTGAATTCTTTGGAGGAGAGACCATAGCGACCACCGATCAGATAAGGAACCTCAATATCAAGCAAGCCTTCCTCTTTCGCTTCATTGAAAGCACTGACAACATCAAGATAGAGCGGCTCTCCCAATGATCCCGGTTCCTTGGTGCGATCTAAAACGGCAATTGCTTTTGTTGTCTCAGGCAAAAGATCGATAAAATGTTTGATAGAAAACGGTCGGTAGAGTCTGACTTTAATAACGCCTGTTTTTTCACCCAGAGTATTCAGATACTCGACACTTTCCTGAACAGCTTCTGCACCCGAACCCATAATGATGATGATATGCTCTGCATCTTCGGCACCGACATAATCAAAAAGATGGTAATTCCTTCTCGTCAGTGCGGCAAACTCATCCATAACATCCTGAACATAAGCCGGGGTCTTGTCGTAAAAACCGTTGACACTTTCGCGTCCCTGAAAATAGACATCCGGATTTTGTGATGTACCGCGGATAAACGGATTGTCCGATGTCAAGGCACGCTTTCTATGCGCTGTGACAAGGTCGTCATCAATGATCGTTTTCATTGTTGCTTCATCGAGTAATTCGATCTTATTGACTTCATGGGATGTTCGAAAACCGTCAAAAAAGTGTAAAAAAGGTATGCGCGATTTGAGTGTCGCTGCCTGGGCAATCAGGGCAAAGTCATGCGCTTCCTGGACAGAATCTGAAGCCAGCATTGCAAAACCGGTCTGTCTCACGGACATCACATCGGTGTGATCACCAAAGATAGAGAGTGCTTGTGCGGCAAGTGAACGTGCTGCAACATGAAAAACCGCCGGGGTAAGCTCACCGGCGATTTTATTCATATTCGGGATCATTAGCAGCAGACCCTGTGAGGCTGTAAAAGTTGTCGTCAATGCACCGCTTTGAAGGGCACCGTGCACCGTAGCGCTGGCACCACCTTCGCTTTGCATCTCCATCACATCGGGCACCGTACCAAAAATATTTTTTTCTCCATGCATGGCATAGACATCACTCCATTCACCCATCGGGGAAGCCGGTGTGATCGGATAGATCGCAATAATCTCATTGAGCTTGTAAGCTACCTGTGCAACGGCTTCGTTGCCATCAATAGTTGCTGTAAGCTTATTCATCAGTTTGCTCTCCTTTTCACTCAGGGCTTTTACCTTAATCATCTTTTAAACTTGGAATCTTCCTGGCGTTTTTCACGCTTTTTCTGAAGACGCTCGCGAAGATTTTTTAGTTTGCTTATCTCTTTCTCTTCCATGTCTACTTCGGTGTGAGCGATCTCTTCACCCATCTCAATTTTGAGTATATCAGATTTTTTCATGGCAAGGATCTGCGAAGCGAACACACTGCGGTGTCCTGTCATCAGAAAACTGATGACCACCGAGATGGCAGCATAGTGGGCGACTTCCAGGCCAAACAACTCCATAGCCATAATCGTTGCGGCAATCGGTGTATTGGTGGTTCCGGCAAGTACACTTATGAAACCAAGTGCGGCAAAAAAAGCCATGTGGTCACCCATTAGTGTTCCAAACCAGTGACCGCTGGTCGCACCGATATAAAAAATAGGCGTGACAATACCACCGCTGCCCCCGACAGCCAGCGTAATGGAGGTAAATACCGTTTTGATCAAAAAACTGTACCAGGGAATATCTCTTGAAAAATAGGGATCGCTCTGGAGTGTATTGTCGATGGTTTCAAGCCCCAGTCCAAAATACTGGTCTCCCACTATGAACGACAACCCGATCAGAACTGTTCCGCCGGCAAACGCTTTCACGTAAACATTGAAACGAATCTTCCGGATCATTCGACCTATTCGTTTCAGGCTGGTTATCGTGATGTCAGATACCAGGCCGAAAAAAAGCCCGGCCAAGACAACCTGAAGGATCAGGGGAATATCCAGGGTAATATGCTGATGAAAACGGATGTCAAAATAGGTGTATTCCATACCCAGGAACTGCGCGGTCGTAAAGGCCGAGAAACCGGCAATAAAAGAGGGGAGAAGAACATCATAGCGGATCAGCCCGATCACCAGCGCTTCAACCCCGAAAATAGCGCCCGCGATCGGGGTGCCGAAAACGGTTGCAAATCCGGCACCGATCCCGCAGATCACCAGCTTTTTACGATCCTCTTTTCTGAAATGAAAAAAATCAGAGACAAATGATGCCATTCCGGCACCGATCTGTGCACCGGGACCTTCCTTACCGACAGAACCTCCGGAAAAAATAGTCAGTACCGTGGCAAGCAGTTTGACAGGAATAACAGCAAGCTCTATCTTGCCGTCCTTCTTGTGCACCGCTTCAATCACTTTTTCCGTGCCATGCCCCTCGGCATCGGGAGCGAATCTCTTCACCAGCCAAACTGTTAAAAGCAGGGCAAAAGGAAGTAGATAATAGTAATCAAACGGTAGCAGGCTTTGACTCCGCTCTGAAAACTGTAGTATCTTCAGGAAAAGTGTTACGCTCGCACCAATAATGATGCCGACTATTGAGGAGAGCAGCAGCCATTTGGCAACACTGATAAAGATACTGACTTGTTCAATAGTATGCTTTTTCATGTTTTCTTTTTGAGGGAATATCTATAAGGTACTTCTAAAAAGTCCTGATTTTTTCATTATCAAACAATATAGGATATTGTAACGCCATCTTGATAAAAAAGAGGTGTCCAAACACATATGAATGGCACTACTACAGCTGAATGCTATTTTTTATCCGAAGCGAATTTTTCCAATGCATTTATAATCTGTTCGACATCTTCATGTGTGTTATCTGTGATAAGCGAACCTCCTGCGAGCTCCCTTTGTACTAATTCAGGGTCATATGATACTGATCCGACAACTCTGCTTTTCAGCTCTCCCAACTTCTCCATTATCATCGATTCCATCTCTTTGGAACTGATTTTATTTAAAATCAACCAGAAGTTTTCCATTTGCGTTTTTCTGCAAAAAACTTCTATCCTTTTTGCAATGGAGATAGATTCAAGCGTGGGATCAAGGATAACCAGTATAATATCCATAGTGTCGGGGATCTTTCTTCCGAAATGCTCGATTCCCGCCTTCATGTCAATAAGGCTTACCCACTCTCCCTGTACCATGAAATCCCTGACCACCTTTTCTACGGGTCCGTCACAGCCCTGACCGTAAGTTTCTATCTTTCCTGCCTGGAAGAGGCTGATCCCTCTCTCTTTGACATAATATTCGTGTGGGATTTCCCGGGCGATATCTACTCTTTTTTCCGGCACAGGCACTGAGTCGTCGGTCCTTGTAAGCGGAGAAGGGTCATCTACCGGGCAGGTGACAACCTCGATCCCGCCAAAAAACTCTATAAGAGGCTTCGGTTCATTCTTGACTCCCAATCCAAACATCAACCTGATCAACCCTTCAGGATTGGACGCGTCGCCGTCGAGAACCAGTGTTTCGTATCCTCTTTTTTGCAGAATATCGGCCATCAAGGCGACAATGGTGCTCTTTCCACTGCCCCCTTTGCCGCATACCAGAATCCTCTTTCCGACAATCGGTTTCATCGATTCATATTCTTTCTCTCTGTGTACCAATTTTGTATCTTTTCAACTTTCTTATACTTACTATAGTACAATCAATATGTACCAACTCTTAAGAGGAAAGCATGGAATCAACACTCTTTGACTTGAAATCAGGAACAAAAATAACCATAAAGCGGCTTGAAGGCGGAGAAGAGT
>JAYEMF010000136.1:0-8614 GCA_034717975.1 Campylobacterota bacterium
CTTTGAGAAGCTTTTTCTCATCAACAATCACTTCTTTTTCATGCGCTATCTCATCTTTAACACTGGTTGATTCAAGGTACTCTCTTAAAAAACCGACACCAAAGATACCCCCGACCGCAATATGGGTAGAGCTGACAGGAAGTCCCAGCTGAGAAGCGATAATAACGGTAATAGAGGCGGCCATAGCCACAGAAAACGCTCTCATCTGGTCAAGTTCCGTTATCTCGCTGCCAACCGTTCTGATAAGCTTTGGACCATAAAGCGCAAGACCGAGTGCAATACCCAGGGCACCTACGCCCATCACCCAGAGGGGAATACCCGCTTTGGCCGAAATACCTCCGCTTACTACCGCATCATTGATTGCCGCCAACGGCCCGATCGCATTGGCAACATCATTGGCGCCGTGTGCAAAACTTAAGAGTGCCGCCGCAAAAACAAGGGGTACGGTAAAGAGCATATTGACACCGGCTCTGCTGTTTTCAATAGTGGAAGCTTTTTTAGTAACAGTTGCTTTGACTATCAGATAAACAACTCCTGCGATTATCAATCCAAAAATTGCTGCTATCATAAAAGTAGGTTTCTTTTCATCTGGCAGAAATACTAAAATATCAACAATTGTCGGCCAAACTTTTTTAAGACCTTTCAGAGTAAGATAGGTAACAAATGCCCAGGACATAATGGCTACAAAGACAGGCACCCACCTGGTCGCCGCTTTTACTTTGTCTTCTTGAAATACCATTGTCTTTTTGATGGCAAAGAGAAACAATGCCGCAATGATCCCTCCAAGAACCGGTGAGATCACCCACGAGGCCGCGATCTTGCCCATGGTTCCCCAGGCGACGATCGAGAAGCCTGCCGCAGCGATACCGGCACCCATAACACCACCGACGATAGAGTGGGTCGTAGAGACCGGTGCTTTCATCATCGTGGCAAAGTTCAGCCACAGTGCGGCAGCCAGCAGTGCGGCCATCATTGCCCAGATAAACGGGTCGACATTACCGCCGAACGCCGAGATGTCAATGATCCCTTTTTTAATGGTCTTTACAACATCTCCACCGGCAATCAGTGCACCGCCTGCCTCAAAGATGGCGGCAATAACGATAGCTCCGCCCATGGTAAGTGCTTTTGAACCCACCGCAGGTCCAACATTATTGGCAACATCATTCGCCCCGATGTTCATCGCCATGTAGGCACCAAACAGTGCGGCAACGGCTAAAAATACGTTATTTGGCAATCCGCCTGTGCTCATAAAACTATAGGTCAGAACCGCCACCATGAAAAAGAGTGCAAAACCAAGCCTCATAAAATCAAATCCACTCCCTTTGATCGCCTCTTTTTCCATCTTCTTTACTGTCTGAATTTCCATCTTGTCCTTTCTTTTTGTCACTATTTTTTATCATTTGCCTAGCAAGAGTTTACTTTTTGACTCAATAACCCAACTTTTTTTCTTAACATTAAAGTTATCTTATAGAATTAAGTACATTGTTTAATGATATTGTTTAAGTATGCTCTTATATTTATTAAATATTTCTTTGATATCGGCTCTATTTATCAACCTTGGAAAAAATAGGTTTTTTTTTATATGAGTTAGCTATAAAATATGGAGAAATAATTTTTGCAAGATGGTAAAAAAGTTACACTGGAAAAGTTGTTTGCCGCCAAAAAAAGCGGCAAAGGAGTAGAAGAATGAATGAATAACGTTTTAGGGCCGCCGCCCTGAAGAATAGAGAGTTTACTTAATGTTAGCAGACCAGTACTCGCGGATCATGTTCTTAGTCGCTTCAGGAAGCGGGATGTAACCAAGTTTTTTGGCTGCTGCATCACCGTTTTTGAAAGCGTAGTCATAAAACTCGATCACTTTTTTGTTCATACCGGCTTTTTCAACCGGAAGAAGAATGAATGTAGCTGCAACCACCGGGTAAGAGGTGTCACCAGGCTGAAGCGCAAGCATTGCGTAGAAGTTGTCCTCTTTTGTCCAGCTTGCATATTTTGCCGCTGCTTTGAAGTTCTCTTCACGAGCTGTTACCCATTTGCCGCTGGCTGTTTGAAGCTGAGCGGCAGAGAGGTTGTTCTTCTCTTTATAGGCGTTTTCGATGTAACCGATAGTGAAAGGGGTCTGTTTTACCAGGTTAGCCACACCCTCGTTACCTTTACCGCCGATACCGGCTGCCCAGTCGATCGATTTACCCGTACCGAAGTTGTCTTTCCAGTTATCAGAAGAGCCGCTCAGGTAGTAAGTGAAGTTGTATGTCGTACCCGATCCGTCTGAACGGTGAACAACGATGATCTTCTCATCCGGAAGGTTAACGCCTGCATTGTCCGCTGCGATAGCCGCGTCATTCCATTTTGTGATCTTGCCTGCGAAGATGTCGGCAACAACACTGTTTTTCAGTTTAAGTGCTTCGTCTTTTACACCCGGGACATTGTGAGCCACAACGATCGAACCGATGACTGCCGGGAACTGAAGCAGTTTCTCTTTGTTCAGTTTTTTTGTTTTAAGCGGTTTGTCAGAAGCACCGAAGTTAACGATACGTTTGCTGATCTGCTTGATACCGCCGCCGGAACCGATAGACTGGTAGTTAATACGTGTCTTGGTCTCTTTACCGTAGTTGTAAGCCCAGTCGTAGTAAAGCGGAGCCGGGAAAGATGCGCCTGCACCGCTGATCTTTTCACCGGCACTTGCTGCTGTTACGGCAACAGCGGCAACCAATAAACTAGAAGCTATTTTCTTTAGCATGTTGTATCCTCAAATTTTGATACTGGCATTGTAAGTAAGGAATGTAACGGGAAGGTTACGAGTAATTTTTAATGCTTAATTTTGAATTTTAAATTTAAGAGCAGAGCAATTACTATACAATATACATTAAAAATTAAGCATTTAAAATTCAAAATTAACAACTGTAACCGTACTGTTACCATCAAAAGCTACAATCCACGATTTAAATTTTGCCAAAGGGTACCCAATGCTGCCACGCTATGAAGCACAACTCAATGATCTGCAAGATATGATCTCATCTCTTCTAAATACCACGCAAGAAGCCAGTGCCATTACACTTGAAGCCTATCAGCGGCGAGATAACTCGCTTTTCACCGATGCCATCTCAAAGCTCAAGAACATTCAAAGCGATGCCAATAGCATTGATAACGAGATCATCAAGACCTTTGCCCTGTTCGGACCCGAAGCACAGGAACTGCGTACACTGGTCGCCTATTTGAAAATGACGAATGAAATCGTCCGTATCGGCGAAGGGGTCAAAAAATATGCCCGCCGTATGAAAGAGCACACCGAAAGCGAATGCGATCTCTCTCCGCTCAACGCCACCATCATTCAACTGCATAAAAGCACACTGACAGCCCTGCAGCTTATCGATCAATGCTACGCCAACATTGATGAGTGTGATATTGAAGATTTCTATCGCAAAGTAATGGTCGAAGAGAGTAAAAATGATGATCTTTTCGCTATTTTGGAAAAAGAGATCCTCACTCAGATCATTGAAGAGAGCGAGCTTGCGGCAGAGTATGTCCGTGTTTTGGGAACGCTTCGCAAGCTTGAACGCTCATGCGACCGTTCGGTCAATATCGCCAACCTGATGCTTTATGCAAAACAGGGCGGCCAGATGCACATCTATAGCTAGGAGATACCCATGGAAGCTATGATCGTTATCGTCGAAGATGAAGAGGATATCCTCGAACTTCTTGAGTACAACCTCTCCAAAGAGGGGTTTGATACTATCGGTTTCCTGAACACCAAAAATGTCGAACAGGTGCTTGAAGAAGAGAGTGTTGACCTGCTCATGATGGACCGTAACCTTCCAGGCATGGAAGGAAGCGAGTTCGTTGCCTCGCTTAGGGATAAAGGGGTTCAGACTCCGGTTATCTACCTTACCGCCAAAGGCAAAGAGAGTGATATAGAAGAGGGCTTTATGCGCGGCGGCGATGACTACATCACAAAGCCATTCAACATGAAAGAGGTCATCCTCCGCATCAAAGCCGTTTTAAAACGTACAAAACGCGGCAGTGGTAAGGGCAAAGTCGCTTACCGTGACATCCTGCTCAACCTTGCCGCCAGGGAGGTAAAAGTCGATGGCGAAAATGTCGAGCTTACCAAGCTTGAGTTCAACCTCCTGCTCACCCTGATCAACAATCAAAACATCGTACTTGACCGTGACTACCTGCTCGAACATGTCTGGGGCGGGGATGAGTTCTATCAGGACCGCACTGTCAATGTCGCCATCAACCGTCTTAAAGAAAAAATCGATCCCACTAAGGACAAAGATTACATCAAGACAGTTCGCGGTGTCGGTTACACATTGAACTAGCAGCTGTGATATACTTCAATCCATGCTAAAGATTCACCACCACTTTTTCTTCAACTTTATCGCCCTGTTTATCGGTACGATCCTGGTCGCTGCGCTGATCGGCTACCTTACGCTCAAATCACTGATGATCGGGCACAGCGAAGATGAGCTTCAGCGCGCACTCAATATACTTCAGGTCCAGATGAATACAACCAGTGATCTTGACACACTGATTTTGGATTACCATAAATTAACCAATATGCGCATCACCGTAATTAACCGGGATGGTACTGTTATCGCCGAAAGTGATGCCGACAGAGAAACCATGGAAAATCATGCCAACCGCTTTGAAGTGATGCAGGCAGCCTCGCAGGCGTACGGCAAAGCGACCCGCTACTCAAATACCATCAAAACCGACTTTTTATACGTTGCCAAGCGTATCGACTATAAAGGGGAACGCATTACACTGCGTCTGGCTATGAGTCTGGAGAAGATCTTTCAAAGCTATACGACCATCACCGGCCGTCTGATCTTTGTTTTTATTCTGTTTATACTCATTGCTATTACCATCTCTTATCGGCTTAGCCATCGTATCCAAAACGATATCAACTCCCTCACCGACTACCTTGAAGAGATCGGCAATAAAAACTACAAAGCGGTAATCAAGACCAATCACTTCAGCGAATTTCTACTCATCTCCCTTCAGCTTAAAAATCTGGTCAAAAAACTGAGTAACCGTGACAAGCAGAAGCGCAAGTACACCGCCAAGCTTCGCCTCATCAACAAACAGCGCAATGACATTCTCTCAGCCATCAGCCATGAGTTTAAAAACCCGGTTGCTTCCATTATGGGGTATGCCGAAACCCTGCATGACGATCCCGATGTCAACATCAAGATCCGTACCAAGTTCCTCGACAAGATCCTCTCAAACGGGAAAAAGATTGCCCTAATGCTTGACCGCCTCGCCCTCTCTGTCAAGCTTGAAAACAATGACGTAACCCTGCATAAAAGTGAGTTTGACCTCTGCCTCCTTGCGGATGAGGTTGTCCAAAATCTCAATAAAAAATATAAAGACCGCAGTATCCATGCCGAGTGTCCGCCGACGCTCATCAATGCCGACAAGACCACTATCGAGATGGTCCTGATCAACCTCGTTGACAATGCAATGAAATACTCTGAAGCCGATGTGACCGTAACGATCAGCGACAACCGCCTCAATGTCATCGACCGGGGGATAGGGATTGCAGCCAAAGAGATCGAAAAGATCAGTTCAAAGTTTTACCGGGTAGAGAAAAATACCTGGGACAACTCGCTGGGACTCGGACTCGCCATCGTCGGCTACATCCTCAACCTGCATAGAACAACACTACAGATCGAAAGCGAGCAGGGCGTTGGCTCAACCTTCTGGTTTGATCTGACCCCTTTAATAAAACAGGATTAGGCTAACACGCAACCCGTTGAAGGTTGACATACCAGTCATCATTAAAGTAGCTGCGGTCACGGTGCAGTGCTACTTTAAAAGCGTGCTCATAACACTCCAGTTCATCGATCAGCTCATCAGGAACTTCGAGCTCCTCGGAACAGTAAACAAGAAGATCGTCATCACTTCGCATGTCCTGCCACATCCAGCCATTTTCTAAAGATTTCACGATAAAAGTGGTCTCAGACATCATTCACTCCATATTTTTTTAAAGTAGCAAAATCATACTGCCTGTTTATAACTGTTCGATTACAGAAAGTATCATTTACCCTTATGGTTCCAAAGGGAAAATTTTGTTAAAATCACATATGCCGACTGAAACATATATTGCCCCAAAAAAGATCCTGGAAAAACTCCTGATCTACTGGCGCACCAAAAACTATGCCAGACAGACCTACGATATCGCACTGATCATCGCTGTCGCAATCTATACCAATAAAAATATCTATGAAGAGGAGATGGAAGCGGCAAAACAGATGCTGTATGAACATCTCAACCATGATGACAGTGTTGAAAAGATCATGGACTATATTGAACTCAAACTTCTCCATTACCTCCAAGATGATGAGCTCTGGTATGAAGACCTTCGGACTTGTCGGGCCCTCATTAAAAAAGATGAAGAGCTCTATCTCTATTTTCTCAATATCTTTGAAGCCGATGAGAAGATCGATGATGAAGAGATCGCCTTTGAATCCTCTCTGAAAAAGATGTTGCTCCGCTCATGATCACACTGCCAGAAGAGCTCACCCCCATAACCGATCACCTGCTTGCGCAGGGATGCTACCCTGTAGTTGTCGGCGGTTATCTGCGTGACATACTCCTCCAGCAGGAGAGCAAAGATATCGACATTGAAGTCTATGCCGTTAAAAACTTCGAAACCCTTCAGTCCATGCTCGAACCCTTCGGTTCAGTCAACCTCGTCGGTAAAAGCTTCGGTGTTCTCAAGCTGACCCTCGGTAGCTATGAGCTCGATTTTGCCCTGCCGAGAAAAGAGTCAAAAAAAGCGCGTGGTCACCGTGGGTTCAATGTGCAACTCAGCGGACAGATGGATTTTGTCACTGCCGCGCTTCGGCGCGATTTTACCATCAACGCCATCGGTTACGATATCAACTCATCATTGCTGCTTGATCCCTATGGAGGTCAAAAAGATCTCGATTCACATACGCTTCGCTGTGTGAACGAAAAAACGTTTGTTGAAGATCCGCTGCGTATCCTTCGGGCTATTCAGATGGCCGCACGTTTCAACCTGACATGTGATGAGAGCCTTCTAAAACTGATGCAGAGTATGGTTGCTGAAGGGGTGCTGAGTGAACTTCCAAAAGAGCGCCTCTTTGGTGAGTTGAAAAAACTACTGCTAAAAGCGGTAAAACCATCGATCGGCTTTGAGCTCATGGACAGGCTGGGTATCCTCGATTTTTTACCTGAACTTTCAGCGCTCAAAACTACCCTGCAAGATCCCGTCTACCATCCCGAAGGGGATGTCTGGACCCATACCCTGATGGCTATCGATGCCATGGCATCACTTCGTACTGAGAATGACAAACGGGACCTAACGCTTATGTTAGCCGTACTCTGTCACGACTTTGGCAAACCGGCTACCACAAAAGAGATTATGGGCAGGGTGCGCTCCATCGGTCATGAAGAAGCTGGCATAAAACCGGCACATGATTTTTTACGGCGTTTTACCGATGAGAAGCGTCTTATTGATGAGGTGCTTTCTCTCGTTGCTCATCATCAAAAACCCATGCAGTTCTATAAACAACAGGCAAAAGCCCCTGCCATTCGCCGTCTGGGGATGAAGACCAATATCGGAGACCTTGTTATCGTTGCCAAAGCTGATTTTTTAGGACGTGAGAGCGAGGAGGCTAAATCGGGTCAATTCCCTGCAGGAGTATGGCTGCTCGACCATGCCACTTCGCTAAACGTAAGCCGGACAGCCCCTAAACCACTGCTGCAAGGACGCGACCTGATTGCGGAGGGAATCCCCCCTTCCAAAGCCTTCAAAGAGGTACTGGAGAGAGCATTTGAAGCTCAGCTCGATGGGGAGTTTACCAATCGAGTAGAAGCAAAAATGTGGCTGAAAGGTTACCTCGACTTATAGTGACTTCGGATAGTCGAAACGCAGCAGTTTAGCTGATTTTATCTCTGACCAGCTACCTTCAATCTCAATCAAAGCATAAGCCGCTGTCGGAAACTTTTCAAACTGCTCGGAAGTAAGATCTCCAAGCAGTTCTTCAGAACCCGGATTGTGACTGACAATCATCAGATGTTTAATCTTCTCATCAACCCCGCCTATGACATGAAGATAATCTTCGGTATCTGCCATATAGAGAGACTCGTCAAGGAGTATCTTTTTCTCCGGATACCCCAGTGCTTTGGCTACTGCTTTAGCCGTACTTAATGCACGAACAGCCGGAGAGGTGATAAGCAGATCGCATTTATAGTTGCTGCTTTTCAGGCGTTTACCCATCATCGGGGCATCTTTTTTACCGCGTTTGTTCAGCGGACGCTCCCGATCCGAAAGAGTAGAATCATCCCAGGAGGATTTGGCGTGTCTCAAAATCAGTAATGTATATTTCATCTTCGATCTCATTTTATTCGAATTTGATCCTCTCGTATAATTATTACAGGGCACCTCTAAAAACCCTGGATATCATCAGCGTTACATACATTTTCGTGATCAAGGCAGGTTCTTGTCAGCGTAGCAGAGCTACGGTGGCAAGGTTCTAACGCAGACTCACGGACATGTATGTAACGCCCTTCGGGAGGGCAAATAAGGCACAATCTTCCGTCCTAAAATCTCTTGCACCCAAGGGCAGGCTTCGCACATTTACCT
>JAYEMF010000137.1:0-8608 GCA_034717975.1 Campylobacterota bacterium
ATTGAATGTTTCGAACACCCCAGGCGCAGACTGCGTGTCGGAGAAGTGCTGCTGAAGCAGAAAGAGATCTATCAGGCACTCGGTGTCGAACCGCCTTCCTCGTTATGAGTCCTCGGGAATGTAGGATTAATGGACGTACTGATAGAAATATGTATTATAAAGATGAGAATATAAGTGAGAAACAGAACTTTTTATTAGATATTTCAGATGCAGTTATTGAGAGTAAAGATGTTGATGTAAAAGATAATAGTAATGATGATTTGGAAAATGACGCAGATGGCTTTCCGGATTTAAGTATAGAAGATGATTCTTTTGAAGATGATGCGTTGTCGGCAGAGGATGAGAGAAGACAGCGAGAAAACCCTTTCCGATCAGAAAATGATATTAATGCTCATGATACAAGTTATGATGAATTAGGTGAAGAACTTAATCCAGACATTATGACTGAACCTGACAAGTATGCTGAAAAATCAGAAGAAGATAAATATCAAAAACAATTTAGTAATAAGGCCGAACAAAAGATTTTGGAAAAGATAAATAGTTTAGACAATAAAACAAAAGCTATTTTTAATACAAATAGTAAATTAACTGAAACTAATGATAATGGGAGTGTTAGTTTTGGAAAAAGAGATCAATTTGGAACTGGTAATTATCCTAAGCAAAGAAATAAAGAAAAGATTATACATATTATACAAGATTCAGATGTTAAAGAAAAATTATATTTGGAATATAAAGGGTTTTGTCAAATATGTTCATTTACCTTTGTTAAAAGTGGACGAGAAAATTCATTTGAAGCATTTAATTGGACAGATAGCCGTATAACAAAAAATGCTAATAGAAAAATAATATTTGCAAATTCTCTTTGTTTATGTCGTAATTGTGCTGCTAATATTAAGTTTGGGCAGTTTAAGTCATTATTCCTTAAACGAAAAAATTCAATAGAAAATTTTAATTCAGAAAATATTGAAATTATTATGCAAAAATTACATAAAATTATTGACGATCAAATACCTGAAAAATTCGAAGTTCATATTGAATTTAATGATATGTATGCATTGGAAATTGAGTTAGATAATAAAAAAAGAAATATTTATTTTACACCAAAGCACTATCTAGAATTTATTTTATTAATGCAGGGAGATAAATAACATGCCAATAGTAAGCAAATTTCTAGGAATAATAATCACAATGTACTGGAACGAACATAACCCGCCACATTTTCATGCAAAATATGGAGAGTATAAGATTATTGTACATATAAATTCTGGAGTAGTCGAAGGTAAGTTCCCAAAGCGAGCTTTAAAACTTGTGTTAGAATGGCATGAACTACACAAAGATGAACTTTTAGCTGATTGGGAACTTTGTGAAAAACGGGAGATGCCGGAACCTATCTCACCACTGGAGTAAACCATGTTTATTTATGTAACGGAAGCAAAGTATTTAAAAGATTATGAAGTTGAATTGAAATTTAATGATGGAAAAGAAGGTGTTGTTGATTTAAAAGATGAACTCTATGGGACAGTGTTTGAACCATTAAAAGATAAAAAACTCTTTGCCAGTGTGAAATTTAATGAAGACCTGGACACGATTTCATGGGAAAACGGTGCTGATCTGGCTCCTGAGTTTTTGTATTATCAGAGTTTTAAAGATGATAAATCTTTAGCTAAGCAATTTAAACAGTGGGGTTATGCTTAAAGAGTAGTTAATAATCTTTCATCGCCCGTTCAATATCCCGTTTCATATCTTTCTCTTTAAGGTCTTGGCGCTTATCGTGGAGCTGTTTACCTTTTGCAATGGCGATCTGGATCTTGACGAAATTTTTACGGTTAAAGTAGAGTTGTAGAGGAACGACAGTGAAGCCATCTTTTTCGATGGCACGCTTGAGTTTTTCGATCTCTTTGCGTTTGAGCAGGAGTTTGCGGCTTCCACGCTCTTCATGACGGTAGTAGTGGTGCGTGGTGCTGAGCAGTCCGATGTGGGCGTTAAATAAAAAGGCCTCTTCTTGCACGAGACGGACGAAGCTGTCTTTCAGATTGACCCGTCCGGCACGGATCGCTTTGACTTCGCTGCCTTGAAGTACCAGCCCCGCTTCAAGCTTTTCAAGGATGAAATAGTCATGATATGCTTTTTTGTTCTTTGCGATCGTTTCGCCCACTCAGGATATCCTTGTAGTTTTAATGTTGCAATGATACTGTAATGTGTCCAAAGGATTACTGTATGATTCCGGAGAAAAGGGAGATACTAAACGCCTAGCAGTGTAAAGTCACTCTCCCTCTTTTGTCACAAAGTGGCAATCGGTGTTTGAGTAGGGACACTGCTTGGCAATGCTCATCTCAAACTGCTCCTCTTCGATTCCCTCTTTTTTGCGTTCAATATGGCGCATTGCCGCCCGAAAGGCCGTTAGTACCATATTGGAAGCATCTTGGTGTTCGGTAGAGATCTGCTTTACCTGTTCGCCTTCAGGTTTAGTCGTATCGATCTCGGGTGCTTCTACAGCTGCGTAGGCCGACTGAAGATCTTTCTCAAGGTTTGCGACTGCCGTAAGCGCATTGCTGATCTTATCGCCCTTAAGCATCTCGGTCAGCATTGAACCAAGAACTATCGCATCCTGCGAACCGCTGGCCGCATAGTTTATCTCGTTGATAGTCTCATCATCGTGCTTGATATAGATAATCACATACGCTTTGGTGGCATTGTCTACCCCAACACCGATACCATCGGCATCTTCAAGCACTCCATAGTTTTTGGGGTTCATTAGATGCGAGGTGATTTCATCACTGTAATCTTCTTCTGTCGTCATAGCTCTTCCTGGCTGCAATGTAAAATAGTTTCGTATTATAGCAGACCCGACATCTGGAACGAGCGATCCGTATTACTGTATAATTCCGGAAAATTTATAGCTGAAAGTGAGTATTTTGGACCTTTTGTTTGAAGCCCGGGAGAAATGTTACCGCTGTTACCGTCCAATGAGCAGCTGTATGTGTGGCTACGTTAAAACTGTGGATACAAAGAGTAAGTTTGTGATCCTGATGCATCCAAAAGAGTTTAAAAAGATCAAAAACGGAACGGGTCACCTCACTCACCTCTCATTGGGAAATTCAGAGTTATACATAAGCATTGATTTTTCCGAACACAAAGCAGTCAATGCCCTGATTGACGATCCGTCAAACAGCTGTTATCTGCTCTACCCTTCAAAAAAGAGTATTCCGCTTAATGACAACAGTATTGCCGAAGAGGGAAAAAGAAGGGTGGTCTTTATCCTCGATGCGACATGGGACTGTTCCAAGAAGATGCTGCGTCTGAGTAAAAACCTTCAGGCGTTGCCACACATCAGTTTTGAGCATAATAAAACGTCGCAGTTTGAGATTAAAGAGCAACCTGCAGTGTACTGCCTTTCGACAATAGAATCGACTTTGTGTGTTTTGGAACTATTGAGCAAAAACGGGGATGAAACCATAGAAGGTAAAGGGCTGGAAATGTTTCTAAATCCTTTTAAGGCGATGATCGCGTATCAGCAAAGCTGCATCGATGAGACTGGGAGCAGTTATAAAAATTCAGTTCGTTTCAAGAAGCGCCCTCTTTAAGGCGGAAAAAACTGCTGCCGCTCCCTGAAAAAAACCAGCCGTGCTGAAAAGAGTCTTTGAGCCTCGGGTAGAGTGCAATGGCCGGTTCAAAGAGGTCATTGGCTTCGTTGACATGGAACCGTTCTAAAACATCACGCGATGGCATATGGTAAAGTGCTTCATACTCATCTTCATCAAGCTCTTTGTAGAAGCTTTCCCGGAAGGTCTTGTAGACAGCCGGAGTGCTGATCTCAATACTTGGGGTGATGACTTCCAGTTCCAATGGCTCTTCCTCATAGGGTTCCACGATTTCGCCAATACCTGAAACATTCGCCGATGGGTACCCGTGAATGAAAAAGGGCAGATCGGCACCGACTTTGGCCCCGATAGTCGAGAGCTCAGCCGTGGTAAAACCAAGATGAAGGACTTCATTGCACATTTTGAGGTAGGTTGCTGCATCACTGCTGCCTCCGCCCAGACCGGCAAAGGCAGGGATCTGTTTCTCGACCTTTATGGCGTAGCTCTGCATCAGTTTTCTGAGGGCATCGGATTGAGTGGCTTCCAGCAGGGCCAGGTAGGCTTTGTAGATGGTGTTCTGTTCAGTCGTACAGGAGAATTCTCCATCAATACGGAAGGTCTCCTGCTCTTTGGGAACGAACTGCAAGGTGTCACAGAGATGATCAATCCGCATAAAACGTGAGAGCAGGGTGTGGTAGTTGTTCCGCTTGCCGGTAATCTTTAAAAAGATATTGACTTTGGCGGGTGCTTTATAGCTTTTCATGGCTATTTGTTGAATTTAATATGAAAATCACTCAGCAGGCTGTCGTCAACCACTCCGGCAGCTTCTTTGTTGGAGGCTTCGACGGCGTCGAGGAGTTCAGATCGTAAAATGGTCACATCGGAGGGAGCATCGATTCCCAGTTTTACAAGGCCTTTTTCGACCGATACGACTTTGATGGTGATATTGTCACCAATGACGATAGACTCATCTTCTTTACGTGAGAGAATCAGCATACTTCAACCTTGTTTAACAGATATTTGACCTGGCCACCGATGACCTCGATGATCGAGATGGTATCGCCGTTATCGATCCAGTACTCTCCATCACCTTTGAGCTCAAGGTTATTGATCTGTAATGGCCTTCCGTAGAAAATATTGTCCGGATCGCCAAGATAACGGTTTTGCTCAAGTGCAAGTGAGTGCTTGATATCAAGAGCTTGTTCGTCATTATAGCAAAACTGCCCCTCATTTAGACGCTCCAGCGCACTGAGTATTCCGCCTGGGGTATTAAGGCGTTCGGCAATGAGACGTCCGAGGGAACGGATATAGGTGCCTTCTGATACTGTAGCTTCAAAGGTGACGAAAGGGTGGCAGTAATGCAGCATCTTAATGTCATAAATCGTCGAGTGAATAGTATTGAGTTTTACCTCTTTGCCTTCACGGGCGAGATCGTAAGCGCGGCGACCATCGATCTTCTTGGCGCTGAAGATGGGCGGATGGTAGCTGAGCTCTCCTTGCAGCGAGGCAACGGCAGAGCGGACGTCTGCTTCATCAAGCGGTGTAAGCGTATCGATCTGTTGAACCGCTTCAATATCGAGGGTATCGGAGTGGGCACCAAGCCAGAGTGTTGCACGATAGGTTTTAGGTGTTTTGTTGAGGAAACGGAAAAGGCGGGTATGGTTGCCCAGTGCAACAATCAAAACCCCTTTTGCGAAAGGGTCGAGCGTACCGGAGTAGCCTGCTTTTTTCGTACCGTACCTGCGTTTTATCTGGCCGAGAAAACGGTTGGAACTCATGCCTGTAGGTTTGTAGGCGACAAATAATCTATTCAAGATTTCTTCCCGTCATCCCTGCGAAGGCAGGGATCTAAATTTATGAGTGTGATGATATTTAACTTTAGACTCCTGCCTCCGCAGGAGTGACGGCGTATTTGCAAAACTTAAATTATAAGCGTTCAACAAAGGAGGCTAAAATATCACGTTTGCTTCCGCCAAAATTGATACTGAGTTTGAACTCACGGCCCGCTTTGCTGACACCGGTAATCCGTCCGGCACCGAAGATCTTGTGACGAACAAGATCTCCTTTTTTGAAAGCGGTATTTTTCTCGACGATCAGCGAGCCTTCCGAAAGTCCGGCTTCATTGAAAAAACGGCTCTTCTGCAAGTCGGTACGGCGGCCTTTGTAAAAGCGGCTCTGTACATGGGAGAGGGTGAGGGCCTCTTTGGCCCGGGTGAAAGAGACGTACCCCAGACGGCGTTCCTCTTCAATATCACTGCCATCACCGATCAGCGGCAGGAATCCCTCTTCCAACCCAATGACAAAGAGGTGTTCGAACTCAAGTCCTTTGGAGGCATGGACGCTCATGATGTAGATGCTCTCTCCCTCAACCTGGTCCTGTTCGCTCTGCAGGGTGAGCTCATTGAGGAATTCATCCAGACTGGCTTCGGGACTCTGCTTGATGAAATCACGGAAAAGGCCATAAAACTCATCAATATTTTGGATACGTTCTGTTCCGTCGGGCATATTTTCGTAGATTGATTTGAGTTTAAATGTCTCTTCGAGTGAGTCAATAAACTCATAGGTGGCATGGTCAGCCACTTCACGCATCCCTTTAACTGTTTTGACAAAGGTCTTGAGTGTTTTGGCATTTTTCTTTCGCACCAACTCTTCAAGTGAAGCAAGGCTCTGCTTTTCAATATAGTCGAAGATCGAAAGCTCGGCACTCATAGCGGCAAGTTCAAGTTTTTCGATGGTTGCTTTGCCGAGTCCGCGTTTGGGTTTGTTGATGATACGTTTGATGGAGAAGTTATCGTGATGGTTGGTGATGACCCGGAGATAACTGATGAGGTCTTTGACTTCAGCCCGGTCATAAAAACGGAGCCCGCCGACAAGTTTGTAAGCGATACCGCCACGGTTCAGCCCCTCTTCAAGGGAGCGCGAAAGGGCATTGATGCGGTAGAGTACGGCAATCTCATTGGGGCGTACCCCCTGGCTTATCAGCTCGCTGATCTTCTTGGCGACTTTTCGGGACTCCTCATTCTCATCGGCTGAGCTTAGCGTGACAACCGCTTCCCCGTCACCGCGGGTAGAGAGGAGTTTCTTGCCCAAACGTCCCCGGTTGTGCTCGATGAGCGCATTGGCAACCGTCAAAATGGGCTGTTTGGAGCGGTAGTTGTGTTCAAGTTTAACGGTGTGGACATCGGGAAAATCCTGGTCAAACTCTAGGATGTTGCGCACATGGGCGCCGCGCCAGCCGTAGATGCTCTGGTCATCATCGCCGACTACACATAGGTTGTTGTGCGTCGAACAGAGCTTTTGCAGCAGTTTTAGCTGCAGCTCATTGGTATCTTGATACTCATCGATCATGATGTACTTATATTTTTGACTGGTCTTTTCGGCCAGTTCCGGATTTTCATCCAACAGGCGGTAGGTGAGTGCCAGCAGATCATCAAAATCGACCAGATTGTTTTCCAGAAGATAGTTCTCATACTCTTCATAGATCTTGGCGATCTGTTTGTAGTTTTTGAGTTCTGCCTGGGCATACGCTTCACCCGGGGAGATCAGAGAGTTTTTATATCGGGAGATCTCACTGGCGATCAGCGGTGTCGGCAGTTCACTGTTGATCTTTTTAATAATCCGTTTTTTATCATCCGTATCGATCACGACAAAGTTGTTCTCCCGGCCAAGCAGATGAATATTGAATTTTAAAAAGAGCAGGCCAAATTTATGGAAAGTACATAGAAGCGGCGGATAACTGGTGGGCTGAATCATACCGAGCGCACGCTCGCGCATCTCTTTGGCTGCTTTATTGGTAAATGTCAGGGTAAGTGTCTGGGCAGGCGGCACACCAACAACATCTATCAGATAGGCAAGCCGGGAGGTGATGGTTTTTGTTTTTCCACTGCCGGCTCCGGCAAGGATAAGTAGAGGGCCGTCAATCGTTCTGACGGCATCAGATTGCGCTTCATTGAGTGAGTCGAATATTTTTTCCATACTGCCTGCTAAAGTGATGATTTCAGGATAAAACCACATGATATTATTAGATTATAGCTAAATTCCTGTAAATTATTACAAAACTATTGCAATACGTATAATATTGGGTTATAATCACACTATTCATTCATCTTATAGGAATTATTATGTTAAAAGATTTTGCCAAACTGCATACTTTCTTAACGGTCATTAAAGAGAAGAGTTTCTCAAAAGCATCTGCAAAACTCGGGATCTCTCAGCCGGCGGTTACCCAACAGATCAAATTCATCGAAGAGTATCTGGATACCAGGATCGTCGAGCGTAAAAAGAATGGGATCAAGTTGACCAAAGAGGGCGAAGACCTCTACCGAATTGCTACGAAACTTGAAAAAGCGATCGCTTCGAGTGAAAAGGAGCTTCTTAAGATCATCAATAAAGAGTTTACCTTTATTATGGGCGCCTCTTTCTCCATTGGTAACTATATCCTTCCTCCCTATCTCTCAGCCATCAAAGAGAAGATCAACAATGAAGTCTATATCAATGAAGCACTCTCCAAGGATGTGATCCATGACCTGCTGGATAAAAAGATCGATTTGGCACTGATCGAGTCACCGGTTATCAAAGAAGGGATCATCTATCGTGAGTGGGCAGAAGACGAACTCGTCGTTTTCTCCAACCAGCCGATTCCAAAACAGCTTAAAGCAGAGGATCTGTTTGAGTTTGACTGGATCTGCCGCGATGAGAAGTCCCATACACGCAAACTGACGGCAGAAGCCTTTGAAGAGCTGGGTGTGGATTGTTCGACATTCAATATCATCGGTGTCGTTTCAAGTCCGACAGCGATCAAAGAGACGATTGTACATACGGCAAAAGATGCACAACGTCCGGTTGTATCGATCATCTCGCGTCACGTTATCGCTGATGATATTGCATCCGGCAGACTTTATGAAGCGCGCCTGAAAAATGTGAAGATTCATCGCAAGCTGCTGATCGCCTATACAAAAGATCGTAAACATGACGCATTTATTGATAATGTCGTAAACTATCTCCTGACTATCAAAGTTTAATCTATA
>JAYEMF010000138.1:0-8848 GCA_034717975.1 Campylobacterota bacterium
AGGGATCTCTTCATAGGTGACAAAATTATTTTTTATAACGGCTTCGGCCTGGATCTGCACTTTTTTTAGCGGACGCAGTACAATTTTCAGCAGGAGGTAGATTCCGGCTAATACCAAAAGGGTTAAAACCAGAAAGGAGAGCATGACCTGTTGAAGCGTTTGCCAGAGCTGATAGTATGCGTGACCGCTGTGGCTTTTGACACTGAGGAGGCCAATGTGCTTCCACCCTCTGGTTACTGTGATCGTCGCTTCGGCGGTCTCCAGCTCGACGTAGTCTATAAACCATTGCGGCAGATCTTTGACAATGATCTGCTGACTTCGCGAGAAGAGGGGATTGCCCTGCATATCGGTAAAGCGGATCAAAGCATAGTATCCGCTGTCATAAATGGCACTTATCATACTCTCAATGGAAGCGATATCATCCTGATCAACCGTACTGAGGGAGAGCCCAAGTGATGTGGCTGTATCATTGGCTGTCGAATAGAGCTGCTCCTGTACAAATTCGTTGGCCGTATTGAAATTCTGTACCATGACGCTGAGTATCAGCACAATGATGAAAAAAGAGATGACCAGTGCGATCTGCTGAAAAAGTGTCATAGTGGCAACTCATCAATAGAGCCGAGGAACTTTTCCCACTCTTTATGTTTCTTGATACCCGAGGGAGCAATGCGTCCAAGTCTCTTCTGTTTGCTCAGATAGAGCGCATCGCTGTTAAAACTGTAGATATAGAGAAGGTCTTTGCGCAGATCGGCGGTGAGGATTTTATGGTTCAGGTTATCGAGCACCAGAGGAAGTGCATCGGGCTGCTGATAGTAAGAGAGAACCATATGCGCCTGGCCGAGCGTCAATGATTTGACATAGGTGAAATAGAGTTTTTCACTGCTGAGTCCTGCTTTTTTCAGAGCAAAATATTTGGCGATGACAAAATCTTCGCAATCACCTCTGTCTCTGCCCAGGAATTCAAGCGGTCTGGCCCAGTAGTCTTTGACTCCCCAGTTATTCTGATCCGACACAAAGGCTGAACGGTTGAAAAAATCATTGATCTCCTGCAGTTTCTGTTTATCGCTGTAGTTGTCTATATGGATAAAAAGGGCATTCATCGCTTCTACCCGTTTGCGTGCATAAAAACCGTATTGCTGCTCAACTTTCTGTAGAACTGTTTCTCTGACTTCGTAGGGTTCAGTACGTGCAGTAATAGTCGTGGATACAAATGAAAAAATGAACATCGTTGCCAAAAGATAACGTATCATCTGTATACCCACCTATAAGATCAACCAGGCTCAATTCCCGGTTTCATTCGTGTCATTTTGCACGGGCTGCTCTGTCTGCTCTTCACTCCCATTTGATTCATGACGCTGCAGTGCGATCATCTCGTCAATTTTGATATTCAATAGCTGTGGCAAGCCTCCAGTATTTTCCACGATCCTGTATTCGGCGAAGATCTGATCATATCTGGCTGCTTCATACTCTTTTCTGGCTGTATAAAACTCGATTTCGACATCGAGCAAATCAAGGAGTGTTCGTCGACCGACTCTAAACTCTTCGTTATAGGATTCAACAGTTTTGCGGCTGAAGTCACGATGCATTTCCAGGTAATCCATCTGTTGAGTCAGACGAATCTTGGCTGCCCATGAGAGCTGGAGCTGCTCTTTCAGTGCTCTTTTAATATCCAACAGTGATTCTGTATTGCTGAACACTTCGCTGAGTGCCTGAGCTTTAGCCGCCATGTCCGCACCTCCGTTATAGAGGTTCCATGAAGCGATCAGCATGATACTGAACTCATCTCTGTCCTGGTCAAATGCCGACGAGTCGTGCTCCCAGCCTCGCTCCCACTCCTTTTTGGCTTCGAGATCGACCCATGGATAGAGTGTTTCCGAGCTCTGGCTGTAGGCCTCTTTGGCCGCTGCAATGTTTTTTTGCGAAACCAAAGCACTCGGATGGTTTTGCAGTGCCTGTTCAATGGCCAGATCGATGTTCTCCGGGAGAGTCGAGCCCGTAAGGTTCGGTTCAGCCATATCGGCAATCACGGCAGGTTCGCCGGATAAGCGTTCATAAGTGGCCAGGGCATCTTCGTAATTATTGATCTCCACTTTCATATTTGAGTTGGCCAGGGCCAGACGGCCGGAGCTCTGTTCAAAATCGGAAACCGGGCCGGCACCGGAATCGGTACGCTCTTTGATCATCGCATAGATACGCTTATGGTTTTCAAGATTCTCTCTCGCCAGCTGCAGCAGTTTTTGACGCTTCAAAACCTCCAGATGGGCCTCGACTATATCCAGCCCTATGTTGCTGACACTCTCCATAAGGTAGTATTGTGCAGAGTCCAGTCTGGCATCCTGCCGGCGTATATTATGGAGCGAACCAAACCCTTGAAAGAGATTCTGTCTGAGGCGTACAAACGATTCACTCGTTTTATAGGTGTCATCGGTAAATAGAGTGTTCGGCCCGTTGTAATCCTTGTATCCAATGCCGGTCTGTGCGTCTATGACCGGAAGATATTCGGCTCGTGCAATTGTCCTGTCCTCAACTGTTGCACGGTAGTTTTCAACTCTTTTTCTTACTTCAGGATGTGTTTTGACAACGTCCGAAACACTCTCTTCCATACTGATTCCAAAACTTATTACCGGTAGTAGCAGCGGAATTAACATAATTGTTGCTAAACGTTTCATAGACCTCTCCCTATTGATGTCTGATCATTTTGTGTCTCATATTCTCGACGTTCAAGATCACGCAGGTCATTGATGTCGATATCTAACAGTTCAGGCAGCCCACCTACGTTCTCTATGATTTTATACTTGACAATCAGCTGGTCATATCGTGCAGACTCATAGGTTGTCATGGCGCGATAGTACTCAATTTCAATATCAAGCAGGTCAAGGAGGCTTCGTCGGCCCAGTCTGAACTCATCGTTATAGGATGCGATAGTTTTACGTGTGAAATCGCTGTGCTGTTTAAGGTACTGCATCTGCTCATCGAGTCGACGATTTTCCGCCCAGGAGTGTTGCAGTCGTACTTTCAGCTCACGCTCTGTATCCCTTAACGACTCTGATTCTTGGTAAAGGGCACTCAGTGATTTGTTCTGCAGTGCTTTGTCCTGACCGCCTCTGAAGAGGTTCCATGAAGCGATCAGCATCCCGGAGAGTTCTGTCCGGTCACGGTCATAATCACTCTCCCAATTCCTTTCCCACTCTTTTTTCCCATCAAAATCAACCCAGGGGTAAAAAGATTCGGAACTCTGCTGATAGGCCTCTTTTGATGCAGCTACGCTCTGTTGAGAAGCTTTGAGAGCGGGATGATCACTATAGGCACTTTCCAAAGAACCGACAGGCTCAGCATCCATGAGATAAGGCTCTTTGAGATTGTCGATGCAGACGCTGCTGCCGGAAATGCGCTCGTAAGCGGAGAAGGCATCTTCATAATTGTTCATGCTGACTTGTAAATTGGAGTTAGCCAGGGCCAGGCGGCCGGATATCTGCTCCAGGTCCGAAGCCGGACCGGCACCCAGTTTTGTACGCTCTTCTATCATTGTATAGATCAGTTCGTGCTTCTCTACATTTTCATCCGCAAGAAGAAAGAGCTGAAACTGTTTCAACAGTTCAAGGTGGGCTTCTATCATGCTAAGTCCGACAGCGCTGACACTCTCCATCATACTGTATTCGGCTGTGGTGACCCTCTCTTCTTGAGCCTGCACGCCGTGCAGTGTCCCAAAACCTCTGAATAGGTTCTGTCTGAGTCGGATGTAGGATTCACTCGATTTGAAGTCGTCATCCCTGAAATCGCTGTTTGGACCGTTGTACTTTTTGTACCCGATAAGCGATTTTGCATCTAATTTTGGAAGATATTCCGCTTTTTTGATATTTTTCCCCTCAACCTCATAGCGGTAACTCTCTAACTGTTTGCGTATTTCCGGATGATTCAGTACGATCTCCGAAACAGTCTGTTTCATCGTAATCCAGGCAAAACGTTTCTCTGCTTCATCAGCAGGAGGGGTACTCTCTGTCTCGTTTGTATCATCCTCTTTGGCAGCGATAATGACCGGAATAGTCTCTGCGGCTTTCTCAGATAGTTCAACCGCTTCTTCTCTATCCTCTTTTTTTGGAGGAACAGGTGTCGGTTGCGACTCTATAATCTTCTTCTCAACAGCTTTTGCCGGTGTCGCTACTCCCGTTACCACAGGAAGTGAACTTAGAGAAGGCCCAGTTATATAAAGCGGCAGAGGTATAAATAGAGGTATCATTTCGGGTATTGATGGCTTTTTATCTCCGCGGACATAGGTTCTATACCCCTCTTTGAGCTTGACACTGCCGCCTTTTGTTGTGACAGTGATCACTCCTGCAATACAGCTTATTTCGGCATTCTCATCATCTACAACACCGGAAAACGTGCTCCCAAGAATACCGATCGTGGCAGTTTTCGTTTTTAACTTGAACTTATTCGGGGCGATTTTTCCTATGCCGCCGGTAATGGCTTTGAAAGCCCCTTTGGTGATTTTAAATTCGGCTTCATTTTTATTCTCTTCGTTAAAGAGGTACTTGGCAATATCCAGGGTTGAGTTCTGACCAAGGGATATGACGGTTTTATCGTTGAAAAGAAACTTGGCCTTGGAGCGTTTGCCGGTTGTTATGAGATCGAGTTTCTCCAGGCCAAAACCCTTCTCCGCTACAAGTATCTTATCGGCACGTTTCACCTCTACCTTTCCTTTTACCATGACAGCAGTACCGATTGAAGCGTTAAGGAGAGTGAAGAGTCCCAAAAGAAGTATAAACAGTATTTTTACCATCTTGCTGCCTTATATCTGTATTGTAACAATCTTAATCAAGGTATGTTAAAAAACGCTTTATTATGGTGTTTTACTGTACAATTTACAACAAATGGCTTGCAGGGGGAGGGCTTTCGTTGCTCTTGCGATACGGTAGCTCAAGTTTAATATTCAGTTTAGTTTTTAACCCCGTCATTCCTGCGAAGGCAGGAATGACGAAAATGAAATATAACTTAAACTTGAATTACCGTGTCCTTGCGACATCTATTCAGCTCGCTTTAGCATAGGGCCGTTATAATGGAACAAATCCAGTTGTGAATATAAAATATGAGATTGATGCGCATAAGAAAAAAATATACAGAGATCAAGAAGATGCTCAAGCATATGAACAAGGTAGTTGTTTATATGCTCGCATCATCACTGCTGGCCTTTTTTTTTATTTTTCTCTATCTTTATCTTCCCACCAGTTACCTCTCACTGAATGAACGGCTGCGTGATTTTATGTTCATTGAACGTGGACAGATGAGCAGTTCGGAACATGTCGTTATTGTTGATATCGACGAAAAGAGCCTGAACCTTCTGGGTCAGTGGCCATGGTCGCGCGATCAGATTGCGCTTATTTTACAGAACCTCTCCCGGGCAGGAGCAGGTATCATCGGACTCGATATTCTCTTCTCCGAGAAAGATAGATTGTCACCGCTTCTCCTGGCAAAGGAGTACGATCTGCATCTCTCCGGTCTGGATGACTTTGATGCCATTTTGGCAGAGACTATTGCGAATACACCGACGATCATCGGCTATAGGTTCAAGTTCTCCGAGAAATTTGAATATAGTGAGATGCCGATGCTGCCAGCTATATTTATTGAGAAGAATCTGCCGGAAATGGAGTTTCTGCCCGTTCCCAATGCCGTTACAACCAACATCCCTGTTATCCAGCAAAATGCCTATTCGGCAGGTTTTTTCAACAATATCCCTGACGAATCCGGAATGATACGCAGCGTACCGCTGCTTATGCGCTACGATGATGATATCTACCCCTCACTGGCATTCGAGATGGTCCGCATAGCGACGCAAAGTGAACAGGTCTTTGTCAATTATGATGAGATCGGAGTAGAGTCAATTATGCTTTCGGACCGGAATATTACGACAGACCGTTTCGGTCGCTTATATCTCAACTACAGAGGTCCCCAAGGTTCATTCGATTACATCAGTGCGGCAGATATCTATCAAAACAGATTTGATCCCAAGCTGATCGAGGGTAAGTTCGTCCTGATCGGCACATCTACGCCGGGACTTTATGATCAGAGGGCTACCCCGATGGATAATGTCATGCCTGGCGTGGAAGTGCATGCCAATGTCATCGACAATCTGATTCAGGGTGATTACCTTTACCTTCCGGCATGGATCGAGGCGGCCGATATCCTGATCATCCTTTTTACGGCACTCTTTTTTGCCTTGGTCATGGCTTATCTCTCAGCCGTATGGACAGCCGTTGTGATGCTACTGCTCTTCATCACTTTTTATAATATGTATTTCTATCTGCTGTTTAGCAAAGGGATCATCTTAAACCTGCTTTTTCCACTGTTGACTATACCTATTGCTACGCTGTTGGTAACACTGATACACTACTTTCTCGAGTCGGAACAGAAGAGGTTTATACGCAAGAAACTGGCAAAGAAAGTCTCTGGCGCGGTTGTAGAGGATCTTCTTAAACATACTTCTGAGGTGGTGCTTGAAGGCAAAGAGCGCGAAACCACCATCTTCTTCAGTGATATTCGAAAATTTACGGAGCTCTCTGAAAAGATAGGTTCTCCAAGACGATTGATCACTATTTTGAACTCCTATATGACACCGATGGTAGAGGAGATTACCAAGCGTAACGGTACGGTAGACAAGTTTATCGGCGATGCCATTATGGCGTACTGGAATGCACCGAACAAGGTAGCACTGCATGCAGATCTGGCAGTGCAGACGGCACTCATCCAGCTGGAGAAATTAAATGAATTAAATAAGAGACTCGACAAGAAGCATGGTGTGCAGATTCATATAGGGATCGGCATCAATACCGGTGTGGTGACGGTTGGAGAGATGGGTTCACAAGGACGTTCTGACTATACGATCATCGGTGATCCTGTCAATCTCGCATCCCGACTCGAAGGTCTCAATAAACAGTATGGTACCGAACTGCTCATTTCAGCGAGTACGCGTGAACAGTTGAAAGAGTCATACACGCTTCGCCTTCTGGATCTGGTACGTGTAAAAGGAAAAAAGAGACCGGTGGTTATCTATGAAGTGCTTGGAAGAGGTGAACCGGATGAAGAGCTTGCCATAGAACTCGGCTACTATCACCAGGCATACAGGGAGTATATGGAGAAAGAGTTTGAGCGATCCAAAGAGCTCTTTGAAACACTGTTTGGCGAATACGGCAATAAAATATATAAACTTTATGCCGAGCGCAGTGCTTACTATCTGGAACATCCGGAGATTGAGTTTGACGGAGTCTTCACGTATAACGTCAAATAAGGAGACCTATAATTTTTTTAGCCTCTCCCTGATACAATTACGCACTTTATATCACCGAGCTGTCAATGAACCACCTAGAGTACCTTGAGACTGTTACCCTGCTAAACAGGTATGCCTACTACTACTATGTTCTGGATGATCCGATCACGACAGATGAGGTGTATGACAAGCTTTACCATCAAGTTGTCGCGTATGAAGAGCAGAATTCCGGACAGATCGCCGAAGATTCACCGACACAGCGTGTTGGTGATATAGCGCTGGATGGCTTTGAAAAAGCGAAGCACCTGAGCCGTATGTGGAGCCTGGAAGATCTTTTCAACAGTGGAGATCTTACAAAATGGCTTGAACGTGTCGCCAAACTGGCAGAGCGTGTCACCTTCTACTGTGAACCCAAGTATGATGGAGCCAGTCTCAACCTGATCTATGATGGCGGAAAGCTGATTCAGGCTATCACCCGCGGGGATGGGGTCGAAGGCGAAGCGATCACGCAGAATGCCCGTACTATTCAGACTATTCCGCTCTCTATTGATTATAAGGAGCGCATAGAGATCCGCGGGGAAGTGGTCATCTTCAAGGATGAGTTTGAACGGATCAACCAGGAGCGTGCCCTGCGCGGTGAAGCGCTCTTCGCCAATCCGAGAAATGCCGCTGCGGGAAGCCTTCGCCAGTTGGATCCGCGCATCACTGCAGCGCGCAATCTCGTCTTTCTCCCTTATGGCATCGGTGAAAACAGGCTGAATATCCCGTTATTGAGTGATCGTATGGCCTTTGTTTATGAGCTTGGGTTCAAAGCACCGCCGCTGCATCAGACCTGCAAAGGGTTTGATGAGATCGAGGCCATCTATACCCGGATGAAAGAACAGCGTGACGACTTTGCGATGATGCTCGATGGGATGGTGATCAAGATCGATCAGGTCGAAACGCAGGAGGAGATGGGTTATACCGTCAAAAACCCGCGCTGGTCGTCAGCCTATAAGTTTCCTGCCGTGGAGAAGATCACGACGGTCAACGATATTGTCCTGCAGGTCGGACGCAGCGGTGTCGTGACACCGGTTGCCATTGTTGAGCCGACACCGATCGAAGGAGTGGTCGTTGAGCGTGCCACACTGCATAATTTCGATGAGATTGAGCGTAAAGACATTCGCATCGGGGACAGTGTGATCATCTTGCGAAGCGGGGATGTCATTCCAAAGATCATCAAGGTGCTTACGCATGAGCGCACGGGAGGCGAGCAGATCGTTGAACGTCCAGCGTACTGTCCAGTATGTGAGAGTGAACTGCTGGATGAGGGAGCGCTGATCAAGTGTCAGAATCTAAAATGTGAAGCCAGAGTCGTTAATTCCATCATCTATTTTGCTTCCAAGCCATGTCTCAATATTGACGGCCTTGGTGACAAGATCGTCGAAGCCCTTTATCAGGCGGATTTAGTCCATAGTGTCATAGACCTGTTTGATCTGACGCTTGATGCGTTACTTGACCTGGAAGGGTTTAAAGAGAAGAAGAGTCAAAATCTATTGGCTTCGATAGAAAATGCCAAAGGGTGCGAGTGCTGGCGTTTTATCAATG
>JAYEMF010000138.1:8948-67692 GCA_034717975.1 Campylobacterota bacterium
ATAGACCTGTTTGATCTGACGCTTGATGCGTTACTTGACCTGGAAGGGTTTAAAGAGAAGAAGAGTCAAAATCTATTGGCTTCGATAGAAAATGCCAAAGGGTGCGAGTGCTGGCGTTTTATCAATGCGATGGGGATCGAGCATATCGGAGAAGTCGCTTCCAAAACACTCTGTGATGCTTTTGGATTGGCGTTTACCCTGGCAACTAAAGAGCAGCTCGTTGCATTGGAGGGTATCGGCGAGGAGATGGCCGAATCCCTCCTCGAGTTTGTCAGGGTCAACCGCGAAAACATAGCGGCACTTCAAGCAGTGTTGCAACCTACCGAACCGGCGCCAAAAGCAGAAGTGGCGGAAAATCCGTTCAAGGGAAAAACCGTTGTGCTGACCGGCAGTATGAGCGAATCACGCGGTGTGATCAAGACGATGCTTGAAGAGTTGGGTGCCAAAGTCGCCGGTTCCGTTTCCAAAAAGACAGACTTCGTAATTTACGGCGAAGATGCCGGAAGCAAGTATGACAAAGCTGTTTCACTGGGCGTGGCGACGATCACGGAAGATGAGATGCGGGGGATGCTCTAAATAGTGCATAGGCGTAACATGTGCTATAATACTATCAAAAGTAAGTATAAGGAAGAGCGATGCAAACAGTTGGCATAAAAGAACTACAGGTAAATCCGGCAAAACTGACCCGTGCATTGGAGTCTCACGAATACGCCATGATCACTAAACGAAGTAAACCGATCGGTGTAGCAGTGTCGTTTGATGATCAGATCCTAACTAATGGTTTGCAAAAAGCACTGCTGATTGATGCTTACAAAAATACAATCATAAGTTTGGGACAGCTCAGCACCGGATTGACTCTTTCAAAAGAAAAAACTTTAAAGATGCTATCTTTGATGGGGATTGATGTAATAGACTATGAATTTAAAGATGATGTCAAAAATCTGGATACTTTTCTATGATCATCAGTGACAGTACAACACTGATCATCCTCTCTGACCTGGGAAGAATTGATTTGTTGGAAAATCTTTTCTCTAAACTCTATATGCCTCAAGCTGTACATGAAGAGATGACCGTAAAGAAGGGTGTCAGGCTTCCCGATTTTATGCAAGTAGTTACGGTAAAAAACAGTGAATTGCTGGAGTCACTGAAACTACTTTTAGATGATGGCGAAAGCGAGGCGATTGCTTTAGCTGTAGAAAAATCGTTACCATTGATCATCGATGAGAAAAAAGGTCGTAAGATAGCACTTAATGCAGGTGTTAAGATTATTGGTCTGTTAGGTATTATTTACCTTAATATCAGAAGAGAGTTTATGACACAAGATGAAGCTGGAATATTTTTAAATGATGCCATAAAACATGGATACAGGATCAATGCTAAATTGATTGATGATATGTTTAAGAGTCTGCAATAGATGATCAATTTACGCCTCGACCAGTACCTTGTAGAACATAATGGCATCTTTAGCCGTAACAAAGCGCAGGAACTGATCAAAGCTAAAAAAGTATCTGTTGATGGCAAGGTGATCGTGAAGCCTGCCTTTAAAGTGGCCGATGAATGTGTTGAAGTAGATCAGACCGATATCTATGTCAGCCGTGCAGCCTGGAAGCTGAAAGGGTTTTTGCCGGAGTTGCCTTTTGACGTGCAGGGCATGGAGGTGGTCGATATCGGTGCGAGCACAGGAGGGTTTACGCAGGTACTTCTTGAAAAAGGTGCCGAACATGTCTATGCGGTAGATGTCGGATCGGATCAACTGCATCCGACACTGCGCAAAGACAGTCGCATAACATCGATTGAAAACACGGATATTCGTGACTATGACCCTGAACGAACATTTGAGCTGCTCGTCAGTGATGTGTCGTTTATCTCCCTGCTCAATATCCTTGATGATGTCGATCGGCTGGCTGAAAAGTGGATCATCCTGCTGTTTAAACCGCAGTTTGAAGTCGGACGGGAAGTGAAGCGTGACAAACACGGTGTTGTTCAAGATAAAAAAGCGATCGAAAAAGCCAAAATGCGTTTTGAAGATGCTGCATCACTGTTAAATTGGGAGCTTATTGCGATGGAGACATCAAAGTTATCGGGAAAAGAGGGAAATAGTGAATTCTGCTACTGCTTTAGAAAAGATTGATACCATCGCCATCGGTGGGTTTGACGGGATGCATATCGGGCATCAGCATCTCTTTGATGCATTGGGTGACAATGGTGCGATATTGGTCATTGAAACAGGGTATGCCAACCTGACACCGGGACGCGAACGCGAACACTTTACGCATTTTCCCATTATCTACTATCCGCTCGATGCCATCCGCCATCTGGATGGTGAAGGGTTTGTTCAAAAACTGTATGAACAGTTTCCATCACTGCAAAAGATCGTGGTCGGGTATGATTTTCATTTTGGCAAGGACAGACGCTATTCCCATTCCGATCTTGGGAAGCTTTTCAGTGGTGAAGTCATGGTTATCGAAGAGGTGACGCTGCATGATGATTCGGTGCATTCACATAAGATCCGGGCAAAACTGCAGTTGGGCGATATTAAAGGCGCCAATGCATTTTTGGGCCACAACTATACAATTCATGGTCAGGTGGTCAGTGGGCAGGGGATAGGCAAAAAAGAGCTGGTGCCTACTATCAACCTTAAGAGTGAAGGTTTTTTACTGCCGCAGGAGGGAGTTTATGCAACGGTGACACGCATCGATGATGAAGAGCATTATCATCCATCGGTCTCTTTTATCGGGCATCGGGTGACGACTGACGGTTCGTTTGCTGTCGAGACACATATCCTTGATGCAGATGTAATGTGCCAGGAAAATGCATCGATCAGCTTTGTTCACTTTTTGCGCGAGAACCGCCGTTATGAATCACTTGAAGCGCTTAAAACGGCTATTGCGGCAGATATTAAGAGGGCTAAAAACGAATTGGAACATCTGGCGCTATAAAGGGAAGGGGAAAGAGAGAAGTGTGAAGAGAGAAGAACGCAATTCCAAAGCCATTTCCCTTTCCCCCTTTCCTGAGCAAAGCGCAAAACTTATAGAAAAAAGTAGCTGATATTATGTAGGTTTAATCCTTTCTTCGATAAAATCACGCTAATTTTATACTAGATGAGGGGCACTTCTTATGGGTGAATTATTTACTTTCTTCGGATTGATCAGTCACGATCATGCATGGATCTTTCTTACACATATGCTGCTGAGTGCAGGGCTTGTACTGCTGCTTGCTAAAATGGCTACAAGTAAATTGAGCGTTGTACCGACAGGTGCGCAAAATGTTATGGAAGCTTACCTTGGCGGTGTATTGGCCATGGGTGCTGACGTTATGGGTAAAGAGGAAGCACGTCGTTACCTTCCACTGGTCGCTACTATCGGTCTTTTCGTCGCTATTGCGAACCTTATCGGTATTGTTCCGGGTTTTGAGGCTCCAAGTGCGTTTCTTGACTTTACACTGGCACTTGCACTGGTTGTTTTCGTTTACTATAACTATGAAGGTATCCGCCGTAACGGTGTTATCGCTTACTTCAAGCACTTCCTTGGACCGGTCTGGTGGTTGTACTGGCTGATGTTCCCGATCGAGATCGTTTCTCATATCTCTCGTATTATCTCTCTTAGCTTCCGTCTTTTCGGTAATGTCAAGGGTGACGATATGTTCTTGATGGTTATCCTGATGCTGGCTCCTTGGCTGCTCCCGATGATCCCGTTTGCACTGCTCTCATTTATGGCACTGCTTCAAGCATTTATCTTTATGATGCTGACGTATGTTTACCTTGGTGGCGCGATCGCAGTTCACGACGACCACTAGTAAAAACCTACACTGACTCTGCATGAAACGAAGTACGTTTGACAATATCATCGGCTTTCTGCAGGGCATCTTCTGGGCATTCCTTCTCATCGGTGCCTGGATCACTTTCCACATTGTCTCTATTTTCGGTCTCCCTTTAGCTGTCTTTTTTACCTTTTTATTTATCTTTTTTGCTTTGATAGCACTCTTGCTGCTTGAAAGTATGCGGATCAATCGTCTGAAAGCCGATGAAGTTTTTAAACAGACGAAACTTCTGGAGTCCATAGAGCAATCGCTTAATACAGAATCATAATCAGCCGCCAGGGCACCTCTAAAAATTTCTTTCTTACTCACCAAGGGTTACAAATAGCTATATTTTGTTAAAAAGAAAGATATATACTATGAATTGTGGAATTATATCTATATAATAAATAATAATTTTTTTCCATTAAGAGTGGTAGTTTTATGTTTAAAAGCACCAAGGTTGATATCAGTAAGTATCATTTTAGCCGTTATATTGAAAGCGCTATGATAATTGAACCGTTAGACGCCGGCGATATTTTTGAGTTCATCCATCTGCCACAGATGAGTGAAGTCCTGCTGCTTAATTTTGGTAATCAAATCAGTTGCGAGAGTGTAGGGGAAAGCAGGGAATGTACATTTTTTACTGAAACTACTCCCTACTTATGCGGAAAAAGTGATCACACCAGGATAGTTCAAACAAAACTTGAACATCCGATCTGTCTGATAAAATTCAAACCCTGTACCTTTTTCATCTTCTCCGGTGAGAGTGCCAAAAACTACTTTAATAAAATTGTTCCGCTTACCTGCAATATCGATTTGAGCACAACTAATCCAACAGAAGAGATGCTCATGGGATTTTTAAGTGAGCATATGAAAGAAAACTATGCTGATGAGCTGGAGCAGGTGAACCTTTTTAATATTTTGGAATATATTCATGCAAATTTCACTTCCATTACCGTCAATGAACTGAGCAGACTCTTCAATAAATCAAAGGTGACGCTGTTCCGCTATTTTCAAAAATATATCGGTATCAATCTGAATACCTATATCCGTTATCAGAAGTTCAAAGCAATGATAGTGAAGCTCTATCGTGATCAGTATGATGCGATCACGAGCATTGAACATGGCTTTTTCGACCAGTCTCACTTTATCAAAGCATTTAAAAAGAGTTATACCTATACGCCACTGCAGTTCATCAGGGAACTCGAGTCAAGGTTTCAAGAGAATAAAGAGTCAAGAGAGCTCTTTGAAGAGTTTTATATATATGATCAAATTCAATATAGAGACGTGTAGATGACGATGAATATCGCAATGATGAATGAACATTTGTCTCTGTTTATGCTTCTGATCGGGCTTGGAACCGTTGGCGTGATCCTATTGAAAAGGTCGAGTCTCAAAAAGATATTTCTTTCATTTTCCAAAAGTCATAGCTCCTACTATCAGGAGCTTCTCGATCAGTCCATCCCGATTTCCAAAACAGATCTGAAGGGCAACATTACCGCTGTCAATCAGGCATTTACCGATATTACCGGTTATGAGAAGCATGAACTTCTTGGAAAAAACCACAATATACTCAGACATGAAGATGTTCCCGACAGCATCTATAAAGAGTTTTGGGGCACACTGACCTCTGACAAGATTTGGCATGGCGAGATGCAAAACCGCCGCAAAGACGGTTCGACCTTCTGGTTCAATGTACGTGTTCATCCGGAACTGAACAGACGCGGTAAAAAAATAGGTTACATTGCGGTACGTCAGGATATTACAGCCGGTAAAAAAATGGAGATACTCGCTTCACTCGATCCATTGACCAAAGTCTACAATCGAAGTAAATTCAATCACTTCGTAGAACATGAGATCAGCATGTTCAAACGATACAATATTTCCAGCACACTCGTTTTATGTGATATTGACCATTTCAAGCGAGTTAATGACCAATATGGGCACCTTGCGGGTGACGAGATACTGGTCAGTATTGTCAAGCTTATAAAGCAGGGTATTCGAGAATGTGACCTGCTGGCACGTTGGGGTGGTGAAGAGTTTGCACTCCTTCTACCAGCGACTTCAGGCAAAGAAGCCTTGATAGTGGTAGAGAAGATCAGAGAACGTATCTCTGATTCGGCTTTTCCTTCAGTCGGAAGAGTGACCGTCAGTTTTGGCGTGGCTGAGATCGAAGAAGCTGAAGATGAAATTTCCTGGTTTAAGCATGCCGATGATGCACTTTACCGGGCGAAGGAACATGGCCGAAACCGGGTTATGAGTAAAGTATAGATTTGCAAGAAATCTCTGGCTTTAAAAAAGACAGCTTTCACTAGAAATCATTTAGTGATTTCTAGTATCGCACTTTAGTGCAGAAGTGCCACGTGTGTTCGGTGCCATTGGATAGCACTGAATGTAAATGGGCTTTGCTCAATTAACGGCCTACCACCATGTTCCTGCCGCCATGTTTTGCTTCATACAGGGCTTCGTCAACCCGCTTGAGAAACGCATCGATACTTTCATCTTCTTCAAATACGGTGACTCCAAAGCTTGCCGTAAATGGAGGCAGTCCCTCCTGGCTGAACGATTCGATCTCCTGACGTACCCGTTCGGCTTTCAAGGCTGCATTGGCTACATTGGTATGTGGCAGCAAGATCATAAACTCTTCACCGCCCCAGCGTCCAAAAAGATCATCTTCCCGAAGTACTGCTTTAACAGTTTTTGCCAACTGTATAAGTACGTCATCCCCAACATCATGGCCGTAGGTGTCGTTGATCGGTTTGAAATGGTCAATGTCAAACATGATGATTGAGAGAGGTCTTTTGCTTAGGCTGGCCTGTTGTGTTTCGCTGATAAGGAGTTCATTGAACTTCTGGCGGTTGAATATCCCGGTGAGATGGTCGTAGTAGGCCTTTATTTCAAACTGTTTTTTCTCGATCATCAGGTCGGTAATGTCGTTGAAGCTGACGACATTGTGAGCATGATCGTCGTAAGTATTGAATGTCACCAGAAATGCTTTTGGATTGTCATGGAGATCAAGTATGGAGACGATGCGTCCGTTTTCATCCAGGGTCTGCATGTAGTCGATCCAGTTGCTCTGTTCAGGTACCTCCCCAAGGTGAAAAAAGCCGGGAACTTCCAGAAAGAGATCGCAGATACACGGATGTTTGGCTTTAAATTGGGCAAGATCGCTATAACCGAAGAAGTCGTAGAACTTTCGGTTGACCTCAATGATCTGCAGACCGTCGGTAATAATGATGATATTGTTGATATTATCGATGACGGCACTAAGTTTTTTCTTTTCATTGTTCAGCGCATCCACCTGCAGACTCAAATCTTTTTGTAGGCGCTGCTGACGGCAGTATAAGAGGAGCAGCAGTGTAGTGAGGATCAGATAGAAGGCATAGGCAAGCCAAAAGAAAATCTTCCCCCGGGTGATGAAGGGGCTTTCACTGATAAATTGGATATGGGCGACAGTGCCTTTTGTTACGGGGTTTTTGATCGGGATGAAAGTGTAAAGCCTTACGCCATTTTCGCCTTCGGCATAAACGGAAAAGGCCTTGTTGGTATGCATCGCTTCTGAGAGATGCGTATTTTGTTTCAGGTCTGCCAGATCGGAACCGTATCTCTCAACATCTTCGCTGCGGTTGAAGAGAAAATGTTCGTTGATGGAACTTGTAACATAGTGCTTCTTTAACGATTGCCACGCTTTCTGTTCGGCTCTTCTTTTGCTGAACAGCAGGTGGGTATAGTGCAGTGGTGTATTGAGCATATCGATAAAGATATATGAATTTCTGGAAACCTCGACACTCCCGAGATAGGTGTCGTCACTGTCAAAGAGGGGGTAGACAAAACGAAAACCGCTGGCCACACGGCCGAGTTCAAATCCGTCGATGGGACGGTGCTGTTGATTGACATAAGCAATGGTTTCGCGGGCAGTGCTTAGATCATCGCCGTATTTGTCCGGCTTGTGCATCCGTAAAAAGCTGTGATTCTTCGGGGTGTGAAAGTGCAGCTGTTTGAGGTAGGAGCCTTTAAGGATGTCGTAATCCGGCTGAAGCAGGGCCTGGAGTTTCCGCCGGGCATTGTCGCGACCCTCCTGATCGGCATGAAGCGCTTCTCTTAGCAGTGCTTTGATTTTGGGTTTGTTGATCAGGGTGTTATAGACAATATCAGATTTGTTTTTAAATGCATTGTAGACGGTCTGATATTCGACCTCTATGCTATGGGTCGTATTTTCAAGGTGGTGGCTGATGCGTTTATGTTTGTCGATGCTTAAGAGAATGAAACCGAATAGTTGGATCAGCAGAAAAAGCAAAATAACAGAGCTGTTGAGCAGTGCGTTTCGCATTCATACAGCCTTTTCGGGTAAGTGGTTATATGAGTATAGCATATGAAAATATCATGCGCTATAATCATGTTATCAAAGAGGAAACAACATGTCTGACAAAGCAGTTGAGGCTTATCTTATCAGTGATCCTGAGTATTATGGAAAAACGGCTGAATCGGTAGCCAAGGCCACAGTAAATGCCATTGAGAAATTTCATCCGGAGTATGCCTGCTTCAGAGATAAAAGCAGCGGGGATTATGCTTCACTGGCTGCAGGATTTATCAAAGCAGCCAAAGCTGCCGGATGCGGCTGTGTGCTGCTGCATGGCGATGTGGTATTGGCGGAAAAACTTGGAGCCGACGGGGTGCATCTGACATCGATGCAGTTTGATGAGATCGAAAAAGCCAAAGCACTTGGCCTCTATACCGTCATCAGTACCCATACCCATGAAGAGGTTTTTAGAGCAGCCAAAATGGGTGCTGATGCGGTGACTTACAGCCCTATATTTACAACCCCAAACAAGGGTGAACCCAAGGGTTTAGAGGATTTAAATGAATTAGTGGGTAAAATCTCTCTCAATATCTTTGCTCTGGGCGGTATTACGACGCCCAGGCAGGTCCAAGAGATTGAAAGCACCGGTGTCTACGGTTTCGCTTCAATCCGTTATTTTTTAACCTAGGAATTTTTTTATGTTTGAAGTCGTTATCGGCCTTGAAGTACACGTTCAGTTAAACACCAATACCAAACTCTTTTGTTCATGTCCAACCAGTTTTAATCATACACAAAACTCAAATACCTGTCCAACCTGCCTGGCCCTTCCGGGTGCCTTGCCGGTGCTAAACAATGAAGTCCTTCGCAAATCAGTGATGTTCGGAACAGCCATCGATGCAACGATCAACCGCACCTCGTATTTTGACCGTAAAAGCTACTTCTATCCGGACAGCCCGAGTGCCTACCAGATTACGCAGCTCTATACGCCGATCGTCGAGCATGGTCACCTTGAGATCGATTTTGAAGACGGGTCACATAAAACGATCCGTATCAACCGTGCACATATCGAAGCGGATGCCGGGAAAAATATCCATGAAGGCGATCAATCAAAAGTAGACCTTAACCGTGCGGGTACACCTCTGCTGGAGATCGTTTCTGAACCTGATATGCGTTCAGATGAAGAAGTGATCTTGTACCTTAAAAAACTTCACTCCATTGTACGCTACCTCGATATCTCCGATGCCAACATGCAAGAGGGGTCGTTCCGTGTTGACGTCAATGTCTCCATCCGTCCAAAAGGGGATGAGAAGCTCTACACCCGTGTCGAGATCAAAAATATCAACAGCTTCCGTTCTATCCAAAAAGCGATCGAGATCGAAGTGCAGCGACAGATCGAAGCGTGGGAAGATGGTCTCTATGATGAAGAGATCTCTCAGGAGACCCGTCTGTTTGACCAGGACAAACAGGAGACCCGCTCTATGCGCGGGAAAGAGGAAGCGGCAGATTACCGCTATTTCCCGGAACCTGACCTGCTCAAAGCCGTGGTAACCGATGAGATGTTTGCCGAGGCATCACAGATCCCGGAACTGCCGGACGAGAAGCGTGAGCGTTTTGTGAACGAATACGGTATGCGTGAATACGATGCCGGTGTGATTACGGCTGACCTTGGAATGGCACACTTCTTTGAGAAGATGGTTGAAGAGGGTGCATCACCAAAGAACAGTGTCACCTGGCTGACCGTTGAACTGCAGGGTCGTCTGAAAGGTGGTCTCTCACTTGCCGAATCTCCGGTTGGTGCGGTGAAACTTGCTGCAGTTGTCAAACGTATTGAAGACAAGACCATCAGCGGTAAAGCGGCCAAAGAGGTACTCGACTTCTTGATGGAAGAAGATGCAGATGTGGATGCTGCTATCGATAAGCTCGGTCTGAAGCAGGTGAGTGATACGGGGGCCATTGAAAAGATGGTCGATGCGATCCTCGAAGCCAACCCGGATAAAGTTGAACAGTACCGGGGTGGTAAAGATAAACTCTTCGGCTTCTTTGTCGGTCAGGTTATGAAGGCGAGTAAAGGAAGTGCCAACCCGCAGGCCGTCAATGAGATCCTAAAGTCAAAACTGGGTTGATGTGAATCCACTCTCCCGTCTGATCGTCGACAGTGCTTACGGCTTGCTGGCATCGGAAGGGTACCAGCGTAGAAAAGCCTTTTTCAGAAATCTTCTCGATAATAACGAATACTCCCTAAAACGCTATTTTGACTACATGATGATCACATTGATCTTCCTGAGTGTCGTGATCCTCATCCGTGAAGTCAAACACCCTGTTAATGATCTCTGGCTCTTTTTTAATAACTTTGTTATCTCATTCGTCTTTCTGACGGAGTATCTTCTGCGATTCTGGATTGCCAGTGAGAGTTCCAAAATTGTTGTAGCGCAGTATGAAAAAGATACGATGCTTCAGCGTAAGTTTCGTCTGAGCCATGCTCTTAAAAAAATAGTGAGAGCCAAATGGGAGTATGTACGCTCCGTTACGGCAATCATTGATCTGCTCGCGATCGTCCCGTTTTTCCATCAGATGCGTCTGCTTCGTATCTTCATTCTTTTTCGTGTCTTCAAGCTTTTCCGTTATGCCAGAAGCCTTCAGACATTCGGATCTGTCCTTGCCACCAAAAAGTTCGAGTTTTTGACACTCCTGATGTTCGCATCCATTGTGATCTTTATATCAGCCGTGCTGATCTATGTGATGGAAGCCAATAACCCTGATTCACCGATCGACACCCTCTATGAAGCCTTTTACTGGGCGATCGTAACCATTTCAACCGTTGGTTTTGGTGATATCACTCCGGTGACGGATGCCGGCCGTTTTGTGGCTATGGTGATTATCATTGCAGGGGTTGCCGTTCTGTCATTTACCACTTCTATCGTGGTATCGGCATTCACCGAAAAACTTGATGAGATCAAAGATGTCAAAACCATTGATGATGTCACAAAACTGAAGCGTTTTTATCTTATCTGCGGCTATGAGGATGTCGCGCATCAGGTAGCAGCCAAACTTCGTCGCAGCGGTCGTCGAGTGATTGTGATGGACAGAGACCCGGAGCATATCAAACGGGCTAAAGCGCATGGACTTATTGCCCTTCCGTATGACCCTGGTGCACTTGAGAGCTATGGACACCTGAAGATCGATTTTAAGAAACAGGTGATCAGTGTTTTATGCCTTCGTGAAGATGATGTTCAAAATATTTATACGGCTTTGACCATCCGTTCGATGGATACAAAGGTCAAGATACTGGCCATACTGATGAACCGGCAAAACCATAAAAAACTGCAGCTTGCCGGAGTCGATGATATCTTGTATACGCAGGAACTCATAGGTATGATCGCCAAGGAGTTCAGCGGCAAACCGGTGGCATTCGAAGCGATCCATGCACTGCGTTCGGAACAGACTTCTGTCAAGATTGAAGAGATCAGTGTGGATGAGCGTATGTGTAATAATTTTACGTTTATCCGTGAGTTTGATTTTGATGCTTATCATCTTCTTCTTATGGGAGTCTATAAACAGGGTAAAAAAGAGTTTCTTTTCAATCCGATGGACGATACGATACTGGAGGAGGGCGACATTCTGCTGCTGATCGGTGAAAAAAGTTTTATTTCAGAGTTCAACCTCTCTATCCATACAAAGAGACAGCCATGACTCAAAATGACGTTATCATTTTCGGCTACAATGAATACGCAATGCAGATTGCCAGTAAGATCAAAAACGAGTATCGAAGCCTGCATATCTATGTGCTTGAAGCTGAAGGTCTCGAGGCTGTTTCCAGTGCCGGTTTCCAGGGTTCACTCTTTGATCTGAGTGATAACTGGGATGATATCACCAAGAATCATAAAATTGATGAACTGGTCATCTTCAGTGCCCTTGAGGATGATGCCAACAATATCTTTGTGACGATTTCGCTGCGCGCTGCCTTTGAATCGGTCATGATCATTGCATTGGCCAGCAATGAAGAGAGTGCCAACAAACTGAAAATGGCCGGTGCCAATAAAGTCATTCCGGTCATCCAGACTACGGCAAACATCATTGTCGGCCAGCTTGAGGCACCGATTACGACGGAGGTACTTCACCGGGTACTTTACGAAGAGAGTGATTTGAAGATCGCACAGATAACAGTGGCTGAAAATTCAGAGTTTGTCGGACGTTACCTGCATGAAATTCGCTGGAATGAGCGTTTTGGTGTGATCGTTCTGGCTGTTGTTGATCATGAAGTAAGTACTTCGTTTATCTTCACCAACCGGGGACAGAAGCATAAACTGGATCCGGATGATCTGCTGATCGTCATCGGATACGAAAAAGATATTCAGGGCTTTGAACGTGCCATTGGAGGAAGAACATGAATAAAATAGGTGTTATCGGAGCAGGAAAATGGGGGTCGGCACTCGCCTTTGCACTCTCGGTCAATAATGATGTGGTGATCAACTCCCGCACACCCCGTGATCTTTCAAATTTTGTCTCTCTCGAAGAGGTATTGGCGTTAGAGTATATTGTCATTGCCATTCCGGCGCAGCAGGTCAGCCAGTGGCTGAAAGAGAAGTTCGTCTATCGCGGGCAGAAGGTTCTTGTCGCCGCAAAAGGGATAGAAGCCTCCACGGGACGCTTTTTGAATGAGATCTATGAAGAGTATGTGCCAAAAGAGAATCTGGCTTTCATCTCGGGCCCCTCTTTTGCGGTCGAAGTGATGCAGTCGCTTCCTACAGCAATTGTAATAAATTCAGTAGATGAACAGACAGCTATGGAGTTTTCGGAATTTTTTCCGGAGTTCATGCGCACTTATGTCAGTGATGATGTTCCCGGTGCAGAAGTGGCAGGTGCCTATAAAAATGTCATTGCCATCGCTGCAGGGATCTGTGAAGGCTTGAAGCTTGGCAATAATGCCTCTGCATCGCTGATCTCCCGCGGTCTGGTGGAGATGCATCGTTTTGCCAGGGCGTACGGAGCCAAGGATGAGAGTTTTATAGGCCTCAGCGGAGCCGGTGACCTTTTTCTGACAGCCAGTTCAACGATGTCCCGAAATTTCAGAGTTGGTCTTGGACTGGCAGAGGGGAAAAAGATCGATACGATAATCGAAGAGCTCGGTGAAGTGGCTGAAGGTGTCGGAACAGCCTATGCTTTGCAGACCATCGCCCAACAGCGTGAGATCTACCTGCCGATTGCCACTGAAGTCTATGAGATACTTGAAGGAAAAGAGCCGCTTGAGAGCCTGAAGGATCTATTGACAAAGTAAAGGGAAGGGCGGGGATTGACTTAACACTTGGTTCTATTCTATGCTTTGAAATGGCACAGAACACACGTCTTCAGCAGAGAGCTCTCAAACCCTTGGTTTTCATTGGGTTGACTTTGTCGAACAATAAAACTTTACATATTGATTCTCAGTCCTAACAATCTATAGTAAATTGCTTCTTATTCTATAGAAAATCTGGCGTAGATCGGATTATGATCTGAAAGCTTTCCGCTGTCGAGCGCCCTGGATTCTACCAGCTTCAGACCCCGATAGAAGATATGATCAAGGGGTTGGCGGAAAACCCGTTTGATATGGTGCGCATCGTAAAAATCTGCTTTTATCAGCCCCAGTTCGCTGCAAAACTGTTCGAGAAGAGTGTTTCGTGTTTTACTCCAGCAGTTGAAATCACCCGCTACGATCATGGCGCCGGAATGTTCCTGTAGTAGTGTTTTGAGGGTATGCAGTTCTTTTAAAAACCATCGTGAAGGGACGAAGTTGATGGCATGGATATTGATCAGCAGCAACGTCGTACCATCGGCAAGACGGTGGGTACTGATTAAAACGCTTTTGTGGGTGCTAAGGTGCACCTCCCGGCTCTGTGTCAGCAGGTTTTCAGCCGTTTCAAAAGAGGCATTTGCGGCGGTCAGGACTCCGTAGATGTAGCGGCGTGTCTGGATGTTGGCAGCCATGGCATACGAAAAACCCGGCAGTTTCAGCGGTCTGTGGAGGGAGGTTTTGGCTTCCTGGAGCAAGATCAGGTCGCTGGGGCAGGATTGGAGCAGATGGTGGAGATAGGGTTCAAAAGCACTGCCGAGTGTCTCTTTGTGGACATTCCAGCAGAGCAGGCCAAATAGCGGAGCCAGCGATTGATTGTGATGATGAAACATAGTTGGCGAGTGGGTCGGTTTTAGCATGGGACTCTCATAGTATCGGGGCGATGACCCGCATAAAGTTTTCTCCAAGTTTCCGGACTCTTCCTGCCGGTTCCATCTTGGTACCGGAGTGCTCAATCAGCTTTTGCATCCATTGTTCAACAGCATTGATGACCGGCTCCGAATAGGAGAAACTGACCACTTCATAGTTTAAAAAGAGGCTGCGGTTGTCAACATTTACCGAGCCGAGCATGGCGATGGTATTGTCAAACAAAACTGCCTTGGCATGGAGCATACTTCCTTCGTAAAGTGCAACGTCTATACCGGCTTCGGTGAGTTCACGCATAAAACTGCTGCGGCCGATATCGGCAATGAGATGGTCTGATTCACGCGGTGTGATCAGCCTGACATCGACGCCTTTGTGTTTGGCAATAATCAGCGCCTGAATCAGCGAGGCGTCCGGTACAAAATAGGGGGTAACGAGCCAGATACGGGTTTTTGCATCGTGTATGGCGCTGGTAAGTGCTTCGAAAAGTGCATCGGAGTCAACATCGGGGCCGGAGGGAACCACCTGCATCGAGATAGTACCGAGGGGATCCGGGAGAAGCTTTGATTTTGGGAAATCACTGCTTTGTGCGGCATAAAGCCAGTCTGAAATAAAGATTTCACAGTAGTGAAAGACGGCAGGTCCCTCTGCCAAAAAGAGCAGATCGTTCCAGCGTACCTTCTCAGATGATGGCCCCATGTATTCACAGGAGATATTCATACCGCCGGTAAGAACGGTACGCTGATCGAAGAGGTAGATCTTGCGGTGGTTACGAAGATTGATATAGTTACGAAAGGGAGTGTGCATCACCGGCATGAAAAAGAGCACTTCCCCGCCGGCTTCACGAAGCGCCCTGAGGGAATACTGAAAAAAATAGAGCCGGTATGAACCCAGTGAATCGATCAGCACTTTAACCTGTACCCCCATTTTTGCTTTTTCTGTCAGGGCCGCAAGTACTGTTTTGCCAATAGCATCATTTTTGAAGATATAGGTGCTGATAAAGATGCTCTCTTTGGCATTTTCAATAGCCTCCAGTAGCAAATGGTAGGCGCTCACGCCATCTGTATAGAGTGCAAACCGGTTTCCTGTCGTTGTACCGGGAATACCGTTGCTGCGTAAAAGGGTGTCTATTGGAGCTGTTTTAGCGGGAGGAAGTTCATTGACCGCCTGCATGGAAAAGGCGGATTTATAGATCTTTTTCCTGTGTTTGCGCAGGCCGAGAATAAAATAAAAGGGTACTGCAACATAAGGGAGCAGAAAAATTGCCAGAAACCAGGCGATCATGCTTGTCGGAGAATGGCGCTGATAGATTAAATGAAGCAGTGCAGCAACAAAAAAAAGCTGCCCTGTCAGAATAAAAGCATAATAAACGATCCAATCTATTTCAGCGATCACGTCTTAATCCTATGAGATCTTTGATAATCAGAGCAAGACAAAAGAGCCAGAGTATATTGAGTATCCAGTTATTATGCAAACCTTGCCAATAGAGCAGGGGCAGTCCTATTACGATAGGCCACTTTAGAAAATAGAAAAACAGGATAGCACTGCCGTAGAGCTCTTTCATGGGACTATACTACCAAAGATTAGATAAAATGGCATAAAAATTCAGGGAGTTTTCCATGGTCGTACATATTGTTATGTTTACATTCAAAGAGGAGAAGAGGTCAGAAAATATTGCCAAAACAAAGGTGATGCTTGAGGCCCTTGTCGAGAAGATCGAACCGCTTAAAAGCATGGAGGTGGGTATCGACTTTAACGGCTCGGAGCGTGCGATGGATCTTTCACTCTACTCGACATTCGAGACCAAAGAGGGTTTGAAAACCTATGCTACGCATCCTGCGCACCTTGAAGTGGTGGCTTTCATCAAAGAGGTGACAGAAGCGAGTAAAGTGGTTGATTACGAACGGTAGCGGGTAAGTGATGGCGTCTTATACGCCATCTACTCGAAGAAGTTTGGTTTTTCCAACCATTAAATCGATAGTCATACCGATTCTCTTAAATACACTCTCCTGTCTATATTCCAGGTTGTGTTTTTTACAGATCTCTTTGACGATTGGTTGCATTTTTTGGTATTGACTATGCGGTATGCTCGGGAAAAGATGATGCTCTATTTGATAATTTAAGAAACCATGAGCAAAATCGATCAGGTCGGTGCCAGTGTTATAATTTACACTGCCCATGATCTGTCTCAGGTAAAACTCGCCCTGACTCTTATGCGGCTCGTTAAACATATAGATATCTTCAGCAGAGTGGTTTGGAACGATCACTAGAAATGAGTGAAGATTCGCATAGTATTCAGCCATCAGCGTGATAATAAAAGCGTTAAAGACGGCTTCCATCCCAAGCGGTAAAAATAGAAGCGGGATCAAAATAAATTTCACACTGATATAAGGGAGCATATAGTTTTTCCATAACTCTTTACCATTTTTTGTAAATGGACTCCACTCATACTCACTCGTCTCGGGCAGTTTTTTCTTTCTTCGCTCTTTATTTTCCAGGATCCTCAGTGTGTTTGGTGCATAATAGGTAAATTTCCAGGTCCCGGCAAATGCATATATGATTATGTATCTTAACCACATAGGTGTTTTTGACTGGATCAGCCACTGAAGATTCTTTTCAACGTTATCCGGATCATCGACTTCTCCCAAGTGGTAGTGGTGCATGATATTGTGCTCATACTCCCAGGCTTCAGGCTTGATCCAGTCCAGCCAGTGAAGATATCTGTTCTTGCCTCTTGCAAAACCGGCTTTTGTATATTTGAAAGGGATACCAGGAACTTTGTCATACGCGCCATGCAAAATAGGATGAGTGACATCTGCCCATCTGGTTACATTCCCGACACCGATCAGTACAGCAGCAACTACAGCCATACTCCAAAAAAGAAGAGAACTGATTCCCGATGTGATCTCAAGCAGACTTACCAAAAATATGATGGCATAGCCCCAAAATGTTGAAGCTCTGCTCCATCTTTCCAACTTTAACAGATGTTCGAAATCTTCCTGATTTACTTCACCCAATGTCTCTTTTATCTCATCGAGATCTTTTTGAAGCTGATCTTTGTCAACATCTTCATATCTTGTGTAGGTCGGTGCCATAACACTCCTTTATAAGTACATTATTTGCGAAAGCAGTATCATCACGACTACGAGTGCAAATGGAAAGAGATGGCTCTTGAAGAGCCATGGATTGATCTTGAAAAATTTCTGGTTAAATCCGCGAAGTCCGAGCCAAAGTCCGAAAAACGCTTTGATGGATAGCATGAGCTGAAAACTGTTCATACCATCTTCGCTGATCTCACCGAACACCTGCGTAAACATATAGATACCCGTACCTACTGCTACCAAGAGTGCATTAGGAACGACCTTGCGCACATGCATCATGATCGCTTCTCTGGCCTTGGTATGCTCCTCTTCACTCAAAGTCTGTTTCATTTTAGCCAGAAAGAGGTTGTCGACAAACAGAAAACCACCGTAGATAAAGACGGAAAAGATATGAATGATATGGATGATCTCGTAAGTGATGGAAACAGCCTTGAATATTTTGACGTGATTATACTGGTATGTTGCTATAAAAAGGTTGATATGGGTCAATCGGCACATAGGGCACCTCTAAAAACCCTGTATATCATCAGAGGGCAAAGAAGGTGTAAGATTTTGTTCTAAGGTTTCGTAGGACTACCAGTAGGTAATTCAAGAAACTTTAGGACGGAAGCTTGCGCCTTATTTGCCCTCCCAAAGGGCGTCACATACGACTTCGTGAGTCTGCGTTAGAACCTTGCCACCGTAGCCCTGCTACGCTGACAAGAACCTGCCTTGATCACAAAGTCGTATGCAACGCTGATGATACACAGGGCTTTTAGAGGTGCCCTATATGTTTTTTTGAGGTTCTGCTATCGAAATAGTGCTTTCTTCTTGAGAGGTTATGGTGATGAACACTCTGCTCTAAGAGGTGACCTAAAATATTTGTGGCATAATGCCCTTAACTATTTTAAAGGATATGATGTGAACCGGCCCGAACCTCTAAATGAAGCGATAGAACTTGATCCAAAACGTTATTTAGTCAGTGAAACCGATGCAAAAGGTGTCATCACTTACTGCAACGGCTATTTTAGGGAGGTTGCAGGATACTCTGAAGAGGAGTTGATTGGTCAGCCGCACAATATTATCCGCCATCCTGATATGCCGAAACTTATTTTCAAGGTGCTATGGGACCGTATTCAGAACGGTCAAAACATCAATGCAGTGGTTAAGAACCTGGCAAAGGATGGACGTTACTATTGGGTCTTTACAGAGTTCAATATTAAAAAAGATGCCGACAGCGGTGAGGTTATTGGTTATATGGCCTCACGAAAAGCGGTCTCAAAACATGTTGTTGAGATCATCTCAGGACTTTATAAAAATATTTTAGCGATTGAAAACAGTGAAGGTATGGATGCCGCACAGGCATATCTAAACACTTTTCTGAAAGAGAAGGGTGATGATATCGTGATCGATAACCTTATGGAAAATATCCATAAGTTTTATTAAAGGGCACCTCTAAAGTTACACCAAGAGGTCTAATAAACAAGCTGGCGTATTTTGATTAATACGCCGATTTTGTATTAGCCTTTTTTGATCTCCAGCAACTCCACATCAAAGAGCAACACGGAATCCGGACCAATTTTTGGAGGGACACCACGCTCGCCGTATGCCAGATCAGATGGGATAACGAGCTGCCACTTATCGCCGACTTTCATCTTCGTCAGGGCTTCAGTCCAGCCTTTGATAACCGCGTTAACCGGAAAGCTGACTGCTTCACCACGATCATATGAACTGTCAAACACCGTACCATCGATCAACGTACCGTGATAATGGGTCACAACCGTATCGGTCGTTTTTGGAGAGAGGCCGCCTTTACCTGATTTGATCACTCTGTATTGCAAGCCGCTTGGAAGGGTCGTTACCCCTTTTTTCTTTTTGTTCGCGTTTAGGAAGGCAGTTCCCTTTTTTTTGTTTTGATCGCTATACTGCTGCATCAACGCCAGCTGCTTTTTCTGCTTGTTTTCCTGGAATGCCTGCATTGCCGAGCGCATCTCTTCCTGGCTGAGTTTTGGCTTTGAACCGGCAAAGACATCCTTCATACCAAGCATCATCGCATCGAGATCAAGATCCTCTTTGGAGATGACAAGCTGCTTGCCGATTTCGGCACCGAGAACATAGCTGGCTTTTTGATTCTGGCTTGTTAATGTGCTGTCCGCTATAGCACAAGCAGTAATAAGCCCTAAGCAGCCAATGACAGTAGATAGATGTTTTAACATAGATGACCTTGTTGGTTTGATTTAAAGTGGCGGAAATTATAACAGGGGATAGTTAAGGGCACTGTAAATAGTGCCTTATTTGCTCTCTTTTTGCTGCTCAAGCGATTTCTTGAATATTCGTGGAGGGCGTTTTGATACAGGTTTTTTTGCATCAGGACGTTTACTTTTGGATGTACTGTCGTAAGACTTTTTAGGCTTGTTTGAATCGAATGATTTCGATTTGTCCCACGGTTTTTTTTCTCTTGAATCGTCTTGTTTTTTATTCTCAAAAGAGCGTGGTTTATCGCTACGCTTCTTATCTTGAGTGCCTGAATATTTTGGTTTTCCGCTGCGGCGTTTGCTTGCTGCTTTTTCTTCATCACTTTTTGGCGTCCCGTCGTAACGGTGATTGCGCTCACGGGTCTTTCCGGAGAAGATAGGCTTGCCATCTTCATCTTTTCCGATGTATTTTGAAGGCCCTCTCTCTTTCTTTGACCATTTTTCCGATTTTGGTTCATCTTTTGTATCAGAAGCGAATGGTTTACGCGCTGGACGTTTATCATCCCGTGAGGGTCTCTCATCACGTTTACGATCGGATCGCTGATCATCCCTGCGCGGTTTATGATCGCGTTTCGGCTTTCTCTCTTGGAAGCTTTTCTCCTCTTTTTCTTTCGGAGTATCGGAGAGAAGTTCGAAGCCGCTGATGACTTCTTCCAAAAGGTTGCGTCCCAGGAGGGTCTCAATCGGGTAGAGCTTTTTTTGTTCGCCGGGATCGAGTAGGATCAATGCGTGTGTCTTGGCACGGGCCAGACGGATCATGTAGGCGATGGCAGTGTCAGGAAGATCATAGCTTATGAGAAGGTCATATTGCTTCTCGGGAGCATCTTTGAGGGCTGCATCACTTGTAACAGTAATGTTCTCATTGTCAACGATTTTCTTTATGGGTTCCGGATCATCTGCCGTAACGACAAGGATGCTTTGTTCTGCATGTTTGGCTATCAGGATAGTGAGAAGCTCATCTTTGCGTTCACGGCTGCATGGGTGGACACGATGGTTATGGCGTTTGACAGATGGGGTGATTGACATGAAAATCCTTGCGTTTGCTACTCCATTGGAGAACGAGTAATGAAATTATAGTACATATTAGCAAAAATTATGGTAAAATGTCGTAATTTCAGCGTGCTTCGGTCCGCGACTGACTTCGTTTTTTTCATCTTTCGAGAATCTCATAACCAACATTAATTAGCCTAGACCGGCCCACGTTTATCCAACGCTTGGTAGGCTTGTCAAAACAAAAGGTACTATTTGTCATTTACTACATTAGGCTTATCAAAGCCAATCTTACGTGCTATCGCCGAACAGGGCTATAGCAAACCAACTCCTATCCAGAAACAGGCGATCCCTGCTGTCTTGGAAAGAAAAGATATTTTGGCCGGTGCCCAGACAGGGACCGGCAAGACAGCCGGCTTTACACTGCCGCTTCTACAGCTGCTCAGTGAACGTCCTCCAGCCAAAGGCAAGCGACATCATGTTCGTGCGCTTATTTTAACTCCCACACGCGAACTGGCGGCTCAGGTCGCTGAAAGTGTTGAGACTTACGGAAAATATCTCCCCTTTAAATCTGCTGTTATTTTTGGCGGTGTGAGCAGTAACCCTCAGATCACGACGCTTCGTAAAGGGGTCGATATCGTGATCGCTACACCGGGACGGCTCCTGGATCTTGCCGGGCAGAAATTCATTGACCTATCACGTGTTGAATGCCTGATCCTCGATGAAGCGGATCGTATGCTGGACATGGGTTTTATCCACGATATCAAAAAGATCCTGGCGATTTTGCCGCGTCACCGCCAGAACCTTCTCTTCTCGGCTACCTTTTCCAATGAGATAAAGCGACTGGCCGACGGCCTTCTCAACTCGCCGACCCTTATTGAAGTGGCCCGTCGCAATACGGCTTCAGAAAGTGTCACGCAGGTTGTTCACCCTGTAGACAGAGAGCGCAAGCGTGAGCTGCTTTCTCATCTGATCAGAACGGAGCAGTGGAAACAGGTGCTTGTCTTTACGCGGACCAAGCATGGAGCTAACCGTCTGACCAAACAGCTTGAATCCGATGGCATCAGTGCTGCGGCTATTCACGGCAATAAAAGCCAGACAGCCAGAACGAAGGCACTGGCCAACTTCAAAGAGGGAACGGTACGGGTCCTTGTGGCTACCGATATCGCTGCACGGGGGATCGATATCGATCAGCTGCCGCATGTGGTGAACTTTGAACTTCCAAATATCTCTGAGGACTATGTTCACCGTATCGGGCGAACCGGACGTGCCGGAAATGAAGGTGAAGCTATGTCACTGGTGTGTGTGGATGAACATGAGTATCTGCGTAACATTGAGAAGTTGATCAAACGTGACATACCAAAAGTCATCGTCGAAGGCTTCACTCCCGATCCATCCATCAAAGCCGAACCGATTCTGCAAGGAGGCAGGGGACGTTCCGGTAATCAAAAACGTTCAGCTAAGAGTGGAAGCAGATCCGCAGAGGCTAAAAGTGGGCATACCCCACGTAATAAACGCGTTAAGAATGCATCAGGCGCAGCGCCTCGCAAAGACAACAGAAATCAGCGTGGAGGTAACCGATAATGGCACGTACTAACTACTCTTACGAAAAACGGGGTCGAGAACTCGAAAAACAGAAGAAAAAAGAGGAAAAGCGCCTCAAAAAGCTGGCGAAGAAAAATGGTGGAGAAGAGATTGCAGAAAGCGAAGAGGGAGAGACAACACCTTCTCCGGCTGAAGATGTGTCTTCTGAGCCATTTCAAAGCACAGAATAGGTCTTTTAGACCCTTCACCATGGGACTCCTTCCACATTTTCGATATAATTTAGGTACGAGACGCTTATTCACGATTGAATAGGAATAAGCGGTTTTATTGTTTGTTAAAGGATCTTAAATGCATAATAGATTTTTGGTGTCTATCCTTCTGATAGCTCTTCTTGGTCTCTACGGTAATGCCGCAGAGAGTACTCTTTCCCTCAATCATCCGACTCCTAGTGTTCAGAAACTGATCGATAAATATCAACTTAATGTTGTCGATTATAATTATGTCAATGACTTGGTCGGTAAAAAACAGTCGGCAGCCCTGATCATCGATGCACGGCCGAAAAAAAAATATCTCATCAGCCATATTCCAACCGCCATACTGCTTCCTCTGTCAGAGTTTGAAAAGAACATCGGCAAACTTGACGGTATTGACAAAAGCAGGGAGATTATCACCTACTGCGGCGGATATGGTTGTACGAAAAGTCCAGGGCTTGCCGGCAGACTCAAGGCAATGGGGTTTACCGACACTAAAATATATCTGGGAGGAATGCCGGAGTGGTCAGGAAAAAACTATGTGGTTGCCGAGACGGCCGCCGTTCTCTCCGCATACAAGAAAAACAGTGCCTTGCTGATGGATGCAAGGCCATACAAGATGTATATTGCAGGAACGATTCCGGGAGCTCTTTCAATTCCGGATACACAGACGGACTCCCTTTCGGGCCGTTTTCCTATAGATAAAACCACAGCGATCATCACATTTTGCGGCGGATACAAGTGTGCCAAGTCATATAATTTGGCACAGATGCTGGTTGAAGAAGGCTACAAAAATGTCAAAGTGTATGCTGCAGGGATGCCGGGCTGGAAAAAAGCCGGATGCGAAACTACTAGCAGGAAAATTGTTGCACCTCCGAAAAAATCAGCAAAAAAAGTTGTTTTGAAGAGTGGAATCGTAGCGGGCGTAGATGAAGGCACAGTTGACGGTGAATGGTTCAAATCACAGCTGGATAAGCTGCCTGCAATCATCCAGATCGTGGATGTCCGGCCAAAATCAGATTATGATGTCGGTTATCTGAAAGGATCAATCAATATCTATGCGGAAGATATGACGGCTGCAGAGTTTTTTGCTCTCCTGCCAAAAGATAAGACGATTGTCTTCAGTTGCGCAAGTGGCGGCAGGGCGCTTGAAGCGTGGATGAAACTCAATGATGCCAAGCTGGATGTGTCGCGTATTTTCTATTTTGATGCAAATATCAATTACGAAGGTAGCGAGTGTATCGTTGAACCCAATGAACCTTTGGGTGCATGATGTGAAAAAAAGTTCAGCTTCCAGAGATAAATTTCAGTTAAAAAACCAGTGAAATATGATGGGTCTTATAAGTTGCCACTTTAATTCATACCAGCTTGGTTGACATCATACCCTACCAGTTTACCAACTCTTACGATACTTTCATTCATAGTTACTGTTTGGGCGTTCAACTCCTCGCTTGATGCCGCCATCTCCTCAGAAACTGCAGCATTTGACTGAGTTCTGGTATCAATGCTATTGATGTTCTCTGTTATTTCAACCATTTTAGAAGACTGGCTGTTAATTGAGTCAACTATTTCATTGATGATGGCAGATGTTTTTTCAGCATTTTCCAAAATCTTATCAAAGGATGTTTTTGACTCAAATGCACTGCTGTTTCCATCTTTGATCAGTTTGATTGTACTTTCTATAATGGCAGTAGTTTCATGTGCGGCAGTAGCAGATCTTCGGGCAAGTGCTTTTACTTCGTCAGCAACAACGGCAAAACCAAGGCCATGTTCACCGGCCCTGGCGGCTTCTACTGCTGCATTCAAAGCCAATAGATTTGTCTGAGAAGCAATCTCATCTATTGTTTTTACAATTTTGTGAATCTCTTCGCTTGCCGCCGTTATTTTTTCCATTGAATTCATCAAATTGTTTATTTTTTCATTACCTTCATGTGCAGAGGAATCTGTTTCGTTTGCCAGATTTGAAGCGATTGAGGCACTCTGCGAGTTTTGCTGGTTTTCCTTGGATGCAGATACGATGGTATGATTTATTTTCTCAACATTATTGGCTTGCCTGGTTGCGTCTTCTGCCAGTGATGAGGATGATGAGGCAATCTGGGCCGAGGCATCATTAATCTGACCACTGGCTCCCAATATCTCTTCAACAGAGTGGATAGTCGGTTTAACCATCATAAAATGGTTGGTTATAAAAACGATTAAAACAATAAAAACTATTAAAAGTATTGTCAGCACTAAAAAGGCATATATCAGCGCTTTTGACTTCTCTATATGTGCATTGATGATTTGCAGCTCCTGTCCGACCAGATAGATACCAATGGTTTGATCTTTGTAATCCTTTACAGGAAATGAAGTGATAAAATAGTGATCATTTATAATATAACCGTTTTTTTCGAGAAGATTAAAATCTACTTTTTTGGCATTTTCCAGGAAGGTCTCATCATACGCTTTCAAATCTAAAAGATAATTTCCTACAGCTATCCTTTTTGAAAAAAGTTTGATGCCGCCAAGCTTGCTTTGGTCCATCATATAGAGAAACTCAATGTTGTCTTTTTTTAGAGATTTCTGTACGGAGTTCAGTCCCTGTATAAATTCCAATGAACCTGCATAACTGTTGGTACTGTCGTAAATAGGAACAACAGATTTAAGCGTCATGCCGGCTTTTCCTATTTCAAAGGCAGTAATCGGCTTTCCTGTTTTCTTTACATGCGTGATAGTATGTCGAAACCCTTTAAGGTCATCCCCATATTTTTTTGGTTTCCAGCCTCTGACAAATGATTTTATATCTTTTGTATGAACTTGAATTTTCACGTTCTTAAAAGAGGTTTTTTCTTTGTAGTTTTTACCCGTTTCTATAATCGCATCAAGGGCCATCTGTCTGTTGTTTGCGACAAGAGCATCAACGATGGTTTTGTTACTTGCCAATCCTGTTGCATTGCTTATGGCAACACTCTTTTTTAAGTCAATCTCTTTTTTTAGCATAATATGTAATTTTGATTTGATATTTTGATATTCATCTTTTTCCATATTTGCCAGATAGACCTGCATACCTATAAAAGTAAAAACCAAAATTACAAAACCACTTAAAGCGATTAACAGAATACTTCTTTTCCCTACACTTAACTCTGAGAAAATCATTATATTACCCTCTCTTTTTTATAGAGTAGTTTTCTAACTCATTCTAACGCAAAGTGATTAAGTTGTCTCTTTATCCGTAGTGATTTCAGATTGACATATTGAGTATAGTAATGTGTAAAGATATGATTGTCAAGAGAAATAAGGGTATACTCATTATTATCGCTCTGCTAAGCAGTAAGAGTAAAAAAGAGCTTGGTTTTATGTGCGAAAGTTGAATAAAAAGGATCACAATTATGAAAAAAACAGCATGGCTTTCAATAGCAACGGCAGTGGTGGTCACTACGGCTTATGCATCCGACAGTGAAGTGAATATTGATCAGGATCACGGAACGGTATCGGCAAAAGCCAAGGCGATGCACGTTATCCATGATAAGAATAACGGCTATACACCAAATGACGGGAGTGGTTACCTGTTTCAACTCAACTACAAGTCGCCAGATCTCTTGACAAAGAACCTGAAGATCGGTATTGGCATGTATGTCAACGGTGATACCGGCCTGACTGAGTGGGATAAACCGGGTGATAAGAAACCGGCCCGGGGCATGTTTGTCGCTCCTCGAGGGAAAGAGACCGCACAACTTGGAGAAGCCTACCTCTCATACAAACAAAAAGAGGGCGTTCGTCTGAAGCTGGGACGCCAGATCCTCAATACTCCGATGACGAAGATCAAGTGGTCTTTGATGCCAACCTTCTATGAAGCCTACGGCATAGGCAGTGAAGCGGTCAAGGATCTGTCACTTGACCTGATGCAGATCACCCGTATATCGTACGGTTCGCGTACAGTAGCCGACTGGAAGTTGATCGGAGAAAGTACTGGAACTGCCGGTGCCCCGAATGTTCTGGAGGAGAAAGGCGGTACCGGACAGGCGCGTTTTATTTCGATCAGGGATGTGGCCGGTGTGGATTCATCGGCGGGCTTTAGTGCACTGGGCGCAACCTACAAGGGAGTAAAAGGTCTTAAAGTTACTGCTTGGAACTACTATGGCGACAACATTGTCAACAACTTCTATGCCGACGCAGTTTATAAACTGCCGCTCAGTGAATCGATGAAGATGAAACTGAGTGCACAATAGCTGAACCAGCAGAGTCTCGATAATTTCAACAACCCTTACACTGGCAGTGAGATTGATTTCTGGCTGGTCGGGGCAAAAGCGGCTATAGAGACAAAAGTCTGGAATGTTTATGCTGCCTACAATCAATCTACGGATTCTGATCAGATGTACAACATCTTTGGCAGTGACCCGGCGTATACCAGCTCTCTCTTTTCACGCAACCAGTACCGACAGGATGTCAAGGCGTACAAAGTCGGGGGAACCTATACGATCATAAAAGGGCTTAAAGTGCTGGGAAGTTATGCCAACTACGGTAAGTCAAAAACAGTAAACTCTTCCGGATGGACGCCGACAACCGATGCCTATGAGGTTGACGTCTGCCTCAAGTACAAGCCTGATAATGCCTGGGATTTAAGGCTCTGTAATGCGATCAGGAGCAGTGAATATGACAGCTACGGTGATGCAGAACGAAAGATGAATCATATCCGGGTTATCGCAGCATACACTTTTTAGTGATTTAGAAGCGCAGCTCTTCGGAGATTTAATCCATCCAGTGGCTTGGATCATATCCGTCTGAGGGGCGTTTCACTTCCTGTTTGGGCAGTTTTTTTGTCATTGTAAAAAGATTGGAACTATCGATTGTACTTTTTTTCTCAGAGCCATCCAGTCGCACAAACCCAAAATGCTCAAAAAGTTTTACTGCTGAAGAATCTTCTATTACACTTACACTGATCTGCTCATAAAGCGCACCGGCTTCGAGAAGAAGCTGCTCAAGCATGGCAGAACCGATGCCTTTCCCCCTGAACTCCGGCTTGACACCGATGGTAAGGATCGGTGTCATCTCATCAACATAGGCACTGGGGGCATCACTCTCTTTTAGCAGGCGTATCCACGCGGCACCGGCAACAGTGCTATCGGCCAGGGCATAGAGTCCAAGGTCCCTGTAGCTGAGGCCGTAATACTTCTCATAGATGGCCAGTTCCGGAAAATCTTCAAGCGTCTTGTTCACTTCATCAAGGCGCGCAGCGTAGTGAAGCATATCGGTTGCGATCTTCTGCTCGGAAGATCTAAGAAAGTATAGGGTCGGTGTCATCGGTATTGTCTTCTTCTTTCTCTTCTTCAGGTGTCTCTGTTCTGTTTTTCTGAACTGCTCTGGCCATGATCTCAATATAACATTGATTCCATCCGGAGTTATGCGCCTTATCTAAAGCGGCCGTGATCTCCGATGCCAGTAAGCTCTCAGCCTCATCACTGTTTTCTCCAAAACGACAGTCAAAATCCCAGAAAGTAGCATCTTCGGGTAGTTTTTTCTTGCGTTCACGTTTCAGATACCTGCGAATATCATACTTTACAGACTCAATGACACGATCGGGGTGTTTGTTTTTCTGTTGTAAATGAAATATTTTTTTCAATTTCTGCCTTTTATTTTAAAGTTTTATTTTTAAATTGATACATCAAAATCGATGCCGCGACACCGACATTGAAACTTTTAACAGCGGGTGCCATCTCAATCTGTACCGATGCATCGCACGCAGCAATGATTTCAGGTGAGAGCCCTTTGCCTTCATGTCCCATCAGCACTACCCACTTCTTTGGGATGATTATATCCATTAATGGTATGGACTCCTTGGTCACTTCTGCGGCAAATATCTTATAACCGTCGGCTTTGAGTGCCTTGAATGTAGAAAAGATGTCGTTGTACAGATGCGTTTTGAGTTTGCTCACATACCCCATAGAGACTCTCAACGATCGTCTACCGTAAGGGTGGGGACCCTGCTCTGGCAGAAGATAGGAGTCCACTCCAAGTGCTGCGGCACTTCTGGCAATAGAGCCGATGTTTTCAGTAGATGAGATCTCATCCAGCATAATGATATTGTCGCCAAGATCGTTTAAAGCAGTCTGGGCAGGACGGATGCCGTGCATCATGACGTTGTGGTGAACCCTGTGCCCGACAATGGACTCCATCACTTTTTTCTCTGTAACAAAGAGGTGCGGAATCTCTTTTTGTGCAATAAGATCTTTAAACTTCTCGTAATATTCCTGTGTCGCCAGAATGCTTTTGACCTCGATGGAAGTCTCTAAAAGCATATTGACCACCTTGGGACTGTCAGCGATGAAACTGTTGTCTTCGCTAAAGGCGTTATCTCTTAACTGACGGTAGATAGTTAGAGAAGGAGAATCTAGATCATCTATACTTGTAAAGTTCATACTAATGTGAAGCACATTCGATGCAGTGTGATGCCTCTGGCAAGATGAGGAGGCGCTGAAACGGGATCTCATCTTCGCACTCTACACAGAGACCGTAGCTCGCTTCATCGACTTTTCGAAAGGCATACTCCAGCTTATTGTGTCTGATGGTGGCCTCTTGCAGGGCATGCTCATTGACCTGCTGCTCTCCAATCATCTCCAAGCGTGTCAAACGTCCCAAAGAGCAGTCCGGTTCAATGGGCTTTGTCTTCTCCTGAAGCTCTTTAATCTCATGTGCAAGAGACTCAAGCTCTTCTAGAATCTTTTGTTTGATCTGTTTGCGTTGCTGTGGTGTCATGGTTGGCCGTTGTTTTAAAAGTGCCCAATTATAGCAGGATATCTCCCGTTAAAAAGATATGTTGGGAACATATCTTCAGGGAGTAAAGTAATAGTAATGGTTGTAGATTCCTGCCTTCGCAGGAATAACGGAAGGTGAGTTAAAATAAACCGGGTACAGGAAAAAGCGATTTACAGCGCTTTAGCCATAATGCGGTTAAGGCGGGTAATAAAGTCGGCGGTATCGTCGATCTTCATACCGTCAAAGAGTTTGGCCTGATCAAAGAGAACGTGCGCCGCATCGCTGATGAGGTTCTGGTCGGCTGACTCTTTCAGTTTCACAAGCAGTTCGTGGTTAGGGTTGATCTGAAGGATCGGGGTAATCGGTGTATCTTCTCCGCCTTGCCCCATCTGTTTCATCATCTGTGCCATCATGTAGCTTGGATCTTCTTTATCGATTTTCAGACAGACCGGAGACTCCGTCAGGTCGTTCGTGATCTCAACAGATTTGACACTCTCTCCAAGTGCATCTTTGAACTCTTTGGTGAGACCTTCGTAGGTTTTAGCAGTCTCTTCTTCTGCTTTCTTCTCCTCTTCTGTCTCTTCGAATTTAGCATCGGTGACGTTGACAAGTTTGTACTCTTTATAATCTGTTACCATTGGGAAGACGATGGTGTCGATCTCTTCGTTCATTACGAGGACATCAATGCCTTTCGCTTTGAAACGCTCCAGTGATGGAGAGTTTTTCAGCATTGCCAGGCTCATCTGACCGGTGATGTAGTAGATCTCTTTCTTCTCTTCGTCAACATTGGCAACGAAATCCTCGATGTGTGTAGTCTCGGAACTGTTAAGGGTATTGAACTGGATCAGCTCAAGGATCTTCTCACGGTTGCCCATGTCACTGTAGAGGCCCTCTTTGATGACATTGCCGAATTCCGCATAGAATTTAGCGTATTTCTCACTATCTTTTTTCGCCATTTTGGCCAGTTCTGAAAGTACTTTTTTAACCGAAGCGTTCTTGATCTTGCTAAGGACCGGATTACTCTGAAGGATCTCACGGCTGACGTTAAGCGGCAGATCGGCAGAGTCGATAACACCGCGAAGGAAACGCAGGTATGTCGGCATAAGCTCTTTGTCATCATCGGTGATGAAAACACGGTTGATGTAGAGTTTTATCCCTGGCTGGTAATCAACACGGTAGAGGTCCATCGGCGCCTTGGAAGGGACGTAGAAGAGGGTAGTGTACTCGATGGCACCTTCGGCTTTGTTGTGCATCCAGACAAGTGGCTCATCACTGTCGTGTGCGATACTCTGATAGAAGTCTTTGTACTCATCATCGTTGATCTCAGACTTGGCGATGGTCCAGAGGGCAGAGGCCTTGTTGATCTGCTCGTTTTTGATCTCGGTTGAAGCTTCTTTGGTCTCGTTACCCTCATCATCTTTTTCAGCAGCAATATAGTGCTCTTTATCCATAAAGATCGGGAACGGGATATGGTTGGAGTATTTGGTGATGATACTTTCGATACGGTGCGCTTCGAGGAACTCATCTTCATCATCTTTGAGGTGCATGACAATAGTCGTACCGTGACCATCTTGCTCAGCCTCTTCAATCTCGTATTCGCCATCACCGGTGCTGACCCATTTGTAGGCTTTTTCTTCACCGGCTTTTTTCGAAGTAACTTCAACTCTGTCTGCAACCATAAAAGAGGCATAGAAACCGACACCGAACTGACCGATAAGTTGAGAATCTTTCTTCTCATCACCAGATAGGTTATCAAGGAATGCTTTTGTGCCTGACTTGGCAATCGTACCAAGATTGGCGACAAGATCTTCGTCATTCATTCCGATACCACTATCTTTGACAGTCAGTGTCTTCGCCTCTTTGTCAGCGATAATGTCGACACGTGGTGCAAAATCAACACCTTTGTAGGCATCGTCGGTAAGAACGAGCATATTGAGTTTGTCCAGTGCATCAGATGCATTGGAAACGAGTTCACGAATAAAAATTTCTTTATTTGAGTAGAGTGAGTGAATCATCAACTGGAGCAGTTGATTGACCTCAGTTTGAAACTGATGTTTTGCCATGAATAATCCTTCTGTAAAAATCGCGGAAATTATAGCAAATCAAAAGTCATAATGCAAGTATTATCAACTTAAATGAGTCTAATTGACTAAAGCTATATGAGTCAGTATTTGATTTTGGCAAGATAGAGGCCATTTTCAGGAGCCAGTCTGGTATGATGTTGCATCTTGGCACTAAGCTGTTCATGCAGCTGTTCCAGATTTGATTTACCGGTGTTGACAGCCAGTAAAAAGCCGACCATAAGGCGGATCTGGGAGCGCAGGTAGCCATTGGCCTCAAAATAGAGGATCACTTTCCCCCGGTATCGGTAGGCAAAGGCTTTATAGATGGTCCGTACAAAGTCAGTTGTGTCACTTCCGCTCTTTTTAAAGTAGACAAAGTCATGTGTCCCGATAAATGCATGCATCGCCTGATTGATGAGATCCAGATCAATGGTGCCGGTAAAGGTAACGAAATCAGCTTCAAAAGGGTTTGGAGTGTGTTCACTCAATACATAGCGGTAGACACGGCGTTTGGCACTGTATCTGGCATGAAAATCATTTGCCGAGGGTTCAATCTTTTTCACACGGATGGAATTGGGGATATGGTAATGGATGGATTGCTTCAGTTTTGTAAGGTCGCTCCAGTGTGCCGGAAGATCGCAGTGTAAAACCTGAGCCGTTGCATGCACTCCGCGATCGGTACGTCCCGAAGCGATCAGTTTACTATGGATACCAAGGCGTTTAAAAGCGCTTTGCAAGGTCCCTATGATGGTCCTGTCGGTAGTAGTCTGCGACTGGAGGCCAAAATAGGGTGCGCCGTTATAGGCGATAGTCAGTTTAACACGCATCGCAAGCTCTCATCAGTAACGTGAAGTCACCTTTTTTCTGTAGATAGGGATAGTGACCAGCAGCCATACTCCAATAATTGCCGGAATGGCATAAAACCCAAGTGGCTTATGCAGGCCAAATATAGCACCGAAAAAGAGGATCATAGAGGCGGCAATGGCAAGGTAAACATGCCCTTTTTGATGACGAACATGGATAATACCTATACTTAACACGGTAAAGAGTGAAAAGAGCGGAAAGAGTGAAATGAGCAGTTGCGTGATAAAGTTCTTGATCTTCTTCTCGCGCCAGTGAGGATGGAGCCAGTACTCAAGGGGATCGCGATAATCATAGTAATCATCAATCAGTAGATTGTTGATATTCATGCTCTCAAAATTGATCTGTGTGAGCGAGTCTTTTGAGTAACTGTAACCCTGACCCTCTTTGAGCTGGAGTTTAAAAATACCTTTGGATGTAAGGACTTCAGCCTTTTTCGCCCCGACCAGGATCTCCTCTTTTTTATCTTTTCGAAAAAGCAGAATATCTTTGTAGCCGCCTTTTTCATCTGTATCGCCGATATAGAGCAGCCAGTTGTTGAAGTTATGGCCAAACTCGGATGCGGAGAGGTTGAACTGGGCTTCCTGTTTTTTATAAAGGATAAAGTTTTTGGAGAGGATCTTTGTATGCGGGATCAGAACCATAAAATTAAAGATCATGACAGCTGAGAGAAACATAGCCGGTTTGAAGAGGGTCTTTAAAATATAGCGTGGTTTGATCCCCAGTGCAAAAAGGACGATCATCTCATTATCGGTTGAGAGTTTATAAAGGGAGAGTGCCGCGGAGACAAAAAAGGTGATCGGCAGGGTAAACAGAAGCAGCTCCGGCAAGACAAATACATAGAGTTTGAGGAGCTCAAAAAAGCTCAGTTTTATGACAGCCGTATAGCTTGAGAGTTTGATCAGAAAGACAACCGATGCAATCGAAATCAGTGCTAAAAAAATAGAGAAGAAGAGCAAGGAAAAGTGTGAGATGATATAGCGTTTTAGCTTATCCATAAAGGCTTCCCAGATATGCGCTTACTTGTGTATCGAAAATATAGACGATCCATGTCGCCATGGCCAGAAAGGGGATGAAAGGCACCTGGCGGCTCTCATCGGTCTCATCGCGAAGCAGCAGCATTGCAGGCAGCGCAAGTACGGCAGAGACAAAGATGGCCGCCAGTGTCAGTTCGATACCCAGCAGTGCCCCCATCGTCGCAGCGATCATAATGTCCGCTTCACCCATCGCCTCTTGCTTGATGGCATAGGAGATATAGAAACGCAAAAGGGAAAAAGCACCGGCGAAGATCAGGGCATTGACAAAGTTGTTCACGAGCATCGGCAGAGACCAGACACTGATAATGGCCAGTGTCAGCGCAGCCAGGTTAAGACTGTCCGGAACCATTTTGTAGTAGAAGTCGATGACTGAAAGGGTAAGCAGCAGTAAAAACACCAGAGCGATGCCAAGCGTTGCCCAGGCGATTCCCATTTTGATAAAAAGTGTGACAAAGATAATACCGCTCAGCAGTTCGACAATAGGGTACTGTATAGAGATCGGTCCGCTGCAAAAACTGCACTTACCACGCAGAATGAGCCAGGAGATGAGTGGTATATTGTGCCAAGGCTTGAGCGGTGTATCACAGTGTACACAGTGCGACGCGGGGAAAGCGATACTCTCCTCTTTTGGTATTCGGACGATCAGAACGTTTAAAAATGAGCCGATGATCGTTCCTATAATGAAAATAAAAAGATAGGTAAGCAGAGTCAGTGTCATTTAAGGCCTCCGAAACGGCGTTCAATCTTCATGAATTTTTTGAGAATGTTCTGAAGTTCATCGGTCGTGAAATTCGGCCAGAGCGTGTCAGTAAAGAAAAATTCTGCATAGGCACACTGCCAGAGCAGAAAATTGGAGAGGCGGTGATCGCCGCCGGTACGGATGAGAAGATCAATATCGCATTTACAGTCGAGGGCAGTGGCAAGTCTCTCTTCGGTAACTGTCTCACCGGAGTCAACCACTCTGTTGACTGCCCGTACTATCTCATCCCTGGCACCGTAGTTGAGGGCCAGGCTCTGTATGAGTCTCTCTCCATGAACTGTCTCTTTTTGGACCCGCTCGATCGTTTTACGAAGCGAGGATGAAAAGCGGCCAAGATCACCGATAGGCTCAAAACGGATTCCGTTCTTCAGATAGGTAGGGAGCTCTTTTATGAGATAGCGATCGAGCAGTTTCATCAGGAACTCGACTTCCAGTTTCGGCCGTTTCCAGTTTTCTGTGCTGAAGGCGTAGAGGGTAAGGCGTTCAATCTGCTCATTATCTACACATGCCTGCGTGATGGTACGAACTGTTTCGGCCCCTTTTTCATGCCCTTTTGTACGTTTAAGACCATGCTCTTCGGCCCAGCGTCCGTTACCGTCCATGATGATGGCGATATGCTTGGCTATATTGCTCATCGCTTTAGAGTTCCTTGGCCAATGAGAGCATCTCAAGAGAGAGCGAGAGCTTGTCCGTTCTAGGCAGAGAGTGGACCTCTTTGGCTGTAATGAAATCGATCTGATTGTCAGAGGTTCCAAAGCTGCCGCTGTCTTTGAGCAGGTTGAGACAGACAGCATCGACATCTTTTTTGTCAATCACACTGCTGGCATGTTTAAGTGCGGTTTCAGAGTCCATTTCGGCTTTGAAAGCAACGGTGTTGATACCGTTTTTATCGAGTGAAGCCAGAATATCGCTGTTCTCCCGGAGTTGAAGTGCCCATTTTTCACCGATCATCTCTTTTTTCAGTTTGCCTTCCTGGGTGAACTCCGGTACATAGTCACTTACTGCAGCAGCCATAAAGAGGTATGGCCGCTTCTGAATAAGCTGCATCGGCTCATCCCGGATCAGTGAGGGTCTGGACATCTTCCCTTTTTTGGCAATACGGATCGAGTCCGTTAGATATTCCAGCATCTCGGCAGATGATTCAACATCAATCGTATGCATGATCTGTGGCAGATCAGAGCTCTTACGGGTAGAGATCAGGTTGACATCAGCGCCTTTGAGAAAGAGTGCCGTAGCCAGAGCGGATGCCATCTTGCCGCTGGAGTAGTTGGAGAGATAGCGTACATCATCGATCTTCTCGATGGTACCTCCTCCGGTGACAATGACACGTCGCTCTTCCCAAAACTCCTCTTTGAGCAGGGCACGGGCACTATGCCAGAAGATCTCTAGCGGTTCGGCCATCGCACCATCACCCGTTGTCTGGCAGGCCAGCTCTTTGGTCTGGGTACCGATCAGTTCATAGTTGGCTATCTGCAGCATCTTTAGGGAGGCTTCGGTAATCGGGTTGTAGAGCATATTGGTATTGGCGGATGGTGCGATCAGTTTTAGGCCAGGGTAGGCCAATGCAGTCTGCAACAGCATATTGTCGGCAATGGCATTGGAGAGTTTCGCGATGGTATTGGCCGTGCATGGGGCTATGAGAAAAATATCGGCCCACTGTGCTGTCTGGATATGGTTGTGCTCGCCGGCCCATGATTCGCTCTGCTCATCCAGTACAAGGTTGCGGCTGAGTGTCTCAAAGCTAAGGGGCGTGACAAACTTTTTGGCGGCGTCACTCATGACAACTTTTACTTCTGCACCGGCTTTGACGAGCAGACGGACCAGCTCAAGGCTTTTATAGGCAGCGATAGAACCGGTAACGCCCAGTAGAACGTGTTTGCCTTCGAGGAGGTTGGTCGGGATCTGCATTATGCTTCTTTTCCAAAAAATTTGCGTGTGAATTTTTTCATTGTGGACATTACGAATCCTTGCCGAAAAATTTATAGAAGAAGTTTTTGACCGTTTTCATCGGGGTACGGCTGAGTGCAAGTGAGCCTTTTTCTACCTTGGCGGTTGCTACCGTTGTGCCTGCCGCAATAATGACATCATCTTCGATGACTACCGGCGCGATCAGGTGTGAGTCGCTTCCGACAAAGACGTTTTTACCGATGATCGTCTTGTATTTTTTCTTGCCGTCATAGTTGCAGGTGATGAATCCGGCGCCCAGATTTGTTCCGGTGTCGATCTCTGCGTCGCCTATATAGCTTAAATGGCCGGCCTTGACCCCGTTGAGTGTAGATTTTTTGACCTCCACATAGTTGCCGATATGCGTAGACTCAAGATGGGAGTGCGGACGGATATGTGCCAGCGGGCCGATATCGGATGTTTTGATAATGCTCTCTTCGATGATGGTGTGGGCTTTGATGTGCGAATCGCTCACAAGCGTCTCACCGCAGATCCGGCAGCCGTTTTCAACCAGGCATTCACCTTCAAAAGTGACACTCTCTTCAATATAGATCGTCTCAGGCAGCTGCATTGTAATACCCGCTTGCATCCACTTCGCACGGATACGGCGCTGCATGATCTCCTCGGATGCTGCAAGATCGGCTTTGGAGTTGACACCTTTAAAATACTCTTCACCGACAAGCAGCGGCTCAATGGTGAGACCATCAGCTTTTGCCAGGGCAACGACGTCGGTGAGATAGTACTCTCCCTGGGCATTGTCGTTGGAGAGTTTGGGAAGATAACGCTCGAGTATATTACGCTTGAAAGCGTAGACACCGGCATTGACATGCGTTATTTTTTTCTCGGCTTCACTGGCATCTTTCTCTTCGACAATGCGTTCGACACCGACATCGGAGATGACGACACGGCCATAGCCTGATGGATCTTCAAGATCGAAGATAGACATCGTAATATCGGCACTGCTCTTTAAAAAGCCGCCCATCGATTCGGTGGTAATAAGCGGCATGTCACCATTTAGGACAAGAACCTGCTCGTAGCGAGGTGAGATATTCATGACCGCACCGCCTGTACCAGGGAAGTTGTCGGCATCCTGGGTAACAAAACTGATATTGTTGAAATGGCTCTGCATCGCTTTCGTAACAGCCTCTTTTTGATGGGCTACAACAACGGTGATGTCATCGCTGAGTTCCTGAGAAGCTTTGATGATATGGTAAAGCATTGGACGGCCACTGATAGGGTGAAGAACCTTGGCGGTTGAAGATTTCATACGGCTGCCTTTGCCGGCGGCCAAAATAATGATTGAGAGTGTTTTTGACATAGTGATCGTCTCTGTTTTTTTGTTGCTATTTTATCTAAAATGTCTTAGAAGAGAGAAAGTTACCAAAAAAGGAGGCTTTAAAATTCAAAATTCAAAATTAACAATTAAAAATTATACAGTTTAAGTCTATGCCTAACTACTTTTGTGTATCATAAGTCAATTTTACGCCTGGATTCTCTGCCGGGCGATCAAGGTTGGTGAATGGATTTAGGAACGGTCATTGGATTGGTGCTGATCCTGTCGTTGCTTTTTGGTGCAATGGCAATGGGTGTTGGTATCGGGGCTTACATCGATATCCCATCAGTCCTGATCGTTATCGGTGGTTCGATCGGATCACTGCTCGTTGCGTTCCGCATGGAGCAGATGAAGAACTTTGTGAAGATCTTCATGATCGCCATCAAGCCTCCTCAGGAAGATTCGATGGAGCTGATCAAAAAACTGGTTGATTTTGCCACCCAGGCACGACGTGACGGCATCTTGTCCCTTGAAGCGGCTGCCAACAACGAAGAGAATGAGTTCCTGAAAAAAGGGCTCTCTATGGCGGTTGACGGGAATGAACCGGACACCATTCGCGATCTGCTTGAGATCGAGATGGAACAGACCAGTACACGCCATAAGGGCAATGCATCTATCTTCAGTACATGGGCCGGACTTGCCGGGGCGATGGGGATGATCGGTACGCTCATCGGTCTGGTCGCGATGCTGCTGAACATGGCAGACCCCAGTGCGATCGGACCTTCGATGGCGGTTGCCTTGCTGACCACGATGTATGGGGCGATGATCGGTAATATCTTCGGCGCACCGATTGCAAATATCCTGCTGATCCGAAACAGTGAAGAAGAGTTGTTAAAAGGGATGATTATCGAAGGGATCATGTCGATTCAGGCCGGTGACAATCCGCGTACACTTGAAGGCAAGCTTCTGAGTTACCTGAGTCCTGCCGATCGCGTCAGCCAGTTTGACTAGGGATCACGATGGCTAAGAAAAAGTGTCCTGATTGTGAAGAGTGTCTGCCGGCGTGGCTTGCCGCGTTTGGCGACCTGATGAGCCTGCTGCTCTGTTTCTTCGTTCTCCTTCTCTCGATGTCCAGTATGGATGCCAAAAAGATCTCTGAAGCGATCGGTTCACTTGCCGGTGCGATGAGTGTCCTCGAAGGGGGAACCAAGACAGAGATCTCCAAACAGCGCATCCAGGAGTCCACGCCGATCGAATCACAAGACGAGACATCCGAACAGGTAAATCGTGTCAAGCAGGCCATTGCCGATGCCAACGAGATGATGGATAAAGGCAAAGGCGAAAACATCTCACTTGAGGAGGCTCAGGACGGTTTTGTCATTCAGCTTCCGGCGTCGCTGCTCTTTAAAGTCGGCAGTGCGAAGATCGAGAGTCAGGATGCCCTTCTGTTCCTGAAACGTATCGCCCTGATCATCGATCAGCTTCCAAACGATGTCGATGTCAGTGTTCAGGGACATACGGATGACCAGGCCCCGGGTAAGAACAGTCCCTATAAAGATAACTGGGAGCTCTCTTCCGCACGCGGGATATCGGTACTTCAAGAGCTGATTCTCGATGGTGTCTCTCCCAAGAGGGTCTCCGCTTCGGGTTATGGGATGTACCGCCCTCTTGCCACCAATGCCACGAAGCAGGGACGTGCCAAAAACCGCCGTGTGGAGCTGCACTTCTTTTCTGCCAAAGATGATAAAAAAACGGAAGTAAAATCGTCTATCCTCGATAAGCCAGCCGAGAGCAAATAGTGCGATTTATCTGGTTATTTCTACTGTTGGCAGCTTCCCTCGCAGCTGCTGAAACAGCGACCATTCCTACAATGAATTTTAATCTGGCTGCACCGGATTCTCCACAGCAGCTTGTCAGTTCGATGAATGTCATACTTGTTCTGACCCTGCTTTTCCTGGCACCTAGCATGGTACTGGTGATGACGACCTTTACCCGTTTTGTTATTGTCTTTGGTTTCTTGCGCCAGGCCCTTGGAACACAGCAGGTTCCACCGACACAGGTGCTGGTGATGCTTGCACTGATCTTGACTATCTTTGTGATGGAGCCGGTAGGTACAAAGGCCTATCACGCAGGGATCAAACCCTATGTCGAAGAGCAGATAGACTACGAAGAAGCCTTTATAAAGACAGCTGAACCGTTCAAAAATTTCATGATTCGCAACACCCGCGAAAAGGATCTGGCACTTTTCTTCCGTATCAGAAAGATGGAAAATCCGCAGTCTATCAGTGATGTACCGATATCAGTCATCATTCCGGCTTTTATCATTAGTGAGTTAAAGACAGCCTTTGAGATAGGTTTTCTGCTCTTCCTGCCTTTTCTGGTCATCGATATGGTCGTTGCCTCCATCTTGATGTCCATGGGTATGATGATGCTCCCGCCAGTCATGATCTCTCTGCCGTTTAAAATTCTTGTCTTTGTGCTTGTTGATGGATGGAATCTGCTGATTGGCAATCTGATCGCCAGTATCAAGTAGTGCCAATAGCTGCTTCAGATATGGTCGATAACTCTGTTACGTCCCTCTTCTTTGGCGGTATAGAGGAGGTTGTCGGCCCGTTGAACAAACATATCCAGGGATTCTCCCGTTTTATATTGGGTTACACCAAAACTTGCTGTGACGGGTTCATTTAGCCCGAAGTCGTTCTCATTGAGTTTCATTCGAAGTTTTTCAGCAATTACTTTGGTATCATTGATTTTTGTCTGAGGCAGAATAATCATAAACTCTTCACCGCCCCAGCGGCCTATGAGATCGATTTCTCTTACACTCTCATGCAGTAGTTTACTGACACCTTTAAGAATAACGTCACCGGTTATATGGCCATATTGGTCATTAATCTTTTTAAAGTAGTCGATATCGATCATAATCAGTGAAAGTGGCTCACTGTTGCGTTGTGTACGGGAATACTCATACTCCAGTTTCTCATTAAGAGACATTCTGTTGGCAATGTTGGTAAGATGATCGGTACGACTGAGATGCTCGAGTTGTTCATTTTTCTCCTGAAGTTTTTCACGTACCATTTTCTTGACTTTTTCATTGTGGTAGGTAAGGTAAAGAAAGAGTAAAAAGACCACTGTGGTCTGACGCAGTAAAACAAAATCGTATTTGAGCTCATAAATATCGATAGTGCCTGCAGCTGTGATGAAAACAAGTCCCGCCACATAAGCGATAAGACTTCGGGTAGCATCTTTTTGTTCCAGCAGAAGCATCGTAAAGAGCGGGATAAAGAGGATCCAAAGATGGCCTGTTCCTCCCAGACCGCCGGTAATGAAGATCACATAGGTCATAAAGTAGACAGAGTAGAGCAAAATTTTGCTGCTGAGTATATAGTTTTGATGTTGTCTCATCAGATAAAGATTGACAATCTGCAGCAGGCCAAAAAATGTCTCTATAGTCCCTAAAAGCACTTCTCCCTTTAACAGGTAGATGACACCGAAGGTAAAAAAGATCAGGGATGTGGCAATAGAGAAGTGAAAAAGAAGTTTTTGCGTGGCAAGATCAGACATAATCAGAGTATCTGTATTGCCAATAGAAGTTTGCTGAGATTTATCACTCATAACACTGTCTTCCTAGATATAATAGAATAAATTCTTATACCATTATATCACACTTAGTGTTAGATTTTGGAAACCACCTTGTTCCGGCCTCCCTCTTTTGCCTCGTACATTGCCCTGTCAACACGGTTAAGCAGATCTTCTGCTGATTCGTTTGTATGGAATTTTGTGACGCCTAAACTGATCGTGAAGTGTGGGATATCCTCTTGAGTATATGCTTCAATGGATGAACGAAGCATTTCCGCTTTGACTTCAGCCTGTTCAATATCTGAGTGAGGGAGTAAAATGATAAACTCTTCGCCACCCCAGCGCACGACAATATCCTGGTCACGGACATGTTCCTTGATATAGTCGGCCAGTGTTGTCAGTACCGCATCACCTACCGCATGTCCATGGGTGTCATTGATCTCTTTGAAGTGGTCGATGTCGAACATAATGGTGGACAAAGGATGGCTGTAACGGTTGGCACGGTCGATCTCCTGCTGAAGCAGCTGGGTGAATTTCCGCCGGTTGTAAAGGTGGGTAAGCGGATCATAGGCAGCCTGATCTTCAAACGCCTTGGACTCTTCGGCAAGAAGCGTGATGTCGCTCATGGAAATGACAAAGTAATCCTCATTAAGATCATAGGTGTTTATAGTGACATTAAAGGTGTGTTCCAGACCCTCCTGATCGGCAAGTGTAACTATTCTGTCAATTTCATCGAGCTCCATGATCTGGAACGCCCAGAATACTTTCTGGTTGTTGACGGTCGGGGTAAATGAACCACATCTGTCTATGAAAGAGTCACATATGCAGGCTTTGCGTTCCAAAACGGCATTGACTGTCTCTTTTGAGAAGAAACGTTCAAAGGCACTGTTAAAGCTTAGAAGATGATGCCCGTCGGTTACCATGATGATACTGCTTTGTGAGTTGAGCACGGCCCGAAGTTCATCCGTTTTCAGTTTAACCTCTTCTTCGAGCTGCTGGTTAAAGGTTTCAATTTTTGCCTGTTTTGCTTCAAGGTCTTTATTTAAGAGCGTGATAGATAATTTTTGTATTAACTGTTTTTGAAAGATCACGATCAAAATGAGGATAATGGCGGCAAAAAGAAGCATAATATAGATGGTACGCTGCCGGGCATCTATATATGCGGCATCAATCGTTTCTGTTGAGAGGGTAATGCTGATCGCACCGCGGATATCACCCAGTGTATACCCCTGCTGCTTATGACATGCAAGACATGATTGTGCAGTCACCATTGCTCCGGCAAAACGAAGCTGCTGTTTATCCGGAAAACGTTTATAGTGATGCTTTGAATCCCTGTCTTTTTCAAAAAGAGTAAGGGCCTCTGTTTCAAAAGCATCTGGTACGTTAATCGGATTGGTGGGGTCCAGACTGGTCAGGCGAAAGGAGTACCCCTCTATGGAGGAGATCTCAGAGAGCTGGCGGGTCATCCAGGCCGGATTGATCTTGATAAGGGTCAGGTTCTCATCGACTTTTAAGGTGTTGTTCGGGAGGTAAGGGTTGGGAGTTATGCCATCTGCCGGCTTGACATAGACACCTCCGAAGTGTGCATTCCATTTACGGGTGTTGATGATATCGTCATAATGTAAAATAGCCTCTTGGATCAGGGCCGCTTCACTGTCTTTTTCTGTCTGTTTGAGGTTGTTCAATAAAATAGTTACAACAAAGCTGGTTAATATTAGGAGGAACAATAAAAAAAGCCAGAAAGAACGCTCTTTAATCACTTTTCCTTACCTTTGCTTAATGGAATTTTATTTTTGATAATTTCTGATGAATTATATCATACCTCTCCGCTGAAAGGTGGCAGCCAAAGCTTTGCCTCATGCTAAATCAAAACTAAGATTTATATAAAATAGCGCATGCCGTCATTCCTGCCTTCGCAGGAATGACTGAGCGTACACCTTAAACTGAGGTGAGTTTTGAATTACCATGGCTTTGCCTGCATCTAAACGTTGATGACAATATAAGAAAAAGTGTTTAAGTATAGGTCAATAATGCTGAATACCTTAAAAAAAACAGTAATTATTGAAACTTAAGAAAAAATTTAACCTTTATTGATGTAGAATATATTCAAGTATCGAATATCCGTGTCAGAAAGTGTAATACTTCAGGAGGCTGGGAAGATGGTCAATATTCTGGTTATCGAAAATGCGGAAGAAAACAGATGCGCATTGCAAGAAGCGCTAGAGCATTTTGACAATCTGAAGATTGTATCCGTAAATAGTTACGAAGAAGCAGTTGAACTGAGCAAAGAGCACTATTTCGAACTTGTCTTCTTCGATGTTTCCTGTATAGATAAGGTCTGTTTTGAAACTATCAGAACCCTTAAAGCACTTAATGTCGAGATGATAATCATCGCTTTTAACAGTGAACATGATCCTGAGACCGAGCAAACCATCCTCTCCCTGGGTGCAAAAGACTATATCAATAAATTTATCGATGTCGATCTCATGGCTCAGCGGCTTGAAAACTATCTTGAAATCATTCAGCTCAAAAAGCAGCAACTTTTTAATACCGAAGCGGTCAACCTCTTCAATAAAAATATTTTTCAGCGTATGACCACCTTCAATCTTGATTCTCATACCGGTATAGTCGAGTTTTGGGACTATTTTATGGAAGACCACATTGAAACGTATGAATATTTGAAAGAATCCATAGGTATTTTGTATGCTTTTTCCAGCTGGCTTTTTAAAAGTCATCATGAGTGTCAGGTTATTCAAGAGCTGGATCACTCAGCTCTCTATCTGACAATGACGCCGATCGATACGCTTAGTGATAAAGTAATTGACGATATCTTCCGCAAATATGACGGAAATGTGGCTTATCTGAAACAGGATAACAAACTCTCGTTAAAACTGAACAAGATCGGCGTTGAAGCAGCTATGGAAACGGCCGATGAAGCAGAGATTGAAACGGTTGTTGAAACGGTTAGTCCGGATATAAGTGAAAAGCCCTCCGAAGAGCTACTCGAAATCGATGATGAAACGCAAAAAATACTGGGAAAAACCCATTTTAACAAGATCAGTGCTGCTGAATTTGTGGAGATGACGGCTATCTCCTACATGAGCAAGATCGACTCATTGATAGAGATAGAGGATCAGATCGATGAAGCGCTGATCAGCTTTGAAGATGAACCGAGTACTGAAAAGACGCATCTTATTTCCGAGGCGTTCATGCGTTATGTCGAAGTGATCAAACTGCTTGTTGAGTTTGACCATCTTGTCTTTGCCATCATGACCCTTGCCAGTGCGATCGACGGGATTACAGAAGAGAAGTTGACCCCGAAAGAGATTAAGAAGTTTACGACGCTGGCACTGCATCTTATAAACGACCTGAGCAGCTGGCGTGACAATATATTTATCAAGCAGGAGGCAAATGATATTCACTATCTTGACTCTTCGCTGCTGAGTTCATGCCTGCAGATCGAGAGCATTTTCGCAGACAAAAAAATTGAAGAGGAGGAAGACGATTTTGAACTCTTTTAAGAAAAGTAGATATAGGATGTTTCCCGGATACCTGCACTTAATTTACATAGTTCCTCCATTTTATTTTTCTATAATCTCAAAAAGTTGTTCAAATATACCTATTAGAGTGTCAACGCTTCTGTCTGTGCTTAAAAAGAGGGTATTAACGTTGATTTTATTAGTAACAGATTTTAATTTCATGAAAAAGGAGAGGAGTTTTGGCTAAGAAAATAATTTTAGTGGATGATTCGAAGACAATCCTGGCTACGGCCGAGATGGCATTGGAGGATCTTGTTGCTGATGGAACGATTACGTTGACAACGTATCTCAATCCGGCAGAGTTGCGTGATGCACTGATCGGCGGCAGTGAAGATTTTGATCTGCTGATCAGTGATATCAATATGCCACAGCTAAACGGCCTTGATCTTGCTACCGAACTGAAACAGAATGATGGATTTAAAAACAAACCTATCCTTATCCTGACGACGGAGAGTTCGGCGGAGATGAAAGCCAAAGGCAAAGAGATCGGGGTTACGGGATGGCTGGTCAAGCCCTTCAGTGACGAAAAACTGGTCAAAGCCATGAAGATGGTGTTAGGAATCTAAGATGGATGAGACAAAGAAAACAGAAGAGCTCACCACGGCAAACAGGTACTTGACCTTTTTTGTCGAAGATGAGCAGTATGGGATAGATATCTCTAAAATAAAAGAGATCATAGCTGCGATGCATATTACCCATATTCCAAAGACACCGGATTTCGTCAAAGGGGTGATCAACCTGCGCGGTTCGATTATCCCGGTGGTAGATATCCGGTTGAAATTCGGAATGCCTGAACGTGAGATCGATATGAACACGGCGATCATCATCTATGAGGTGGACAAGGTCTCTATCGGTTTTATTGTCGATCAGGTCGAAGATGTGCTTTCGTTAGATAAAGAGCATATTTCTGAAGCCCCCCATTTTGGCAGCAGTATCGATACCTCCTTTATCGAGAATGTGGCGGAAGTAGATAATGACGTCATTATGCTTCTGAACCTGGAGAAGATCTTTGAGGCGGAAGAGTTGCTGGATATCAGTAAATTGGAACGTGAAGAAAAACAGAAAGAAGAGGTGGACTAAGATGAAAATGACAATCAAAAAACAGTTGATTATTGCACTGCTGTTAGTAGGGATTACACCGTTTGTGATCATGGGTATCAGTTCGTATACGAAAGCCAGCGGGGCGCTGGACCATGAAGCACATTCCAAGCTGGAGATGGCGCGCGACCTGAAAAAAGCGCAGCTGGAGAACTATGTCAAGTTTATCGACGGTTCTATCGGTATGCTGGGGCAGAGCGCCGATGTCAACAATATGTTTTCGGAACTGCTCCGTCTGCACAATAAACATCATGTAGGGGCGAATGAGCCGTTTCATATTACCGAAGAACCGGAAGTACAGGAACTCTATAGACAATACGACAGTTATTTCAAGGCATTCCTGGACAAATACGGCCTTTATGATCTCTTCATGATCTGTAAACCGCACGGCCATGTCATGTATACGTCTGCCCGTGAGTCTGACCTCGGAGAAAACCTGAAGGTGGGTCAACTGCGTGACAGCGGTCTGGCTGAAATACATAGAGAGGTGGTTTCCCAGCGCAAGACGGTCTTTGTAGATATGCGCCCTTATGCGCCAAGCGGTGGAGCACCGGCTATGTTTATGGGTACGCCTATTACCGATAAAGACGGAAATATGAAGGGCGTAGTAGCCGTCCAGCTCAGCGAGAAGTCTGTTAACGAGATTATGCAGAACCGTGCGGGTATGGGAGAGACGGGTGAGACCTATCTGGTGGGATCTGACAAGCTGATGCGTTCGGACAGTTTCCTTGATCCGACGAACCACTCGATCGAAGCATCGTTTAAAAATCCTTCATCCGGATCGGTCAACACTGATGCAGTCAATGCGGCACTCTCAGGTAAATCAGGGACGGAAATCGTTACTGATTACAAGGGCCATCAGGTCCTCTCTTCTTACACGCAGATTGACTTTTTCGGTGTTCACTGGGCACTGCTCGCAGAGGAGGACGAGTCAGAAGTCTTTGGACCGGTCTATGAACTGCGTAACAATGCAGTGGTGATGGGACTGATATTTCTTGGGTTGATCATCGCCATCGCGCTCTTTCTTGGGCGTTTCATCTCCAAGCCGATCATTACGGCTGTCGTCTCGATCATGGAGTCTAACGACCAGGTGGTCAGTGCATCGACAGAGATCGCTGACTCGGCTACGGGTCTGGCTGAGGGTGCAAGTGAACAGGCAAGCAGTGTGGAGCAGGTGAGTGCCACCGTTGAAGAGTCTACCGCCATCAACACGCAGAATTCCAGCAACTCCCGTGAAGCGGATATTTTGGCCAAAGATGCGAAAGCCTCTGCCGAAGATGGCGCCGTCAAAGGTGATGAACTTATCAGTGCTATGGATGAGATCAACAGCTCAAGCGAGCGTATCTCTAAAATTATCAAGACGATCGACGAGATCGCTTCACAGACAAAACTGCTTGCCCTCAATGCGGCGGTCGAAGCAGCGCGTGCAGGTGAACATGGACTTGGTTTCGCGGTGGTCGCCGATGAAGTCAAAAGTCTGGCACAGCGTTCGTCTGATGCGTCTACCGAAACTGCCAGTATTATTGAGGAGTCGATCTCCCAGACCAAAAAAGGGTCTGAGATCGCTCAACTTACTTCACAGTCTTTCCAGGATATTCTGGAGCGCATCAATAAAACTTCCAACCTCATTGGTGAGATCTCTATCTCTGCCAAAGAGCAGAGTGAAGGGATGAACCAGATCGCTACTGCCATGGGTGAGATCGATCAGGTCACTCAACAGAATGCGGCGACCAGTGAAGAGGCTGCTGCTGCAGCCGAAGAGCTTAATGCGCAGGCAGTCTCGATGAAAGAGACGGTAAATGTCATCGCTGCCATGGTTGGTGAGGCAACGAATGCGACAACGGCATCGAACCCGTCACAAAGCAGGGCACAGACACGACGTGCACCGCGTCCGGCAAGAGCTGCTGCTCCGGCACAGAAAAGTGCCGATGATGTCTTTCCTCTGGATGAAGAGGATCTCAAGGAGTTCTAGATGACCATTGATGGCGATACCCTTGAAATCGAGCTCGATATGGACATCAAAGATGTCGTTGAGCTGAAAAACTTTGTAGCTGACAGGCTCGAGTATATCGAAGCTGTCACTATTACAGGAGAGATGGATGCCTTTACCTCCTCTTCCCTGTTCCAACTGCTTCACAGTATCAAAAGATCAAAGCCGTCGATCACTATCAATGCGATCGATGCGGATTTAATGCTTGAGCAGTATGGCCTGATACATTGGGTGAAACATGACTAAAGAGCAGATACGTGAGATTTTCATCGAAGAAGCGACAGAGATCATCGAAAAACTCGATGTCGATATCATCAACTTCGAAGAGAATCCCGAAGACAAAGAACTCCTGCATGGACTCTTCCGTGGCGTCCATACCCTGAAAGGGAGTGCCAACTCCTTTGGCTTTACCCGTCTGGGTGAGTTTGTCCACCACTTTGAGGATGTGCTTGATCATTACCGTAATACCGATGATGAAGTGACACCGCAGAGTATAGATCTCTTTTTGACCGCGGTGGACATTATTAAAGATGTGATGTGGCGTGAGGTCGATGGCAATGAAGGCGTGCCGGACACTTACAATGAGACACTGGCGGGGATCAAAGCGATCCTTGCCTATAAAACAGGTGAAACGGCAGAGGAAGAAGCTCTTCCTGATCTTGCAGCCGAGTTTGCAGAAGTACCTGTGAATGCACCGGCAGAAGTGACAGCCGGAGGCCATTTCAATGAAGAGGATATCAAGCGCTTTAAGACGATGCTTGAAGATGGTGAAGAGCTCTATCATATCGCACTGACACTCGATGATGATATCTACTTTCGCGGCTTTGATCACGCCAAGATATTCAAACTTTTAAAGGATGAGGGACACCTCCTCGAATCATGGTGGGATATGGGTGATGTTCCGGAACTTGCAAAGCTCGATCCGGAACGATGTTTCATTAAACGGGTTGATCTTTTTCTGGCCAGCCGCAATATCGCTTCAGATATCGAGGAGATCTTTGAGTATATCGATGAGCATGAGTTTACCTTTCAGCACATGGAAAAAGAGCCGCCTCCGCCGAAACCAGAGCCAAAGCCGCTTAGAGAGGAAGATATCAAGTTTGGCCGTCGGCAAGAAGATAATGAGCCAGAACCATCAGGCAGACGCAAGTCAGATAGAAAAGAACCCGATGTCAGTCGCGGCCGCCGTAAAAATGATGCCCGTTCCTTTGTCAAGATCGATACCAATAAACTTGATGAACTCTTTGACTCGGTAGGAGAGTTGGTCATCGCGCAGAACTATATCGCTGAGAGTGAAGATATTAAAAAGATCAAACATGAGGGTGTGAACAAAACCATGAATCACCTTTCAAAGATCACCCGTCTTATTCAGAACCGGGTCATGTCTTTACGGATGGTCGCGGTCAGTGATACCTTTGAGAAGATGAAGCGGGTAGCACGCGATGCTTCCAAGAAAGTAAACAAAGAGATCTCACTGGAGATCGAAGGCGGCGATACCGAGATCGATAAGACTATGGTCGATGCGCTCTCTGATCCGCTCATTCACATTATGCGTAATGCGATCGATCACGGGATTGAAGATGATGTTTCAGACCGTATCGCGCTCAATAAAACGGAGACCGGTGTTATTTCACTTCGGGCATTCCATCGTGGCGGCAACATTGCCATCGAGGTCTCCGATGATGGTCGCGGTATTAACCGTGATAAAGTCTTTGCCAAAGCGGTTGAGCGTGGACTGATCAATGAAGATGATGAGCTGAGTGATTCGCAGGTCTTCGCTCTGATTATGCAGGCCGGTTTTTCAACGGCTGATGTGATCAGTGATATCTCCGGACGCGGGGTAGGGCTGGATGTGGTACGAAGTTCCATTGAGAAGCTTCATGGCCGGGTGGAAATTTCATCAGAAGTAGGTAAAGGCTCGACTTTTACCATTTTACTTCCGCTGACACTGGCCATTATAGACGGTATGGTCGTTAAAAGTGCCAACGATACCTTTATCATTCCGACACTTTCCGTAGTGGAGTCATTTATCCCTTCCAAAGAGATCGTACACTCCATCAAACAGCAGGGTGAGTTTGTCGACCTTCGGGGTGAGATGATCCCGATCGTCCGACTCAATCATGTATTAGAGATCAGTGAAGATAAACCGGAGATCTGCGAGTCGACACTGATGTGTGTCGAGAGTGATAAGGGCAAGTATGCCGTGTTGGTCGATGATCTTATCGGCCGCCAGCAGGTGGTCATCAAGTCACTTGGCCCGACACTTTCGAAGATCAAAGAACTCTCCGGCAGTGCCATCATGGGTAGCGGTGAGATCGCATTGATCCTGGATGTTGAACAGCTGTTGATTCAGGGGGAGGCAAAAGAGTGAGCCGGGAGCATGACCTTACCATAGCCGAGTTTAAGAAGTTTCAGCAGCTGATCTATGACGAGATCGGTATCTCGCTGGCTGATCATAAACGTACACTGGTCCAGTCACGTTTGAGAAAATGGCTGAGTGAATTTGACATGCCAAACTACAAAGCGCTATATAAGAAGATAGCAGATGATAAAAGCGGCCAGATGTTAACGATGCTTGTCAATGCGATTACGACCAATGTGACCTCTTTCTTTCGGGAGGAGAACCAGTGGATCTATCTGCAGGAGCATATGGCTGAACTGTTTGATACAAAGAGCAAACGCATCCGTATCTGGTCGGCAGCCTGTTCCAGCGGACAGGAGCCCTACAGCATCATTATGTTTTTGAAAGAGCACCTGGCCAACTTTCATCAGTGGGACATCAAAATCCTGGCGACAGATATCTCCGAAGAGATCCTGCATAAAGCCACAGAAGGTATTTATGCCCAAAAAGATGTGGAAAACCTGCCGCGTCATATAGTGCATAATTATTTTACGGTGGTAAAAGATAAAAAGGGTCTCAAGGCCTTTGCCATCAAAGAGGAGCTCAAGAAGTACATCACCTTTCGTGCCTTTAATCTTGTCACAGGTAACTTTGGACTCTTTAAAAACAACTTCGACATGATCTTCTGCCGTAATGTCATGATCTACTTTGACCGTCCAACGCAGAACACACTGCTTGAACAGTTCGCAAAACGGCTTGACAAGCATTCGAGACTCTTTATCGGGCACTCCGAGTCGATTCACAATAAAGAGGGAAGCTACAAGATGGTTGTCCCCTCGATCTATAGACTACAGTAAGGATAGAGTATGGAAATTTCAGAAACTACTGACAACGAGCTGCTTCAGGAGATTAGCCGCCGTTTTGAAGAGAAGGCATCTTCGATCAAAGAGATGGAGTTTATGACCAAAAAACTTCTTGAACTCAATGAAAAGAACAAAGAGGCGCAGGAGGTCAAAAGCAAGTTTCTCTCACTGATCAAAAATGAGTTCAATAATCCGATGTCATCTTTGCTTAATCTTGTCAATATGATGGTTAAAAAGGCGGATGATGCCCGTATGGCGGACTTGTCCGGAATGATGAAAATGGAGCTGCTCAAACTTGATTTCAGCCTGAAAAATATCTTCGCCGCGTCGGAGATCGAAGCCGGCGAGATCGCCAATGACTACTCCAAGGTTGAGATCAAAGATATTCTGGATGAAGTGATTGACTATTTCAGCTATCTCATTGCAGAAAAATCACTTGAGATCAACTATAGCTGCAACTGTGATGAACAGATCATCAGCGACTCCCAAAAACTCGATACGATCTTGCTCAATCTTGTCTCAAATGCCTGCGAATACTCCTTTGAAAACTCACATATCAATGTCATCGTAGATTGTGATGAGATGAACTACTCCATTACGGTCGAAGATGCAGGAGAAGGTGTATCGCATGACCATGCCAAAGATATCTACAACCGCTTTTCGCATTTCGAGTCTGGTAAAACACGCCGTACCGCCGGTCTTGGTCTGGGACTGAGCGTCACACGCGGGATGGTGGAAGCCCTGGAAGGCTCTATCGATAACATTACCAAAGAGGGGAAAACGATATTTATCGTCACAATCCCGAAAGTCAATGAAGAGCAGGTCGAACTTTCGCAAGGGATCGGCTCGAATGAGTTTATCTTTGATGATGGTGAAGGAATGGTGGAGTTCTAATGAGCCCTTCTATTCTGGATAGAATTAGCTTTAGTGCCAGAGCGGTAAGTGTTCACTGTACGGGCTTAGCCCGTACAGTGACCAAAAAAATAGTTTTGGTGGAGTTCTAAATGTACACCCGGAAGTTTATCCACGTTGGTGAGATCCATATCGGTGCCAGACCGACCGAGATCAGTACGATCCTGGGTTCATGTATCGCCGTGTGCCTCTATGACAATATCCAGCGTGTCGGTGGTATGAACCACTATCTGGTTCCTTTATGGAATGAGAACGGCCTGCAGACGCCGAAATTTGGCAATATCTCCATCCCGAGACTGATCGAGAGTATGGTCAATGTCGGGTGTGATGTTCACAATATGGAAGCCAAAGTGTTCGGCGGCGGCAATGTGATCGATATAAAGCAGGAAGATATGATGATCGGACGAAAGAACATCCTGATCGCCAAAGAGATATTGCGGGAGTATGGTATTCCCATCACTGCACAGGATGTCGGTGGCGAGAAGGGCAGACGGATTATGATGCGCAGTGACACAGGAAAGATTTTTTTGAAATATACACAGAAAAGTGAAGAGTAGAGTATGGGAATAAATGTTCTTGTAGTCGATGACAGTGCCACGGCACGGGCAATTCTGACTGAAATACTTCAAAGTGATTCTGAAATCGGCAGGATAGATACCGCTCCTGATGCCTACATCGCCCGTGATAAGATCGTAAAATCCCGTCCCGATGTTGTCTGCCTGGACGTCGAGATGCCTCGGATGGACGGGATCACTTTTTTAAGAAAGCTGATGCAGCATATGCCGATCCCGGTCGTGATGGTCTCATCGTTGACCCAAAAAGGGGCACAGACTACACTGGATGCGCTTGAAGCCGGAGCGGTTGATTTCATTCCCAAACCCCATTCAAACATCTACGAGAGTTCCGATGATATCCGTGAAGAGCTGCTCGAGAAGGTCAAAAATGCTGCGTATGCCCATGTGACCAAACACGTGAATACAGGGCCGGCTAAACACCTGAGTTACCATAGTTCACTTTCGGAGACGACCCAGAAGCTGATCGCCATAGGAGCCTCCACCGGTGGTGTTGAAGCGCTTAAAGCTTTTTTGACCCAGTTTCCGCGTAATGCACCGGGTATGTTGATCGTTCAGCACATGCCGGCTGATTTTACCAAGCAGTTTGCCGAGCGTCTGGACGGTGTCTGTGAGATCGATGTCAAAGAGGCCAAAAACGGTGACACGGTCAATATAGGCGAGGCACTGCTGGCTCCAGGGGATATGCATATGGTCCTTCGGCGTTCCGGACACCGCTACTATGTCCAACTGGGCGGTGGAGATAAAGTTTCAGGTCACCGCCCTTCGGTGGACGTCATGTTCAACTCTGTTGCCAAAACGGCCGGTGTCAATGCGCTTGGCGTAATTTTGACCGGAATGGGCTCTGATGGTGCCAAAGGATTGACCAATATGCGTAAATCCGGTGCCATGACCTTTGGACAGGATAAAAAAAGTTCTACCGTTTACGGTATGCCAAAGGTGGCTTTCGAACTGGGTGGTGTGGCCAAGCAAAGCTCCCTTGAAGCACTGCCTGGAGATATGTTGCGTCATCTTGAGAAGATGGAGAGCTAATGCAAAATGTACTGATCGTTGATGACAGCAAATTTATCCGCACTATTGCCGAAGAGGAGATTTTGCGTGTTGTCGATGCCAATATTGTCACGGCGGCATCTTACAAAGAGACGCAAGCGATCATTAAAGAGCATGCGTTCCATGTAGCCGTACTGGATGTTCATCTTCCCGATGCGGAGAAGGGCGAGGTGATCGACCTGCTTGTGGAGAAAAATGTTCCCGTTGTCGTCTTGACCGGGGGAATGAATGCAACGACAAAAGAGATTATTCTTAATAAAGAGATCATCGAGTATGTCACCAAAAGTGACCCTCAAACTATCAAATATATGGCTGCCATTGTTAAACGGGTCCTGAAAAATTATGATGAGCATGTCCTGATCGTGGATGACTCCAAGAGTTCCAGAATGTTGTCGAAGATGTACCTTGAAAAACTCAAAGTCAACGTATTGGAAGCGAGCAGTGCCAAAGAAGCTATGGAGATGATCAATGCAACTGAGCATCACGTCTCTTTGGTCCTGACTGATTATGAGATGCCGGATATGAACGGTATGGAGCTGGCCATGCAGCTGCGTCAGAGTTATAGTAAAGACCAGCTCTCCATTATTGCTGTAAGCGGCACTGAAATGTCACATATAGCTACAGACTTTTTACGCCACGGGGCCAATGACTTTATTAAAAAACCGTTCACCTATGAAGAGTTCGCCGTACGGGTCAATGTCAACCTTGAACTGATCGACCTTTTTATCGAGAGTAAAGAGAGTGCCAACAAAGATTTTATGACCGGCCTCTATAACCGCCGTTTTTTCTTTGAGAGCGGTGAGCCCCTGTTAGCCAAAGCTCAGAGAAAGAAGAGACCGTTAGCTGTAGTGATGTTGGATATTGACTTCTTCAAGCGCGTCAACGATACTTATGGCCATGATGTGGGTGATATTGCCATTAAAGAGGTAGGAAAGGTTCTCCATAAAATGCTTCGCCAATCAGACCTGATCGCGAGGTTTGGCGGTGAGGAGTTCTGTCTCCTGCTTGAAGATGTGACGTTGGAAGATCTTGAGAAAAAGTTTGAAGCCATCCGTGCCGTATTTGAAAAAAATGTCATCACAGTCGATGATGTCAGCTTCTCCTATACCATTTCCACAGGTATATGTTATGGTCTTGATGATTCGCTAGAGACTCTGATCAAGTACTCCGATGAAGCACTCTATGACGCGAAAGAGGGCGGGCGCAACAGGGTGGTCATTAAAAACCTGCATACCGGAGATGATTAGTCTCTAAGAGTTCTTCTCTTGACTCTGTTTGTATCTTCAAGTTTTATAGGGCTTGAAAGTGATAAAATCACACTATAAAGAGACAGATGGGGCAGTATGGATTGTAAACATTTTGGAGAGTGCGGCAGTTGCCGAAATTATGAAGGCGGTTATGAAACGCAGTTAACCTCTAAACGCACCAAAATAGAAATGATGTTTGCATCGCTTTACCGTGGTGAAATCACCCTGTTTGCATCACCTGAGGAGCATTATCGTGCCCGTTCCGAATTCAAGGTATGGCATGTCGGTGATAAAAGTCACTATGCCATGAACGCTTTGGATCATAAGGGTGTCGTGCTGCTCGAAGAGTGTCCCAAAGTAATCAGGCCTATCAGCGACCTGATGTTTGATCTGCTTGAAGCCATCAAATCTGAATCGATAGATAAAAAGCTCTTTGGTATGGACTTTTTGAGCTCCAGTGAGGGTGAGATCGCCGTTTCCATGCTCTATCATAAAAAACTGGATGAGGCGTGGCAGGCCAAGGCAGAAAAACTATCCAGGCAGTTTGGCATTCACATTATCGGCCGAAGCCGAAAGCAGAAAGTGGTTATCGGGCAGGATTATGTGACTGAAACCCTGCAGATCGCTGGAAAAAACTATGAGTTCCAACAGATCGAAAACAGCTTTACCCAGCCAAATCCGCGTGTCAATGAGAAGATGGTCGGCTGGGCAATGGAGCAGTTCGATGGCATCGGCGGGGATCTGCTTGAACTCTATTGCGGTGCCGGAAATTTCACTATTCCTTTTGCCTCGAAATTTGATAAAGTCCTTGCTACCGAGATCTCCAAATCTTCGATCAATGCAGCGAAGAAAAATATGCAGCTTAACGGGGTTACAAACATCGATTTTGTCCGTATGAGTGCCGAAGAGTTTGTGCAGGCGCTTGATGGTGTGCGTGAATTCAGGCGAATGGCCGAGATCGATCTCTCAAGTTATGTACTGAAAACACTCTTTGTCGATCCGCCGCGTGCAGGGATGGATGAAGCGAGTTGCGATTTTGCGGCGAGGCATGAGAACCTTCTTTATATCTCCTGTAATCCTGAAACGCTTAAACGTGATCTAGAGCGTCTCTCCTCAACCCATACCATTCAATCAATGGCACTCTTCGATCAGTTTCCCTATACCGATCATCTGGAAATGGGTGTCATGTTAAAAAAGGAGTCATAAATGAGAATACTTTTAGGTCTGTTTGTAACGGCGCTGCTGCTTTTGGGAAATGAAGTCGAGCGTATTGAGAGTATTGTCAATGATGTGACCAAGCTTCGTCAGAACTATGAAGGGTGTAGAGCCCAACTTGCTGCAGTGGAGCGCGGAGAGGGCGGGAACAGTGATGAAAAAATGCTTGCGCTTCAACGCGAGATCCAATCACAGCGAGATCTGTACGAACGTGAAATAGAGCGGATGAAAAACGAGCTTATCGTAAGCGAAAAGAAACTCGTCTTGGTGACGCGTTCACTCAAGGATGCCAAGGAAAAAAAGGGTGAGTATAAACAGCATCTCAATGCTCAGCAGCAAGTGGCAGGTAAACAGAAAAGCACTCAGGTGAAAACAGTCTATGTCACGGCTGATGCTGCGTCCTGTCCCGATCCCAATCCCTTTCCAAAACTCCTGATGAAAAAGGAGTATACGGCGATGAAGAGCAATGGTACACTGAAAAGTTCCGCTGGAAAAGAAGCGGTGGAAAAACGGACCCACTTTAAAGCCAGAGCTTTTAGAATGAAAAACAGGGCCAGGGTCTATGATGCACCCAAAGGTAAAGTGATAGCGACATGGGAGGCAAAAACATCGTTTACCTCCGGGGAGAAAGAGGGTGACTGGATCAGAATCACCGGTTATTTTATAGATAAAAAATGGCGCCCAAATCGGGATCGTGAGATGTGGGTCGAAAAGAAAAATACGATCAGTCGGTAGGTCAGAGTATGAAAAAAATAGTCAAGCAAACCATTAATCAGGAGTTTCTGCCCGTTTCACCAAAAAAACTGGCTATAGATGATGTACTTGATTTTGACTGTTTTATAAAACGTTTTAACGGTTATGCAATCATTCTCGAAGCAGGAACTCCGATCACCAGGGAACTCAAAGAGAAGATCGATGAACACCGCTTTCTCTATGTCCAGCAGAGGGAGGTCGATCAATATAGAGCCTATGTCGCTGAAAAAGCGGAGTTGGATGAGGAGTCGGAAGAGAAGAAGGGAGTGGATATTGACACCCTCTTTGAAAACCTGCTCGAATCCCTCAATGCGTGTAAAGATATTGATCAGCAGGTCGCACTGATCTATCAGACAGCATTGAGCCTGATGGAGGCCTACTTCTCAGCCGGGAATGAAGAGATCATGCTGAAATATATTGAGCTCTACAGTGATGCATTGATCGGGATATTTGATGGATCTGAGTATAGACTCGGAGAATTCCTGGATGATATGCCAGATAGCTATGATGATGCATCGCATAATGTCAATGTCAGTTTTTTGGGTGTCTTGCTTGGCAGGGAACTGGGGTTGAGCAATCTTCAGCTTCATGAACTCTCTATTGCCGGAATTTTGCATGATATCGGCAAGGTCAGGATAGACCCGAAGATACTGAATAAAGACAGTTCGCTTGACAGTGATGAGTTTGAGGCTGTTCAGGAACATTCGGTATTTAGTGTTGAGATCGCAAAATATAACGGTGTGAGCAGTGCCAATGTACTCTCTGCCATACGGTATCATCATGAAAAGCTTGACGGAAGCGGTTACCCTGAAGGGCTGGAGGGGAATAAGATCCCGTTAATGGCCCAGATGATCGGAATCTGTGATATCTTTGATGCATTGACCACCGATCATACTTTTCGGGCACGATACAGCAGTTTTGATGCGTTGAAGTTAATGAAGAGAGAGATGGCTCAGCAGCTCAACGGCAGCTATGTCAATACGTTTATCAAGCTGTTGAAGTAAGGAGATCATGAATGCAAAGCCACTATATAGGTCGACAACCGATCATTGATAATCAAGGTAGTGTACTTGCATACGACCTGGTTTATGAAGATGGGGAAGCTGGAGCGACCTCAAATCGTGCTCTGGCATCGACATTGATCAGCACGGTTTTAAACACCGTCGGAGTCAAAAGCGTACTGGGTGAGCGTATGGGGTTTGTTCGTATCGATCACAAGTTTCTACTCAGTGATCTGATGCTCTCCGCACCAAAAGAGTTTTTTGTCTTCTCCCTTTTGGATACGACGATCATTGATGAGAAGTTGGTTGAACGGATGAAAGAGCTCCGTGGGCAGGGTTACTGGTTTGCACTGGATGACATTACCCGTCATACCGGTCCGCTGCAGCGTTTTAGTCCGATCTTGCCCTATCTCAACTTTTTCAAGATCGATATCCGTTATTTTCCCGAACAGTATCTGGCAAAACTGAAAAAGATTTTGAGTGAATTTCCGCTGGAGGTGGTCATCACCCATGTTGAAAACGATGATCAGTATGCGATTTGCAGATCGCTGCGTTTTCCTTACCTGGAAGGGTATTACTTTGCTGAGCCGAATATCATTGAAAACAAAAGCTTTGATCCTAAAACTTTTGTGGTTATCCAGCTCTACAACCAGCTGATGTCTGATGAGAGCACTCTTGATCAGCTTGTTCAGACTTTTGAGACCAACCATGATCTGACTATTCAGCTACTGCAGTACATCAACTCAAAAGCCTTTAGCCTTGCGAACAATGTATCGAATGTCAAACAGGTGTTGGCACTGCTGGGACGTCAACCGTTGGCGCAGTGGCTGATGCTGCTGATCTACGGCAAGTCGATCAGCACTTCAAAATATCAAGAGCCTTTGCTGCTTATGGTCAAAAACCGGACAGAACTGATGTCCGGGCTTTTAAAGCTGGTTAGACCCGGAGCCGATAAAACGATGCAGGGAGAGGCCTATTTTATAGGAGTAATGTCCCTTTCGAGTGTCGTGCTGGGGATGCCGCTGCGGCTGATACTCAAAGAGATGCATATTTCAGATGAAGTGCGTGAGGCACTGTTGGAGAAAGCAGGATTGCTGGGCGAGATGTTGAGTGCCGTCAAGGCGATCGAGAAGTTTGATACTGAAGTCATTGATGCCTATGCCGCAGCACATCAACTCTCCCGTAATGCGATCCAGGAGCTGATGACACGTACTATGGAGATTGTCACCGGTTTTGAAGCAGGGATGCCAAAAAACTTTTGACTTTTTACTGTCCGCTCCATGGCATAGGCTCGGCAATCCAGTAATTATAACTGACTCAAATAATGTTCTTCTGAATAAGTTATATAATATAGATATAACTTATCTTGCTGCCTATTTACTCTATTTTTATCTGCTCGGTTCTATAATAGTTATATGTTAACGTTTAAAACCAAATTACTGCTTGCTTTTATAGGTTTTGGATTACTGGTTGCCAGTGCGGCTCTTGTATCGGCCTATAAGATGGAA
>JAYEMF010000139.1:0-31028 GCA_034717975.1 Campylobacterota bacterium
CTAAAACGATAGTCGTTGCTATCATTGCCCTGCCGGTTCCAAGCATAGTCTCTTCAAGAGCTTTTTTAATACCATACGCCATTAATCCGCTGCCAAAAATGATATACTCCAAAAAATATATATTATGAAGGCACAAAGAGTGGCTAAAAAGTTTTACGTGGTATGGCAAGGCAGGGAAACAGGGATCTTCACGAATTGGGCTACGTGTAAAAAGCAGGTCGACAAGTTTGCAGGGGCGAAATACAAGTCATTTCCGACAATGGAAGAGGCCAAGGCGGCTTTTTTTGGCACGGCACCGACTTCGAATATGAGATCATCCAAGAACGCACCGGTGAAAAAGAGAACAACGGCCCATACCGTTAAAACATACAGTGCCGATGAGATCACGGCAGTGTCCACAGATGTAAAAATATTTACCGACGGCGGCTGCGAACCCAACCCCGGTGAAGCGGGTTCCGGCGTTGCCGTGTATCGTAACGGTGTGATCAGTGAGCTTTGGTACGGCCTCTATAACCCAAATGGCACGAACAACACCGCCGAGTTAAATGCACTGCACCGGGCTTTACTCATGGCGAGAGCTGAGATCGACCAAGGAAACTCCGTCGCGATTTTTTGCGATTCCAAGTACTCTATTCAATGCATTACCCAATGGGCGGTTAACTGGGAGAAGAAGGGTTGGAAAAAAGCGGGCGGTGAGATAAAAAACCTGGAGTTGATCAAAGAGATGTTCGCACTGCACCAGTTGCTCAAAGAGAAGGTTCAGGTTCTGCATGTAAACGGTCACGTGGGTGTTGAGGGCAACGAGCTGGCTGACCGCATGTCCATAATGGCCATAGAGACCAAAGATGCTGATTTCACACGCTATAGTGAAAAGATCGATATTAAAGCCATATTGGCCATGAGATCCGGATGACTTTAAACGAAATAGCAGTATCCTTTTACTCAAACTATCTATGGAGGGAAGCATGGGCATGACGGTATATTTATCGGGTGAGATACACACCGCATGGCGTGATGAGATACGCCAGGGAGCGAAGGAAAAAGGGTTGGAGATCACCTTTACATCGGCAGTGACCGACCATGAAGCCAGTGATGCCGCCGGCGATCATCTCGGAGACGAAGCGAAGCAGTTCTGGCGTGATCATAAATCTGCCAAGGTCAACGCCATCCGGACCAAAACACTCATAGAAAAAAGTGATCTTGTCATTGTGCGCTTCGGTGACAAATACAAACAGTGGAATGCTGCATTCGATGCAGGTTACTGCGCAGCTCTGGGAAAACCCTATATCACCCTGCATGCCGAAGATATCATCCACCCGTTAAAAGAAGTCGATGCCGCGGCCATGGCATGGACGACCACCACCGACCAGGTTGTCGAGCTCCTGACCTATATCACACAACAGTAAAATATAAAGGGGAGAGGCTGCTTTTGCGGAAAAACAGCCTGTTCATTTAGAATAGATATGGTATTCATATCCCCGTCAAAACACCCTGCCCTTTACTTGGCGTCTTTACGTGCCTGTTCTCTGAGTTTGTCTTTTTTGCTCTTTTTTTTGCCTTTTACAGGTGCCGGGCCTTTCTCTATTTTAGGGGCTTCCCCTGTCAGTTCGTACCCCGCTATCTGTTCTCTCTCAAGCTTGATCTCGGAACGTTTCTCGATAAGTTTGAAATGGGCCTGCTCTTCATGCCCGATGAACGAGACCGCCATGCCATACTTGCCGGCCCTCGCTGTCCTTCCGATGCGGTGGATGTAATCAGCCGGGGAACGGGGAAGGTCGAAATTGACAACACAGGAGATGTCGTTAATATCCAGCCCTCTTCCGACGAGGTCGGTAGCAAAGAGAATGCGGAATTTTTTCTCCTTGAACGCCTGTAACGTGTAGTTACGCTCCTCCTGGGTAAGGTCACCGTGAAACGAGTCGGCCGAAAAGCCGTACTTTCTAAATTTCGCTGCAATATTGTCCGCCGCTCTTTTATTGGCCATAAACACCAGGACCTGCTCCCACTTCTGGGTATCAAGAAGGTATCTGAGCAAGGGGCCGCGATTCTCACGGTTGACCTCAATGACGCGCTGGACAATACTCTCGACCGTCGGTGCCTCCTGTTCAAATGCGACTTCAACAGGGTTTTGCGTAATTCTGGAGGCGATAGCTACCATTTTTGGAGGATAGGTAGCAGAAAATAGAAGGTTTTGACGCTTTTCCGGCAGTTCCGGTAAAATGAGATCAAGCTCCTCGGAAAAGCCGAGATCAAGCATCTTATCTGCTTCGTCGAGAATAAGAAAATCCAGATGGGACAGGTTCATCTGCTTTTTACTCAGTACATCCAGCAGTCTGCCCGATGTCGCCACCACGATGTCACACCCCTGCTGAATGGCATAGAGCTGATCGCCAATGCTTTCACCGCCGATGATGCTGACCACCTTTGGCTTTTTCGATAAAAACGCACTGAAAGTCGCGAAGGTCCGGGCAAGCTGAAGCGTCAGCTCTCTGGTCGGGGTCAGCACCAGTGCCTTGATCTTCGCCTTCCCTTCACCGCGGCGCTTTGACCAAAGCTCCAAAACCGGCAGAACGAAGCTCGCACTTTTACCGCTTCCCGTCTGGGCCCTCGCCATGACATCATGGTCTGCGAGTACAAGCGGAATCACCTTTTCCTGAACGGGAGTCGGCTCGACATAGTTGTTTTCCCGAAGTGCACGCGCTATGTGAGATGAGAGTCCGAGTTTAGAAAATGGCATTTGGGGTTTCCTCGTATTGTTTGTGCGTATTTTAGGAGGTTTGGGCTTTAGGGCAGATTTGACTAGGCCCACTCTTCCTGTGTCACACTCACACTGTTCTCCCGTTCATCGAGTAGCAGCAGTTCAGCATCTTGAATGTTGCACTGAAGCTGCATAGAACGCTCTATCAGTGACTCCGGCTCCCCTGCAAAACTCAAGTGGATTAAACGTAGGTTTTTAAAGCGTCTGAGTTTGCCCTCGTTCTGTCGCCACCATGCATCAGCGGCTTTGTGGTTGTACGTGTAGATAATGACCTGCTCTGAGCGGCCGCAGGCTTTCCTGATGCGCTTTTCATCCGGCTGGCCAAGGTCGATCCAGAGTTCTATCTCGCCGCCGAAATTTTTCTTCCACAGCTCCGGTTCATCTTCCTGGCTGAGTCCTTTGGTAAAACTCAGTGACTCATCGGCATGAAGCGCAAAGGCGATAAGACGGACCATCATACGCAGGTTGTTTTCAGAGGGGTGCTGCGCGATAGTGAGATCAAAGTCGTTATAGTAGTGACGATCCATGTCGGCAACCGAGAGGGATACTTTGTAAATCGTAGCGCCTAGTGCCATCTTTTCTCCTTGCCTGTATAATCTGTGGAAGAAGATGAAACATTAACCATCTCATTCAACTCTGCCAATCGCTGCGGGGTGCCGATATCCCGCCACTCACCCTCATACAGCTCACCGCTGATCTGATTTTGATCAATTGCTTTACGCAATAACGGCGCCAAGGGCTGTTTTCCGTAGTTCAAGTCCTGAAACAGTTTCGGGCTGTAGTAGCCGATACCGGAAAATGTCTGTTTGACGTCACCTTTGCCGGAGAGTCGATTCGACTCGAGCACGAAATCCCCTTTGAGATTATGTTCGGGATTTTCCACCAAAACCAGATGGGCAAGATCGTCTTCCAGATCAAATAAAGGATTAAATCCATAATCAGACCAGACATCACCATTGACAACTAGAAACGGTTCATCACCCAGCAAGGGAAGCGCTTTGATAATGCCGCCTGCACTCTCCAATGCCCCCTTTTCCTGCTCATCGGAGTAGGTGATGTTGACACCCCATTGGGAACCGTCGCCCAATGTTTCGGGAATCATAAAGCCTAAATGGGCGATATTTATAATGATCTCTTTAAAACCGGAAGCAGCCAGCTTTTCGATCTGCCAGACAATCAGCGGCTTGCCATCTACTTCAAGCAGCGGTTTTGGAAGATGGTCTGTCAGCGGGCGCATCCGTTCACCACGGCCAGCTGCGAGGATCATCGCTTTCATGGGAGCTTTATACCTTTAAGCAGCGCTGTCAGTTCACGCGTCTCTTCGTAACGTTCGCCTGCCTCTAGAACATATTTCAGTGTTAGAGGAAGATCGTTAAGATAGCCATCTTTTCCATCACGCAGATAAAGTCTTGCAAAGACACCAAGGACTTTAATGTGTCGCTGCAATCCCATAAAATCGAACCACCTCAGAAAAGTTGCATCATCGACATCCAATCTCTTTAGATTGCGAAACTGTAACGCCAGTTTTTCGATCTCCGAGCGTTCATGGGTAATGTAGCAGTCTTTTAGCAGAGAAACCAGATCATAGGTCAATGCCCCGCTCATCGCATCCTGATAGTCAATGACACCCAGCTGATCAGCTGGAGTGAGCAGCATATTGCGAGAGTGGTAATCACGGTGGACAAAGAGATTTTGCGGCTGGGAAAGAACGACATCGGCGATACTGTCGAGTGTCTCGTCTATGAGCTTTTTTTGTTCATCACTTAGTGACAGTTTCAGATATTTCTCTAAAAACCACTCCTGCATCAGCTCCATTTCGAAACGTAAAAAAGCTTTGTCATATATCGGCAATCCTCTGGCATCACTCGCTTGCATGTTGACAATCGTTTTAATCGCTTTGATATAGAGATCTTTGTAGTTACTCTCATCGAGAATATCAAGATAGTGGACGCTCCCAAAATCCTCGATGATCAAAAAGCCGTCATCCAGGTTTTGCTCGATGATATTGGGTGCATTGACTCCAGAGGCGAGAAGACGCCCGGTCACATCAAGAAAAGGAGTTAGGGACTCCTTTTCCAACGATGAGTCCATCAAAATATAGTTTTTGTCGCTATGTTGAAGCCTGAAGTAACGACGAAAACTGGCATCTTCAGAAGCAATTTCAACATTATAATCCCGCCAGCCGATGGCTTCCAGCCACGCTTTGATCTTATGCATAAATGCCACCCAGTATGCCATTGGTATCTGCACCTGTAACGGTTTTAAGTTCGACACTCTCTTTATGCAGCCGTTTATAGGCCAGCCAGGCGAAGGCCATCGCTTCTATATTGTCACTGCTGACACCATAGGCATCAGTGGAAGCCACTTCAACCGAAGGTAAACATCGCTGCAGACGCTCCATCAAAAAGCTGTTTCTCACCCCTCCGCCACACACTAACAATAACTCAGGTTCAAACTTCATCACCTCATCAGCAATCGATCGGACAGTCAACTCGCTTATCGTCGCTTGAATGTCCTGCGGATCAAGATGGCTAAATGGCTGTAGCTTGGATTCGAGCCACCCACTGTTAAAATACTCCCTGCCTGTACTTTTTGGCGCAGATTTTTTAAAATAGAGGTCATCAAGCAGTCTCTCTAAAAGTGATCTGTCGATCGTTCCACTGGCGGCCCATTGACCATCCTTATCATAGGGAAGACTCTTATGCTTATTGACCCATCCGTCGATCAGTACATTCCCCGGACCGGTATCGTAGCCTGTCAACTGATCACCAATAAGTGTAATATTGGCCATACCGCCGATATTGACAATGGCACACCGCTGCGCAAGATTATGAAATAAAAAATGGTGAAACGCCGGAGCAAAAGGTGCGCCCTGCCCGCCCAGTGCCATATCTTTACGCCTGAAATCCGCTACGACTTTAATCCCTGTCCTGGTGGTGACAATATTTGGGTCACCCAGCTGCATGGTAAAAGGCATTTTACTGTCGGGCGCATGCCAGAGCGTCTGGCCATGCAGGCCGATCGCCTCGATACGTTCGGTATCAAGGTCATACTTTGCTATCAGTGCCAAAACAGCATCAGCAAAAAGATGTCCGAGACGATGATCGATCTCACCCATTTTCGAGAGGCTTGCAGTGCCGCCAATAACTGCTAGGATCTCCTCTTTCAAGCTGTTTTCAAACGGATACTCCAGTGAGGCAGCCAGTTCAATACCATCTGCTCCGACAGGGCAGATCACCACATCCACCCCATCCATACTCGTACCGGACATTACCCCGATATAACACTTTTTCATGTTAGTTTCCACATACGGCAAATATTTGCAGAGGCCATCTACTACGCATTTTTTTCCCTTTCCGATTTCCCCATACTTCCGCTACTTGATTGCACGATCATAAACGATACCATAGTCCCGATAACAAGCTGCCATGAAAACCCAAGTTTAAAATCAGTGACGTAACTTAAGATGTAAGGCTGTAGCAGCAACACCGTCATAAATCCGCCGATCAACCCAAACAGCACACTTTTTTGCGATCCACGTTTGGTAAAGATCGCCGAAAAGTAGACCCCAAGCAACCCGGAGTAGGCAAAGGCCATCACCCCGAGGGCGAAACTAAGCAGCGGCAGGTCGGTATAGCGCTGCCAAAAGTAGCTGATCATCGCCATGATAGAGAGCAACGCAGCAAAAACAACTACCGCGATACGAGCCGCTTTGACATAATGCTGCTCAGCCATCTCTGAACGCGCTGACTTCCACGGACGGTAAAAATCCTCAATGGCGACCGATGACATGGCCCCGAGCACCGAAGTGGTCGATGAGAGCGCCGCAGCAATGGCTCCGACAGTAACCAAGCCGCGCAGACCTTCGGGCATCTCATTCAAGATATAGGTCATAAACACCGTTATCTTCTCACCCTGAAAGCTCTGTTCAATACCACCGGCGCCAAAAGATGAAATCTCCGGATGCTGGTAGTAAAGGTAGAGCAGCAGACCGATTGCCAAAAAGAGGATATTTACAGGAAGACTGAAAACAATGGCATAGATCAGTGAACGTGCCCCCTCTTTCTCACTTTTACAGCTTAGGACCCGCTGTGTCATATCCTGATCTAACCCAAATACGGCGATATTAAGCAGCAGCCAGCCGCTTAGCAGTGCCCAGATACTGAATTCACCTGAAAATGAAAAATCAAGCACCACTAACTTCTCATTACTCTCCAACAGCGAGACCATATTCCCAAGATCAGCGTTCAAAGCAGTGTACAGGTAGATAAGGACGGCCACGGCAGCACCAAGATAGGTAACTGCCTGAATGACGTCACTGTAGATGATCGAACGCACTCCGCCGACGTAGGTATAGGCCAGTGCCCCCGATATAAGGACGATGATGGAGATGGCGACATGCGATGCGATAATATCGCTGAACAGGATCATCGAAATAGCCAGGGCACCGATATAGAGCCGTGCACCGCTGGCAAAGAGGCGGCCGATGAGAAACATCGCTCCTGCCTCTTTTTTTGCAGGCTCTCCGTAACGGATCTCAAGCAGTTCATAGACAGTGACGGCACGGATCGCGTAAAAACGGGGAATCAGCACTTTGGCAACAAAGATGGCAGCCAGAAATCCCGACAGGGAGAACCCAAGCAGCGTCAGATCGTTACGATAGGAGAACTCCGGCCCGCCCAGAAATGTCGCGGCCGACTGGGCCGTGGCCAGTACCGACACGGCGACAGCCAGCATCGGCATCGTGTTTCCTCCGACGAAATAGTCGCGCGAGGAGTCAATACCCCGGCGGCTCAGCCAGATTGATGTCCCTATCAACAGCAGAAAATAGCCGATAAAAACGGTCCAGTCCAGCAGAGAAAATGTCGAGTTCATCAGGCTTTTTTCCCATTATGGAAGTAGTGTTGGCGCAACGCATCGATGCGGGTGTTGGCCGCTTCAATGGTTGAGAGCTTAATGGCATCCGATTGAACCTGCTTGTATATCACCTCAATAAGCTCATCAAGATCCTGATAAGCCAACTGATTGCCAAAGAGCAGCATATCTACCCCCGTATTGATCGCTAATGTCACTGTCTCTTCAAGCGGGTAATGTTCCGAGATCGCTTTCATCTGCAGGTCGTCACTGACGACAACACCCTCAAACCCAAGTTTCTTGCGTAAAAGACCGGTGTTAACGGCATAGGAGAGGGTTGCGGGGTACTGCGGATCGAGCCGGCGGTTAAACACGTGTGCGGTCATGATCATATCGGCTTGCCTGTTATCAATCATGATCTTGTAAGCTTGCAATTCCGTCTCACTCCAGCTCTCACTCACATCGACAAAGCCTTCATGCGAATCATCCTGCGAGGAACCATGCCCCGGGAAATGCTTCAACACACTGATAATGCCTTGACGCTTCAAAGCATCACGGAAGGTACCTGCAAATCTCGCGACATGCTCAGGGTCTTTTCCATAGGAGCGTTCAAGCTTGACGATGACCTTGTTGGCCTCATTGATACGAAGATCGACTACCGGGGCAAAATCGCAGTTGATGCCATGCTCGTTCAGCATGCCTGCCAGATCGTCATAACTCGCTTTCGCATGCATCACATCACTCCCCGCACCGATGCTGGCGGCACTCGGTGTCTCTAAAAAACCGTACTCCGGATTCAGTCGGGCCACCCGGCCACCCTCCTGATCGACGGCGATGATCAATGGCCGGGATGCGATCTGCTGCAGCTGTGTTGTCAATCGTTTGAGCTGTTGTGGATTTCGGATATTTTTAACACGGTCACGTTTATGATAGAAGCGGTCGAAAAGAATGACACCGCCAAGCGGATGCTCTTTTAGTTGACGGTAGATCTTGCTTTGCGGTGTTACCGACTCATCATCAAAACCAACGATCAACATACCCGCAATCAGGCTCTTGATCTGCTTTTCTGACGAGGAAGTATGCAATGTTCTAGCGTGCGAACTCGATCGCACGGCTCTCTCTGATGACATTGACTTTGATCTCACCGGGGTACTGTACCCGCTGTTCGATCTCTTCGGCGATCTCTTTAGCCAGTAGGACCGATTCATCATCCGTTACCAGAGCAGCATTGACCATAACACGTACCTCACGGCCTGCATTGATCGCATAGACCTGTTTGACACCCGGTTTTTCCGAAGCGATCTCTTCGATCTCCGTCACCCGCTTTAAAAAACTCTCAAGAACCTCTCGACGCGCACCCGGACGCGCAGCCGACAGTGCATCTGCCGCACAGACAGCGGCACACTCGATCGTCTTGATCTCTTCATGTCCATGATGTGCATAGATGGCATTGATCACGACATCATCTTCATTGTAGCGCCGACAGATCTCGGCTCCCAGATCGACATGGTTACCCTCATGATCGTGTGTCAATGCTTTACCGATATCGTGCAGCAGTCCTGCACGTTTGGCCAGCAGCGGATCACCGCCCATCTCTGCCGCCATGATTCCAGCCAGATGCGCCACTTCAAGGGTGTGTGCCAGGGCATTTTGCCCGTAACTTGCACGATAGCGAAGGCGCCCGATCAGCTTGGTCAACTCCTCAGGCATGGCACCCAATCCAAGTTCATAAAGGAGATCTTCACCCTCATGCAAAATAGAGTCTTCGAACTCTTTGGTCACTTTTTCATAGATCTCTTCGATCCGTGCCGGCTGGATACGGCCGTCCTCGATGAGCAGTTCAAGCGTTTTTGTCGCAATCGCGCGTCGGTAAAGGTTGAAGCTGCTAATCATCATCGTGTTCGGTGTATCATCTATAATAATATCGACACCAAGCAGCATCTCAAGCGTCTTGATATTACGTCCCTCTTTGCCGATGATACGCCCTTTCAGCTCATCATCGTTCAGATGGATAATATTGATCAGACGCTCCGAGGCAAACTCTCCGGCAAAGCGAGATGTCGCCTGTGCCAAGATATAGTTTGCCCGACGGGATGCATCGGCTTTCGCTTCATTCTCATAACGTCGGACAATGTGTGCCATATCGGCACGTGACTTCTCTTCAACCTGTTTAAGCAGAAGCTCTTTTGCCTCGTCACGGGTCATCCCGGCTGAGCCTTCAATATGTTTCATCGCCTCGTCAAGACGTGTCTCATAATCGATCTTGAGTTTTTCGAGTGCTCTCTCATTACGCTCAGCGGTCAGTCGCTGACTTTCCAGCACCCTGCGTTCATCTTTAAGTTTTTGCTGCTCATCCTGACGGAAAGTTTCAAACTTTTTCTCCTGACGCTGAACCCCGTCTTCTCTATCTGAAAGATCACGTTTTGCGCGTTCCGCCGCCTCATCATAATTTCTTCTGGCATTGTGTTCAATCTCTTGTGCTTTGAGATTTGAACGGTTTAAGAGCAGTTCGGCTTCATTCTCAATCGCTTTGGCTTTTGCTTTGGCCTGTGCTACATATATATCAAAATGTGAAGCTGTCACCTTCTTAGAAATTAGAAAACCGACGACCCCGCTTATGGTGGCAATCCCGCCGCCTAAGAGTATTTCGTTTAACATCTTTTGTCCCCGTTTTGCCGTAGCACGCCTGTGGGGTGACAAGCCAGTCAGCTTCAATATCGTAGTGGTCACAAATGTGCTCATCGGAGACACAACGTTCTAGCTGAACAAATAATATAGTGGGTTTATCTTTTAATCGGGCAAAGAAACGGTCATACATCCCTTTACCAAAACCTATTCTTCTAGCGTCGGCATCCACACCGACAGCCGGTACTACAGCAATATCAATTTTAGTTATTTTTCTTATTGTATTTCCCGCTTCATATATTCCAAACTGTTTACGTGTCAGCGGTAATCTAAATGGTACCATCTTGAAACTGACACCTTCCATAAATGGCAGATAAACCTCGACGTGACGGGGCAGTGACCAGAGAAGTTTACGAAGATCCGCTTCGAATGGCAGCGGCCAGTAAAGAAGAATTCTTTTGGCACCGGAGGCATCTATAACAGCTTGCAGGTTTTGCTGAAGCAGTGCTTCTTTATAGCGTTTATTGTGCTTTGATTTGCTTTTGAGCCGACCAAGGCAGTAGTCTCGAAATGCGCTTTTATCCATTCTTCACCATTTCCTAATTATAATACCGAATATTCTATCTTATCTAGAAGGTTATAAATGCTTAAAAAATCGTTTTTACTACTATCCCTTTCACTTGTTTTACTATTTCAAGGATGTAGCAGTGACACAGAATCCGAAGCCGATAATGCTATGGTTGCCACAACAGATTATGTTTTAAAAGACACCGCTGGAGAGACATATACTGTTCATAAAGAGGCAGAAAGTTTCATCCTTAACGAGCATCAAAAAGGTATTGTTCTTTATGATATTTTCGCCACCTGGTGTCCACCTTGTCGTGCTGAAGCACCGCATCTTGCAAGTTTACAGAAAAAATATCCAAATGATCTATTGATCCTTGGTATCTCTATAGAGGAAGATATTACAGCGGCAAAACTAAACGAATTTAAAGATAAATATGAAGCCGATTACCGTATTACCTACGGCAAGGCCAGTATCGACCTCTCGCGCATCATCGCGTCAACGATCCATATCGGGCAGCAGTTCCCGATTCCATTGATGGTGATGTATAAAGATGGCAAATACGTTACACATTACGCCGGAGCCATTCCCGAAGAGATGATCGAAAGCGATATCAAACAGGCACTGGGACGCTAAGATATGTTCGGTTTTATCTCCAAAGGTCTGAAGAAGACCGTTGAAGCCATCCATGATGTAGCACCAAAAAAGAAAGTCAGACTCTCCAAAGATGAGATCGAAGATATCCTGCTCGAGGCCGATGTCGAATATGACCTTATCGAGATCATCGAACGCGAACTTTACCAGGAGCAGGTCACCCGGGATCAACTGCGCAGCAAACTGCTGATGACCCTGGCTTATGCCCACTACAGTGAACCGGAGGTTTCCAAGCCCTTTGTCGATCTGATCATCGGCGTCAACGGTGCCGGGAAGACAACAACCATTGCCAAGCTGACCAAACGCTATCTCGACCAGGGCGACCGTGTTATGCTTGGTGCTTCTGATACGTTCCGTGCCGCCGCCATCGAACAGCTGACACGCTGGGCCGACAAACTGAATGTCCCTATTGTCTCTTCCAGGCAGGGTCATGATCCTTCCGCTGTTGCTTATGATGCGATTGAGTCTGCAAAAGCCAGAGGGTTTGAACACGTTATCATCGATACAGCCGGACGTCTGCATACCCAGAAAAACCTCTCCGAAGAGCTCAAAAAGATCGTTCGTATCTGCGACAAAGCCCATCCGGGTGCACCGCATCGCAAACTGCTGATCCTCGACGGGACACAGGGCAACTCTGCCATCGCCCAGGCAAAAGCCTTCAATGAGATGATCGACGTTGACGGAATCATCATCACCAAGCTCGACGGTACGGCAAAAGGCGGCTCAATCTTCAGTATCGCCTATGCGCTTCAACTGCCTATCCTCTATGTGGGCGTCGGAGAGCAACCGGAGCATCTCGTTCCGTTTAACAAATACGAATTTGTCGACGGTTTTCTCGATGCGATCTTTGAAGATGAAGAGGCCAAGGAAGCTGAGGCTGCTGCCATTGCAGCCAGTACAGTCAATATGCAGGCGTTAAGTGCAGAGCAGCAAAAAGCGCTTCACAGCCTTATTTCCCTTCAGGGTTACGATGTGCTCTCTAAACACTTTGTACGTAATCAACGTACCTGGAACGAGTATAAACTCGTTGCCAATGAAGAGAACCGGCAGTTTGAGATAGTTAACCGGGATGGGAATGTTCTTCATGCCTATAAGGCAGATTCGCTAGTGGAAAGTGGAAAGGTGTGAAAACTTTTTCAATTTGTCAAGCTTTTAATAATATCTATACTCACTAAAGTACAATGCCTCAAAAGGTTTACTATGACATATTTCCAAGACCATCCACCTCTCTCCTCTTCCCTCTTCTCTCTTCCCCTGCCAAAGGCACCCCATGGCTAAAAAGAAAACCCTGTTTGAATGTCAGCACTGTGGTTTCACCAGTCCAAGGTGGATGGGTAAATGCACCAACTGCGGTACCTGGGATTCTCTGGTCGAGCTGAACGAACAGCAGCAGGAGATCGTCAAACTCACCTCCTCATCATCACCGACCGGCAGTGCCAAAGCCCAAGCCATCTCCGAGATCAAAGAGGAGGATGTCGAACGCTTCTCCAGCAATGATATCGAACTCGACCTGGTTCTCGGCGGCGGCATCGTTCCAGGTTCATTGACACTGATCGGCGGAAGCCCGGGAGTAGGTAAATCTACCCTGCTGCTCAAAATCGGGGCCAATATCTCCACCGGCGGCAGAAATGTACTCTATGTCAGCGGTGAAGAGTCTGCAGGGCAGATCAAACTGCGTGCCAACCGTCTCGGTGCCATTACAGATTCGCTCTATCTTTTGAGTGAGATCCGGCTTGAGCAGATCCTGCTTGAACTCGAGGAGCGTCGGTATGATTTTCTGATCATAGACTCGATCCAGACCATCTACTCGGAAACCATCACCTCTGCACCCGGTTCAGTCACACAGGTCCGGCAGATCACATTTGATCTGATGCGTATTGCCAAAGAGCGGGGTATTGCCATCTTCATCATCGGGCACATCACCAAAGAGGGTTCCATCGCCGGCCCGCGTGTCCTGGAGCATATGGTCGATGCCGTACTCTATTTCGAGGGCGACAGCTCACAGGAACTCCGTATCCTGCGCGGGTTTAAAAACCGTTTTGGAGCTACGAGTGAGATCGGCGTTTTCGAGATGCGCAGCGAGGGACTTGTATCGGCCAAAGATATCTCTTCACGTTTTTTCAACCGCAATAAATCCCAGCCGGGTTCTGCTCTGACTGTCGTCATGGAGGGGTCCCGTCCTATCATTCTCGAGGTTCAGGCACTTGTTTCGGATACCCACGCGCCCAATCCAAAACGGCAGGCCACCGGTTTTGACAACAACCGTCTCAATATGCTGCTGGCCCTGCTTGAACGCAAACTGGAAATTCCGCTCAACCATTATGATGTCTTCATCAATATCACCGGCGGTATCAAGATCAATGAGACATCAGCGGACCTGGCAATTCTCGCCGCTATCATCAGCAGTTTCCGTAACCGTATCATCTCAAAAGAGACCATCTTCATCGGCGAAGTCTCCCTGGTTGGCGATGTACGCGAAGTATTCCAGCTCGACACCCGACTCAGGGAAGCACAGCTTCAAAAGATCAGCAAAGCACTTGTAGCTAAAAAACCGATCGACAAACAGAGCATCAAATGTTATGAGATCGATGAAGTCGCAAAACTCATTGAATGGTTTTAAGATGAAAAAATAGGCACTCCTTAACAGCATGATTAGCTCTCTTATAGTATACTTTCACATAAAATATAAAAAGGGATTAAATGGCTGGTTCATGCATGGACATAGATTACAAAAGTGAAGAGCGTTACGCGAGAATTTCTATTGCTTACAAAACGGATGAAGAGTATGCACAGATCAACAAAGCACTGGAAGAAGCCCATAAAGGCTACGATCTTGATGAAAACATCTATGTCACTGATATCTCAGATGGTCGCAAGGTGATGGTCGTAGAGTATCATGATGATTATGATCGGGAGTCGGGCACCATCTTTGAAGTATTGATGAAAAAACTCAATATCACCACCTGTCTATAATTACACCAACTCATTTTAAAGGCACATAAATGGTACTGAATGATTTTGCACAGGGAAATGAAGTGTTTCAACGTGCCTACTTTAAAAAGCATGAAACTGAGCTCTTAGAACTGGTCAATAAAGGGCAAAATCCTAAAGCTCTCTTTATTGGCTGTTCCGACTCACGTGTCATCCCTGACCTTATCATTCAGTCCAAACCCGGTGACCTCTTTGTTGTACGCAATGTCGGGAATTTTGTCCCTCCCTATAAACCCGACGAAGATTATCACTCAACCGCATCCGGGATAGAGTACGCTGTCAAGGTACTGAACGTCTCAGAGATCATCGTCTGCGGACATACCCATTGCGGTGCATGTAAAACACTTTTTCAGCCGGTCAATGACCCAGATCTTGTTCACATTAAAAAGTGGCTGGACCTTGGTGAACGTGCAAAGTCAATGGCACTGCTCAGCCTTGGGGCTGATGCTGATCCTGAAGAGCTGCTTCGTCTTACCGAACGTATGTCTGTCATCACCCAGATCGACAATCTTCTAACCTATCCGTTTGTCAAAGAGCGGCTGGAAAAAGAGGAACTCTTTATCCACGGTTGGTACTATGACATTGAAACAGGTAACATTGACTACTACGACCCGGACACCTACCAGTTTTCACCTCTGACAAAACTGGCCGACCAGTGCAAAATAAAACTCCCTAACAACCATTGAACATAGACCTTTAATTGCCGATATTGTCTGCAGAAAATAAGCAGAAGAGACGGTTTTTAGTCCATTTTGATATGGCTTCCGGTACAATCTTGCTATAAAAAATAATTTAAGGTAACCACATGGCTGAAGAAGAGCAAACAGAGGAAGAGACATCCGGCGAAGAGAAAAAATCCAGTAACCTGATGCTTATCATCGTTATTGTTGTCCTGGTTCTTGTTATCCTCGTTGGTGCAGTTGTCGCAATTTTGATGATGGGCGGCGAAGATGACGAACAGGTACAGCGGCGGACACCACAAGCAAATGAACGTCCGGCACATCAACAGGGTGCTTCGTCTGATTACACTGCACCATTGGCCGAAATCGGACCAATGTTCCCACTCGATACGTTTACGGTCAACCTGCTCTCTGAGAGTGGCCGTCGTTACCTGAAAGTCGAGATGAATCTTGAACTTGGCGGTGAAGAGCTTGGTGCGGAACTTGACAGTAAAACAGCTGTTGTACGTGACATCGTTATCCGTCTTCTCTCTTCCAAATCTCTCGAAGAGATCTCTACTGCCAAAGGGAAAGAGAAACTAAAAGAGCAGATCGTCGACCAGCTCAATATGCGTCTGCGTGACGGTCGCATTAACAATGTCTATTTTACGGAGTTTGTCGTTCAGTGATCGGTATTGATCTTATTAAAACAGATCGCATGAAGCGCATGATGGAGCGTTTCGGCGATAAAGCCCTTCTTCGTTTTTTATCTCCGGATGAACTTGATTTAGTTAAAAACTTCACCACTGCAGCCGGATTTTGGGCCGTTAAAGAGGCCTGCTCCAAAGCACTTGGGACAGGTATTGGTTCGAACTGCTCTTTTCATGACATCGTAATCAGTAAAACAGATAAAGGTGCACCGACACTACACCTTTCACAGAAGCTTATCGATCAATTCAATATAGAAGACAGTTCCGTCTCCATTACCCATGATGGTGACTATGCCATCGCTGTTGTCGTCTTGGAAGTTAAAAAGGGATGTTGAATTTAAACTTTGGGTTTTTGATGATCTTCTCAACATCACCTTCGCTCTCTGTCTCTATCTGAACAGGCTGATTGAGCGCCTCACGCTTATTTTTCTCCTCTTCTATCTGATCTACTGCACTATTATCGGTATGAGAAGGCAATGAAGTTGTATCTTTCTCAGCAGCTTCACCCTTGAGTGGCGGCGGGGGAGTCAGCAGATGCGTGGCATCTTCTGCCAGGAGTAAAGCGGAGATCAAAAGCATTAAAACAGATCGCATGCTACGCCCTGCCTGGCAATCATACTATCTCAACCACCACCGACAAAATCAAGCAGTTCGACTTTATCACCTTCATTAAGCTGGTGCTCACCCCACTGCTCCTGCTTGACAATATTCATATTGACAGCGGCTGCCATCACTTTTCCTTCAAGGTTTAAAAGTTCAAGCAGCATCTGTAATGTACTACTTTCATTCACTATTCTATCTTCACCATTTACTATTACTGTCACTCTTTTTTTCCTCGCATATAGTTTTGTAGTTCATTGGCTGCTGCGTGATTTTTCTTTAGCACAGCAAAATCATAAGGGGTATAGCCATCCTCATTTTTCACAAACGGGTCAGCCCCCACTTTCAGCAAAAAAGCCACGATCTCTTTTCGACCGCTGAATGCCGCCTGATGAAGCGGTGAGATCTCATCATCATTCGCCAGATCGGCATCAGCTCCATTGACAACGATAAACTTCACCAACTCCAGGTTTTTCTTTTTAACAGCCAGTATCAGTACCGTATTGCCGCGATTATCCTGAGCATTGAGATCAGCCCCTGCATCCAGCAAACATTTTGCCAGTTTCAGATCACGCTTTTTAATAGCCACATGCAAGGGCGTCAAACCGGCACTGTTCTTGGTATTGACATCATTTCCGTCACGAAGCAGCTGCTCGACTTTGATCTGATCTTCATAAAAGACTGCCTCATGCAGCGGCGGTTGCGCCATTAACATACTCATCATCAAAACCGTCAGTAAAACATGTCGCATCCATACCCTTTTTGATGTGACATCATAACATCCGTAACTTCGTGGATAGCTGAATAATTTTTACTGCTTCAGAGTCCTCAAGATTCAACTCTTCCGCATATAACTTGCTCTCTGCACTCTCTGCAAAGAGCACTTCAGGGCACCTCTAAATTCAAATATAAAGCTTTTTGCCCATAGATGATATTGAAATTTCATCTAACTGCTTTAATGAAAATGAAAAATTCAATGTTCCGAATGCACTAACAAGAAGTTTTGTTATCTCTTGATGTGTCACAGGAGCGTTCGCCTGGAAAACTATTTCCAACTTTTCATCACGTAGTCCCTCGTTGTTCTTAATAGTAACAATAGCCTTATCAACGTTATCAAGCTTTTCAATGATCTGCTCGATCTGGGCCGTGGATATCCTTTTCCCGGCGATCTTGGCAATTCTACCACTTCGTCCGATTAATTCAAAGGAGCCGTCAGGCTGTGCAGTAATGATATCTTCGGTCTGGAAAGGGAGGTGTTGCGGTTCTATTTGAGCTTTCAAAAGATAGCTTGAGACATAAGGAGATGTTACAGCCAAATACTCTGCAGATTGTGAGATCTCTACATCCGGAAGCGGTGACCACAAAGATGAACCATTGTATTTATAGGCAATCCCACCTGTTTCAGTAGAGCCGAACAGTTGCAGAAGATCAGACAGATAATGGGAATGAAAAGTGTCAGCCTCTTCGGGTGCCAGTGGACCTGTAGAGCTCAGAAAAAGGGTATGTGGCATCTTTTCAGGACGTTTTAACCGGTTGAGTGCCCGGATAAAAACCGGAGTCGTAACAATAAGAGTCCCGGGCTGGCTGGCTTCATGCAAAAGCTCATCAGGTAAAAACTCCTCTTTAACGACTAACTCTGCACCGATATAATTTGGCAGAAGCACCCCTGCAAGAATCCCGTAAATGTGTACATAAGGTACAGTTGCCACCACACGGCTAATCGCGTAAGGCTCGATCAATGAAGCGAGAGCCTGCAGCTCACGCTCGATATTCCCTCGGCTCTTAAGTGCTCCCACCGGGAAACCGGTACTGCCTGAGGTGAAAAAAAGAAGTGCAGCCTCTTTTGAAATATAAGAGGGTTTAGCAGAACCCTCAGGCAGAGGACAGATATCCATCTCGGCGATACGTTCTGCCAGAGCTTTATGGTTATTGTCATAAAGCACTGTACAGACTCCATTCTTCAACGCATTAAAAAAGATCATGATCTGCTGCTGTTTAGAAGCACCCTGAAGTGTACCCCAACGCCTACTCTCTGACATCATCCGGGTATTTTGCACTGTTTGGGTGCTTCGGCCGCCGTCGGGACTTATATAGGTTAGTCTCATCGCATCCCTTTCAGAAGTATATGCATGGCAATAATTCCTGTTGTAATCGTTATCCCGATGGAAAAGAGAGCAGTTATACTGCTGAAAATCAATACACCGAATCCGGCAAACGTACTAAGCAGTGCGTACCGTATTGCATGTCTGGTCTGATGCTGTGCTTTGGAACGGCTCATATAGATACCATAATCGATCCCTATCGCCAAGAGAATGATCAATGCGAACAGATGCATAATATTCAGTGGGCCAAGAAGGGATATGATCAGCAGAGAGGCTGCTATAGGGAAAAGCATAAAGTTAAGTGCATAAAAAAACCGTCTTCGAACCGCTACAGCCAGCAAGATCAGGATAATCCCCAATGCTGCCACACTGTAGTTCACTATCTGGCCATGCATGATCGAGGCACTCTTTTCCAGAGACTTGGCAATATCGAGAGGTTCAACAAAAGAGAGGGGCTGAACACTCTGCATCTCTTCAGGAACAATCAGTGCCAGCGAAATATAACGCTCTTCAAAAGCGATAACAGGCATATGCATGCGCTTTAATACCTCCAGCCCTTCTCCTATATCACATGATGGCAGATCACGGGTGAAGTTATAGGCATTTTCGAAAAGGCCTTTTCGAAACCCAAGCTGCTCTGCTGATGCAGAGATACTGCTGCGCAATGCACTGAAATCGATGGAGGCCAACAGCTCTTTTCTCTCCCGGCAGCGCTTTTGGTCCAAAGCAAAAAGGGCTGCAGAGAGAGATGACGGTGCACGCGACTGCAGCTCCTGCGCAAAGCCAAGAAGCTGATCTTGCGTATCGGCTTGTATCAGAACCGGAACATACTGTTTTTGGTTGAGTGCTTCTGTAAACTGCTTTTCTATACTCTGCAGGGAGTTGTTTTGATAATCAAGATGACGCAGGTTGGTATCAAAGGTGATCTGTTTCAGAGCAATAAACAGAAAAACAGCACTAACCACTGTAACAACAACCGGATGGAGTCTGAAATGGTTTTCCCTATCTGTTTTTGTAGGCTTTGCCTGCTGGAGATCGAGATAGGGAAAAACAGAGGTAAAGAGCAGGTAAGCGGCAAGCAGGGCAATGGCAGAGAAAAAACTCATCTGTGATACAAGGGGAATGGGGATCGTATAGAGGATCATAAAGGCGATAAAAGTCGTTATGAAACCAAAGAAGATATCTTTGTCGAATGCCACTTTACGCTGAGTGTAGCGGTTATGGAAAAAGTTGTGGAACATATAATCGATGCTCACGGTACTGATGCTGATACCAAATGCCAGGGCCATCAGGTTGATGGTCTCAAAAACAGAAGAGCTTAACAGCAGTGCGGCCAGGATGGAAGAGCCCAGGGCGATAAGGGTCTGACTCAAAAGATGGATGTTGCGTAAAATAATCCAGTAGATCAAAATCAGCAGAATGGATGAGATGAAGATGATTTTTGTAACATCACCTTGTATGACACCGCTGTTCTCAACCGAATAGAAAAAAGGTGAAAAGGCCAGAGTATCGGGATACGGTGAGAGAATGAATTTAACCTCATGATAGAGGAGCTTGGCCTCTTTCAGATCTGCCGGGCTTACTGTCGTACGTGCACGCAGTAAAAACCCAAACTCAGGCAGTGTCAAAGAGGAGTGGAACGAGGGAGGCTGAGCCACGTTTGGCAAGGTGAAGAGGCCAAGGGGGTCTGCGGTGTTGATAGGGGTATACATCGCAGCGTTAAATTGACGCTCCCGTACTCTTTCGAGTCTCTGATAGATGGAAGATTCTGAGAGGTCAGTTTCATGGAATGTCGACAGGAGAGGATAATGCGCCTGCAGGTACGATTGTGTTTTCTGATCTGGCACTGCGGAAGTCTCTACTGAAGTTACGGAGGGATTCTCTATGAGTCGTGACGCAATCTTCTCTATCGTCCCTTTTGAAGTCGAACTAAAACCCTTTACGGCAATAAGCAGTTCATTGGAGTAGCCCATTTTGTCTGCAGCATTGACAGTTTCCAGCGTTTTTGGCGAAGCGAACAGCTCGATGAGATTGGTTGAAAAGTTTATCTGTTTATGAAAAGCAGCGGCTGTGCCTAGCAGGAAGAGAAAAATCAGAAGATTAAGGAATCGCATCACGGTTCCTGATGGTAATCGCATCGCCGTTTGTCATTCCGATGGTAAATGTCACAATGCGGCCCTGCTCTGTTTTTACTGAAATCTCCCGGACAAAGCGACCAAGATCCGATGTCGGTGTAAGAGTATAGCCATCCTCCTGCATAAGAATCTCAAAATCTTTTTCCAGTTTGGTTGTATCATTGTCATGCAGCAGAAGAAGCATATCGAAATAGATTTTTATGCCGCTGAGTACGTTACTGTCGGGTTGCATGGGTGTCCCATCCGCATCGATAATCTGCAGATCCCCCTGACGATAGGTAATGCTGCGCTTATCGGGGAGTTGATAATTGACCGTAACACCATCTGGTTCAAAGCTAATTACCCCTTCACGTTCTATCGTCTTGTCAAAGGCACTGATGTAGCGCTCTTCCGAAAAATGGTAACTCTCTGCTACCGCTATTGAAGCCAGAAACAGGCTTAGTACCATTAGATAGCGCATAGGCGTTCCTTCTCTTTTTGCATGAGCTCTTGAGCATGGTGTGCCATACTTTTTGCACTTGTAAACATTTCAGGCCGGATCGGTTCCAAAACACTCACACGGATATCGACACTCTCTACCGTAGCCAGGCAGAACTGTGATTTGGGGAGCAGCGCCTGTGTCCCCTCGATAACAACGGGGACAATCGGACGTTGCGTCTTTATAGCGAGCCGAAAGGCGCCCTGCTTAAAAGGGTTTAGTTTGGCCCCGGTATGCCGTGTCCCTTCGGCGAAAAAAATCACATTGCCGCCGATTTTCAGCATGGTTTCCAACTCCAGATAGCTTTTATAGAGAGCTGCCGCATCGTGACGCTCCAGAAAACGGGCTCCTAAAAGTTTTCCTACCAGTGCAATAAAAGGGATTGCTGAAAAATTGATACGGGTTAAAATGAGATAATCCGGGATCAGGCATCCCAATACCGGGTAGTCGATATGGGACTGATGCGTCGAGATATAGATAGCTGATGAGGGTAATTCAGGCAGGTCAGGCAGATGCAGCCTGAATTTTGGCATACTCCAGAAAAAGAAACGGTAGATCCATGAGGCAAGATGCTGGAATATCACTTCCGGACGGGAGTGAAAAGGTTTGATAAGATAATAGAGCAGCAGCGAGGGGAGAACAAAGAGAGCTATGGTGCCGAAGAAGAGTCCGAACCCCACAAAGCTAAGCAAGCAAGCGTAACGCATAAAACCTTCCGTACAGATAGTGGGCGATACCGGCTACCGCGAACAAGATATACCATCCGACTGAACTGTAAAAGGCCCATACCTGGAGTGAAAAGTAGGTGATGACCACCCACTGCACCATACTGTTGGCTCCCGTAACCATAGCCCAGTAAAGATCGGAGGCAGAAAGATAGCGCACTTCGGCATGGCTCAGCTCTTTGGGATAAAAGCGTTTGACAAAACCCAGTACCATCCTTTTTTTACCAATCACCGCACCGACGAACATAAGAAAAAAGAGTATGGAAATAAGTAGCGGAATATTTTTAATGAGGTTCAGCGAATCCATCAGCGCCGCCCCAAGTGTAAATAGAAAGTAGATCAGAGGTACTGCCAGAGAGCGCGTCAAGCCCTCTTTATAGACCTGTATGATGATCCATAAAAAGACCAGCATTGCAGCAAAAAATGCCGTCTCGGCAAGCGGGAAAAAAGAGAGTGCAATTAAAAAAGAAGGGGCGAAAACAAGCGTGGCCAGATTATTCATCACTTACTTGCATAACAAAACGGACGACATCTCCAACGGTACGCAAATTTTTTGCCTCCTCATTGTTCACTTCGATATCCAGTTCATTATCCAAGGTAACCATAAGGTCGATTGCATCAAGGCTGTCGAGCTCCAGGTCTGTAAACAGGTTCGACTCCATCGTCATAGCATCTTTTTCTACTTCAAACTCTTCATGTAAAATAGCTGTAATCTTAGTGTAAACCTCTTCTTCTTGTAACATAAATTATCCTTCATACTTTTTAAATATTATTGAGGTGTTTATTCCACCAAATGCAAAATTATTATTCATTGCAATTTTAATATCTTTTAGCATGTTTTCTTCTAAAACGTCAATGGGAGCACACTCTTTATCTAATGTTTTGAAATTCATAGTTTTTGGCAGCAGTGATCTGTTTAAAGCGATTAAGCAGATAATACTCTCAACCACGCCACACCCGCCGAGCAGATGTCCCATATGACCTTTTGTACTGCTTATAGGTGTATTTGAACCAAAAAGAGTATAAGTCGCTTGTGATTCGGCAATATCACCTCTTTGCGTTGCCGTTGCATGGGCATTGATATACTCTATGTCGCCGGCCTGCACAGACGCATCTTCCAAAGCAGTTTCCATAACCTGCTGCATACCATCTTTTGAAGGAGTAGTGATATGTGAACCATCACAACTTGTCGCATAACCGATCACCTCTCCATAGATTTTAGCACCACGTCCGAGCGCGTGTTCCAGCTCTTCGAGCACTACAGCACCACTCCCTTCCCCTAAAACCAAACCGTCACGGCTCTCATCAAAAGGGCGGGAAGCAACTTTTGGTTCATGGTTATGTTTGGTAGATGCCGCGCCCATGACATCAAATACCCCGCCAGCCAGGTAATGAAGCCCTTCCGAACCGCCGCAGATCATAACATCGCTCATACCGTATTTGACACTTTCATACCCTGCTCCAATGGCCTGGGATGAAGAGGTGCACGCTGAGCATGTTGGCAGGTTACGACCCTTGATCCCGAACATTTGAGCCAGGTTTGCCGCAACGGTATGGCTCATAATTTTTAAGAATGCCATAGAATTTTGACCACGGAAGCTCATGCTCTGTTTAACTTCGGGAACATACTCAAAGATAGTCTCATTTCCACCCATAGTTGAGCCAAAAGCAAGTCCGCATCGTTTTGAACCCATTAAATCCTGAGAAAGCTCTGCATCATTGATGGCATCTTGAGTGGAAATGGCACTGAGCTGGGCTACTCTGTCCATTGAACGACGATATTTTCTGGGAATTGATTTTAAATCCACCGCTTTGACAACACCGGCGACTTTGGTACTTAAATGGTCAATCTCGTCCCATTCGGGAATGTACTCAATACCGCACTTCTCCTCCCGTAGACTCTTAAAGAGCTCATCATAACTGTTACCAAGCGGCGAGTTCAGTCCCACGCCGGTAATCACAACACGTCTCATTTCAACTCCTCAAAATAACCTGCAACTTTTGCCGCACCCAGATAACACCCTAACAGCCCGGGTGCCAAGGCACTCTCTCCCGCTAAAAACAGGTTTTCAACTCTGGTTTTTGCCATCACCATTGATAGACTTTTTTGTTTGGCAGAACACAAAATACCGTATGTGCTTCCCCGATAACCATTGGAATAGTGCTGTTTTGTCAATGGAGTAGAACAGCCAAGAACCTCAATGTTTCCAAAATCATAAAGCTTTTTGATTCTCGATATATGCGCTTCACACTCTTCTTGCTTACGTTTTTTGTACTCGCTTCTATCAAGATCAGCATAGCTGTCAAAACTGCTTTCACCTAAAATGGTCACCACGCTTTTTCCATCACGCTTACGGGCCGGAAGCACGGAGTAGAGATCATCGCCATAAAAGTACAAATTGGATTTTATATCTGCATCAACAAGACAGAAGATTGAAAAAAACGGCGGCGACTCCTGAAGTCGGTTGATATGCTGTTGATAACGTTTGAGTTTTTTATCGGTAATGTCAAAAAGGTTCATTGTAGTTCGGGGGTGAAGTGTACTTATGATGGAGTCATAATATTCGGTTCCATCTTGCGTGACTAAGGCGTTAATGCCATTTTCATCATAGAGTATCTGCTTGACTTCATGTCTGGTTTTGATAGTGGTATCTTTGAGCGAGCTCTTCAAAGCATCAACGATGGCCCGGCCATTCCCCTTGATTTTTCGGGTGCCATCGAGCATATTGATCATTATCTTTGCATAGATCTCGAATGAGGCCTCTTCGTAAAGCACGTTGGCATAGAAAATGGTAAAGTGCAAAAGTATTTTTCTAAGAAGTGGGTCCTCTATCTCTTTTAGAACATCTTTAACGCTGCGTGAATCAATATTTACAAAATCATCTTTCTCTTTTAGAGTGACTTCTCCGGCTTCGTGGCATTTTTTAAAAAAGAGTTCCAAACTCTCCCGCTCATCTTCAAAACGGTTTTGCAGTTTTTCTTTAAACAGCTTTGAACCGTTAGGAATAGTGAACGTCTCCTCTTCAAAATAGAGGGTATCAAAATCACCTTCATACTCATAGAGTTCAAGCTTCTCTAAAAGATGGTGTTTTTTAAACTCTTCATACAGAAACTGCCCCGGTGCCAGTGAACCTGAGTAATGAAAACCGACATCAAACATCACAGACTTTCGTTTAAATGAGTCGATAACACCGCCAACTTTAGGCAGTCTCTCATAGATAGTGGGCTTGTACCCTTTCTGTTCCAAGAAAAAGGCGCAGAGCAATCCGCTCAGCCCACCGCCGATGACAGCAACACTCATCTAACCATTCCGCCACTGATATTGAGAACTTCGCCTGTAACATAACCGGCTTTATCGGCTAGAAAAAAGACACACTCGGCTACATCTTCAGGTTCTCCGATGCGTTTTAGAGGTATCGCTTTTTTCATCTCTTTTAAATTCAACTCTTTTGTCATTTCAGATGCTATGAGTCCGGGTGCCACCGCATTGACACGGATTTTATATCTTGCCACCTCGGCTGACAATGCTTTTGTAAAGGCGATCATCGCTCCCTTTGCAGCTGAATAATTTGTCTGTCCGGCATTCCCTACAAGACCGGAAACTGACGCGACATTGACAATCGCACCATTTTTCCTGGCAATCATATTTTTAAGTACAGCTTTCGTGACATAATAGGTTCCATTCACCGATGTATCGATCACATCACTCCACTCTTCATCGCTCATCCAAAAGAAGAGGTTGTCTCTGGTAATACCCGCATTGTTGACCAGAACATCCACATCAAGATCTTCCAACGCTTCTGTGATCTGTTCTTTACTGGTGATATCAAAACAGAGCAGTTCAGAATTCATCAACTCTTTTTGCAATGCCAGAGCTTTATCTCTTTGTGACCGGTAGTGAAGATAGACAAAATACCCTTCATCATGAAAATATTTTGCACAGGCCTCTCCAATGGCACCGGTCGAACCCGTAATCAAGACTTTTTTCATCTCAGAACACCATCATGCAGCATCTTCTTGACAGTTTTTATATCAATATCCATACGTCTGTCATCGATAAGTTTTTCAACTTTTTCCCGCATAAGATTGTAGTTTTTTTGCAGGTGAGATGAACACTGTTCAACCCCTCTGATATCACATGCCTGCGCCATTCCAATAAATGCAATGCTGAGCATATTGGCCAAGTCCGGCAGTTGTTTGTCGAAATGCAGAGCGGCAGTTGTCCCCATACTCACCTTGTCCTGATTGAAAGACTCGGTTGGACGTGAATGAAGTGAAGCAGCTGTTGTATTCATAATCACATCAGCACTCAGTGAACTGAGCGTAATCTGCATCGCTTTAAAACCATGATGCGTTGATCTGGTGTTGATTTTGAGACTCTCGCCCAGACCTTTATTGAATTTATGATCCACTAAAAGCCCAAACTCTTTATCGAGCAGATCTGCCAGGTTTCCGGAGCAGATACGCATTGTATCCATAGCATGCGCGATATATCCGCCATAAAAATTACCCGATGTATAGATCTTTTTGCCTATATGATCAATCAATGGATTGTCATTCACCCCATTGATCTCTGTTTCGATCCATTTTTTTGCCATAACCAGATTATCCCGTATGACACCCAGCACTTGCGGCGCACATCGGATCGAGTATCTGTCTTGAATATTTTGCTCTTTTTCCAAATGGAAGTTTTCATAGCGGCTAAATGCTTCATGTGTCAGTTTTGAATCTTTACATTTGGCCAAGATGTTTGCTGCAGCATTTTTTTGTCCATCGAAAGGTTTATTCTCATGCACAAAAGGCTCAAGCGGGGTGGTGTCACACAACAGAAGCTCAAAAATGGAGGCCACAAAACTCTCAGCACTGTCCAATAAAACTTCAAACTGCTTAATCGCATTGATCGCAATGGCACTCATGGTTGCCGTTCCGTTCATGATGGCCAGTGCTTCTTTTGGCTTAAAAACATAAGGGGTAATAGCCGACTTTTCATATATCTCTTCTGTCGGATAAACCTCGCCTTCATAAATCACTTCCCGTTCACCGGCAATGACAGCGGCGATATAAGAGAGGGGTGTCAGATCTCCGCTTGCGCCAACAGAGCCTTGCGATGGGATAAGGGGATATATTTTGTTATTGAGCAGAAGCTCAAATCGTTTCAAAAGCTCATAACTGATCCCGCTTTTACCTTTGCTCAGACTTATCAATCTGATGGTCATCATTATACGTGAGACATCAGCACTAAGGTACTCCCCTACACCGCATCCATGAAAGCTATACAGATTCTTTTGTAACTCATTTGCTTCCTCGAAAGCTGCATAGTTCTGTCCTGCTTCTCCATAACCTGTCGTCACACCATAGATCGGTCTTCCATCTCGTATCTGTTCTATCAAAAACTGATGACCAGCATTGATAAAATCAATAAACTCTTTCTCATCACTCAATGTAACTTTATTATCTGTTATAAAATTTTCATAAGAAATAGTGTTATTATTTATTGTCATCTATTATTTAACTCCGGCAAAAAAATCATAGAAATTATACCATTGATTAGGGTGTTTTTTAAGCACTTTTTCCAATCTGTCACTATAGGTCTGAGCCATTGCTGTTATTGAACCCAACGCTATCGATTCAAACATGAGGTCATACTTTTTTACCCCTGTGTTTAATACAAAGATTGCCACCAAAGGCTTATTGAGACGTTTGGCTATCTCAAATGGGGTTTTATTCATCTTTACTTTTGAGCCAAAAAAATCCACCTCGACGACCTGCATCTTATCCACGGCTCTATCCGCCATCATGGCGACAACTTCTTTATTTATCAAGGCATTGGCAATTTGAATATTGGCTGCCATTTTTCCCTGGTTCAAATCGATTATCTTGACACTCTGTTCATTATACCTTTGATTGCTTTGTTCAACTTGGTAAATATTCTCCTGTGTGTTTTCACGCATCACAATATGCATCGATAAAATACCATCTTGCAAGCAGTGTGCAGCTGTAGCCCAGCTTCCTACATGGGACAAGAGAACAATTCCCCCCTCTTCAAACAGATCCAGTGCTTCAAGATTGTGGATATCAAATTTCAACTCTTCCGGGTTGATCCGTGAAACAAACCGATCAAAAATGGACAAAGCAAACATTTTAATATGGTTAAAATAGACCCTGTTTGTCGGTTCTATTCCAAGATGTCGGTAATAGCTTCGCATCGCTTTTTTAACGGAAGGTGTAAAGAAGAGATAGTAAAGTGCTACAAAATTCAATATAAAGGCTACGGATCTATAGCCAACAATACTATAGATCAATAGCAAGATTTTATAGCCGAAGGCACTTCCCCGCTGTTTTATCTCCAAAACCAGCCTCTAAGAAAAAGGAATCTCTGGATTAACAACTTGATATGAAGGAGTGTTATATGCACATTGTCATGCAATTTGTCAAAGTGGGAAATTCGCTCCTCATGTGGAGGGTAATAACACTCAACATCAACATCAATGATACGTCCACCTCTGTACGCATGCAGTACCAACACCTCTACTTCAAAATCAAAGCGGCTGTTCTTCAGTGGAAGCTCTGTTATGCTGACAGGGTACATTCTAAATCCACTCTGGGTATCGCCCAAAGATTTGAAAGTCTCCAGCATCACCCAGAAATTACTGAATTTACGTCCAAATTTCGAGCTATCGGGAACATGCTCGGATTCAAAGTCACGGTTGCCTATTACAATAGACTCTTCCTGATAAGCATCTACGAGTTTAACCAGTTCGGAACTTAGGTGCTGTTTATCTGCATCCATAGTAATAAAAGTGTTAAAACCAACTCTTTTGGCCTCTTTTGCACCACTCAGGATCGCTTCGCCTTTTCCCTGATTTGTCCCATGTGTTATTAGATGAACATGCTCCGATTCAAAGGTCACCTTCTCATCTGAACCATCATCAACAACAATAACTTCATAACCGTGTCTTAAAACATCTTCTACAACCTCTTTTATATAGGGAGAGTTATAGACCGGAATAACAACAGATGGTTTATTCATAGTAAAATCTCACTCACCACAACATTCTGATCATAAACCGTTATTTTCATGCCGCTTTTTCGTTCACTGTAGAGATACTTGAGTTCGGATCCGGGACCGACAGGACGATTGAATTTTGCTTTTTTTATTTTTGTAAAGTGAATTTTGAACAGGATAGATGCGATTTCAAGATGCATAAACCCGGGTAAAAGAGGATTGCCTGGAAAGTGTGCCTGAAAAAGAGGGTGATCAGCGTCTGCCAGTTTTATTGTGGCTTCATTACCATTTTGCTTGATTATTGAAAAAAGATCGAGAAACAATTGTTATCTTTATATTGTTACAGATTTCTATCTATAACAGTTAATTTATACTATTATAATTATAATTTTTAAAATATTTCATTAAATCGAGGCCACTAATGTTCGAAAACAAATCCATCTCAGCGGCAGATGCACTGCTGGAAGCACAAAAAATCGCATTTGGACCGGTTATTTTCCAAGCAGCCCGGATTTTACGTGATTTTGGCATTCTTGCCATGCTGTACGATGCCAAAGAAGAGGGTATGAGTGTTCAGAAGATAAGCCAAAAAGCCGGCATCAGTGAATATGGTGTTAAAGTGCTTTGCGAATCAGGCTTAAGTATGGGCGCACTGAGCTTAAAAGATGAGCGGTACATGCTCACCAAAATAGGCTATTTTCTACAATTTGATGAAATGACAAATATCAATATGAATTTCAACCATGATGTCAACTATCTTGGTCTCTTCAATCTTGATGACGCGATTAAAACGGCATCGCCGTCCGGGCTTAACCAAAGTTTTAAAAATGAGTGGGAGACTATCTACCCCCACCTCTCAGCACTGCCTGAAAAAGCGAAAAAAAGCTGGTTCGATTTTGACCATTTCTACTCCGATGCGGCTTTTGGCAGGCTCGTAGAGATCATAGCTGAACGGGCACCCGAAAAGCTGCTTGATGTCGGAGGCAATACCGGTAAATGGGCAGTGGCCATTACGCAAAAAAGCCTAGAGACCTCAGTGACTATTTTAGACCATCAGAAGCAGATAGACGTTGCCCTCGAAAATGCAAAGAAAGCCGGTGTTGAAGATCGTGTGGACGGTGTTCCCATGGACCTTCTCGATCACACCGTTGCATTTCCCACCGGGTATGATGCGGTATGGATGAGCCAGTTCCTGGACTGTTTCGCACCAGAAGATATCACTGCCCTGCTAAGGAGAGCGGCAGATGCGCTCAACACTCAAGGAAGCGTCTATATAATCGAACCATACTGGGATCGCCAGAGTCATGAAATCGGAGCATTTTGCCTAATCAACACTTCACCCTATTTTACTGCATTGGCCAACGGAACAAGCAAGATGTACCGGGCAATAGATATGCATCAATATATTAAAGAAGCCGGTTTGGTCATAGTAGAAGAGATAGACCACCTGGGCTTTGGTCATACTTTGACCGTTTGTAAAAAGAGTTGAGAACAGCTATTTTTTCTTAAAGGTATTATCATGGCTTTTTTTAAAATATTGTTTTTACCCTTTTTTCTATTTCTAAGCGGATGTTCTTTCCTGGACCTCAAAGATGATCTTGAAAAACAGGATCAGCTGGTAACTATAAGCGGTAAGATCATTCTGGATTCCAGGAGCTCCGCACCAATCATGGTGCTGTTAATAAAAGATGACCAAAACCGACCAACACTAAATCACTATAGAAAAATCGAAAAGAGTAATGAGTTTTCGTTCATAGTCGAGCCGGGTATATACCGTATTTATGCCTATGAAGATGCCAATAGGGATGAGAAATTCAACCCTGCCGAACGAGCAGCACACACTCCAATTCTCACCATGTCAGTTCCAGGAATGCATCAGAAAACTGATATTGTCATAAAGAGTTCAGCAGACAAAGATCTTCTTGATAAAATTGACGTACTCAAAAAAACCGGCTTGGTTGATATCGTCAACGCCAGACGCTATCTTGGTCAGGTAACTTCTCTTGATGCAGACTGTTTTTCCCAAGAGAATGTCAGTAAAGGACTTTGGCAACCTTATGCTTTTGCCACAGAAGTCCCCTTGGGTATTTTCTTCCTGGAGAAATATGACCCAAATAAAAAGCCGGTTTTATTTATCCATGGTATTTCCGGTTCACCGACTCAATT
>JAYEMF010000140.1:0-1621 GCA_034717975.1 Campylobacterota bacterium
AAATGGCCGAAGAGTGTGGATTCCCAATCAAGTTGGAAATGAGATGTCACTGATAAAGGTTACTTTAAACGTACACGCACCGACTCTTCGTGCGCAGTCAGCCCTTCCGTATTGGCGATCAGTGCACACGCTTCTCCGACTTCATTGATCGCTGCAGATGAAAAGGCAATGATAGAAGATTTTTTCATAAAGTTCTCAACACCTAAAGGTGAGTAGAATTTAGCCGTCCCGCCTGTCGGGAGAGTGTGGTTTGGTCCTGCCATATAGTCACCGATGGCTTCCGGGGTATTTGGGCCGAGGAAGATGGCACCTGCATGTTTGATCGACGGCAGAAGGTCAAACGGACTGACCGTGATCACTTCCAGGTGTTCCGGGGCGATCTCGTTCATCAGGTTGACAGCCTCATCCATATCCTTTGTCACAATGATTGCGCCGCGCTCTTCTATCGACTTGCGTGCAATCTCCTCGCGAGGAAGTTGCTGTAGCCATGCTTCAATCTCTTTCTCAGTTGCTTCAGCAATTTCCTGTGAGGGCGTGATCAAAATGGAGCTGGCCATCTCATCATGTTCCGCCTGGGAGAGCAGATCGATCGCCAGGTGATGCGGGTTCGCGCTCTCATCTGCCAGTACACCGATCTCGCTTGGACCGGCGATCATATCGATCTGCACTTCGCCAAAGACCATCTTCTTGGCAGTCGCCACAAAAATATTGCCCGGTCCCGTGATCACGTCGACTTTAGGGATCGTCTCCGTTCCGTATGCCATGGCGGCAATGGCACTGGCACCGCCCACTTTAAAGACTTCCCTCACGCCACAGAGGTGGCACGCTGCCAGTAACAGTTCATTGGGCTCATTATCGGGTGTCGGCGTACAGACAATGATCTGCTCAACACCGGCTACCTGTGCCGGGATGACATTCATCAGCAGTGAACTCGGATATGCCGCTTTCCCTCCAGGGATATAGAGCCCGGCACGGTCAACCGGTGTCACTTTCTGTCCAAGGATGGTTCCATTGGCTTCGGTATCGAACCAGCTTTTTGGAAGCTGTTTCTCATGATAGGCTTTGATGCGCTCATATGAGAGGTGAAGTGCCGATCTGAGCTCACCATCAAGATTCTCATACGCCTGTTTCATTGAAACCGTATCGATTTTGAGATCACTGTCTGATTGCGGTGACCAGTTGTCAAATTTACCAATATGCTGTTTCAGCGCGCTGTTTTTGTCCTCTCTGATCTCATTGATGATCCCTTGAACAATCCCTGAGACATGTTCAATATCCATCTTCCCGCGTTCGAGCAGAGTGTTAAAAGTAGTTTCGAATTCTTTCTCATTACTATTAATAAAAATCATGTTTATCCTTATTTAAGCGCAATTATATCGCAATGTTATTTTTGCCGAAGATCGGATAATAGACTCTCCACCGTAGCTTTGGCTATGCTGGATAGAATCTGCCTTGATCACACTCTTCTATGACTTGCTGAGAGTAGCCAGTACCAGACTTTCGCAAGAGGTCTAATGGTTATTTTTTAGTTTTATTGAATTCCGTATGCACGATGGAAAGCGCGTTGATAAAATTTTCGGCATCTAAAAATCCGACAAGCGGTTGGAACATCGGTTCGCCG
>JAYEMF010000141.1:0-8479 GCA_034717975.1 Campylobacterota bacterium
TTATCAGAATGAATCAGCCGTGAAGAAAATGGAAAATAGAAAACAAGGAAAATCACCCTCGACTTTCTCCTGAAATTATGTATCAGTCAATTCATGATACCGACTCATAAAAACCCCGCGCCCGCTACCAACTTCTTCAACACACCCTTCATTCCGCCCTCGAATCCATCCGGCAAAGAGGAGGAGTCTGCTTATTTCCTTTTCTGAAAAAGAAAATCAATCGTGCCTGCAACTTACTGAGGCTGTGTCCAGGAAAATTCAGGCGGATCTTTTTTGATCGTTTTATAAGTTTTAAGGGCACCAAGAAGATTATATTCCAGCAGTCCCATCGAAATGAAAAAGCTGACCGCTCCGATTTTGACCAGAAACGGTATCCAAAAACCTATCAGGAAAAGTGTGACGGTGAGTACAAACAAGATGAACTGGAACTGTGCTGTTTTTTTATCTATCAGTTCATTCATTGTCGGGACTGTCATATAGCCATCTCCGGTGAGGTGGAACCAGACTAAGAAAGGAACGATCTTGTAGAGCATACCCATTATGATGGAGAGAAGAAAACCACCGATCAGGACAGCTACGGCAGAAGTATAGTCAGTAGCCAACCCTTCATCGACCATCCAGAGCAAAATGCCTGCAGCCAGTAAAAATGCTCCTAATTTCCAGTACCAGACCGTCACATCAGCGATCGGTCGACGCCGCTCCTGCATCTTCTTGACGATCATTGCCGAAAAGAGCAGAAACAAAATAGCTATAAGCCCTTTACCGATCCAGGCTGATCCGGGCATCAGTACATTCAAAATAAGCCAGCTCATCAGTCCGAAAAGGATTAAGGGCACCATGAATGCCGTCACCTTGGCACTAAACTGCGGCGTAACATAGAACATCGGTATAACCTGGAACGAGACCCCGATGATCAGAATGCCGGCAAAACCAAAAACTGCCCAGACACTGTGAATGTCACTGAGCGTGATCTGAGCAGCAGAGATATTTCCCGATACATGGCCGCCCAAAAGATGAAGGCCTAACAAAGCAATTAGAGTAGCTACCCCAAGGACAACGACCATTGCCTTAACGGTGGGATTGAAAAAAGTCACTTTTTTCATGGCGATCGCAATAGCTGCCAGTAAAACAGTAAACCCGATTCCCAAACCGGCTGCGGCGATAATTCCGAAAACCTTATTCGCCTGCAGCAGTCCCGCCGCCATAAAGAGCACACCAACTGCCAGCGCAATATGCGATACCGTTGCCACACCTGCCGCTTTGGGCAGGGAAACCCCGGCCAGTACAGGCAGCATCTGCTGCAGAGCACCCAACATCACCATGGCGAACATCCCTATTGTAAAGATATGTACAATCGCGATGCTCTCAAGGCTGAAACGGCTCATCAATAAAACCGGATCGGTAATGAAGATCAAAACAGCCGCAAACATTCCAAAGAGCGGAGCCGTCACGAAAAAGCGTGCCGGTGCGGAGAGAGGTGGAGCCTGTTCCAGTGATAAGCCGGTAAAATTCACTCTCTATTCCTACTCAACGATCATCGACTCCATCATATCGACAATACGATCCGATTCAGCGGAGAGATGCTGCTGCGCCATACTATAGAGCATCTGCTCCTCTTTCATATTGTGCTGCTGCAGCATGATCATAAGCGTCTCTGTTAGGCCAAAGAACTTATCTCTGTTATCATTGTCGATCGCTTCGCCTATCTGTTTCATCAGTGAACGGATCTGCTGATGTTCATGACGCATCATCTGTGTCGGACCCTGTACCATTCCTGTCTTCTGCTCAAACTCAGGGAACATAACACGCTCTTCCATCTGGAAGTGGTGCTCCGTGGCTGCCGTAAACTCATCACACAATGGTTTGGCATCAGCCAGAGAACTGCTCGCAGCCTGCTCCATTTTTGCAAAGATATCATCGCACAGACGGTGATCATTGGTTAAATATTCTTTGATTGAACGCATAATTCTCTCTTTTTTTCCTGCAATTCTATTATAATGGGCCTATAAATCCATTGATATGTATCAAAGGGGACGATAATGATGAATCTTTTTACACCGACACAACTTCCTGAACCGGGTTCTGAATTTTTTGAGATCCTCCATCAAAACGAACATATGAAGATAGAACGAATCACATCAAATGGTCTCAATCAAGGAGAGTGGTATGACCAGGAACATGATGAGTGGATCAGTTTGCTTCAAGGCGAAGCAACCCTTGAGTTTGAACAGGGAAAAAAAGAGTTAATAGCCGGTGACACCCTCCTGATTGAGAAGCATCAGCGCCATCGGGTATGGCAAACCTCATCAGATGCGATATGGCTGGCCGTTCATCTTAACTCTTAAACTCTCCAATACGCTTCTCGAGTGATCCGGCCACCTCGTTAAGGCGATGTGAGTCTTCTATGATCTGATCGACACTTTGGCGGTTTGATTTGGAGTGGGCATTAATCTCCTCGACCTTTGTAATAATCCAGTCTATCTCATTAACAATTACGATGGAGTCTTGCAACGATACATCAGAGACTTTAACCGTTTCTGCCATCGTCTCAGATGTGGCATCTATCATCCCTTCTACATCAGTAAACACCTCAGTCAGTTTTGCCATTTTAGTGGCATTATCACTCATCTTGTCACTGGCATCATTGGTCGACTGAACAATCGTTCCGACACTGATCTCGATCTCTGTCAGTGACTTTTGTGTCCGCTCAGCCAACTTACGCACCTCATCGGCCACAACTGCGAAACCTCGGCCATGTTCACCGGCCCGGGCTGCTTCAATCGCCGCATTGAGGGCTAGCAGGTTTGTCTGATCGGCAATATCCTTGATCACGTTAAGGACCTCTTTAACCTGGTCGGCATCATTGCGAAGATGTGTCAGCTCCTCAGAGAGTTCCATCTCTGTCTGCATAAACCCTTCAACCTGAACAACCAACTCATGCAACTCTTTTTTTGCACTGATCAGATCCCGGTTCGCTTCTGTCACCTGCTCTTCGGTTTGGCGTGCTACATCGATCGACCGGTCCAGTGTCACCTTGATCGATTCACCTTTATTGGTTGTATCCGATACGATAACAGCTTCCTCTTCTATACTTTTCCCGATTGATGATGATGCATCGGTAATGGTATGAGCGATCTGACTGTTTTGATAGCCAAGTGATTTAACTTCATTGATCGTATCCTGGATAACGCTCACAAAATCATTTACCGCATAAGCAGATTGGGCAAACTCATCTTCACGGGTCACTTCAATGCGTTTGGTTAGATCTTTATCGCCATCGACCAATGCACGGATCCGGGCACGCAGTCCATCGATGGGACGGATCACTTCACGACTAAAGAAAATCACCATAAAAATGACAAATAGGATAAAAGCTATACCCAGAACACTCATCAACGTTGTTTCAATCACCCCTATCTGTTCATCATTCTCATCCAGGGAGATCGTCATATCCATAACACCGATGGGATCACCTTCTGACACATTGGCATGACAGGCCAGACATCGTGCTTCGGCGATCATTGGGGTTAAAAGACGGACAAGGTGTTCCTCTTCGTCTGTATCAATCATATTGGCGCGTTTAGTTGCAAAGACCTCTTTGATCAGGGGATCATTGGCAAAAGCTTCCGTACCGCCATAAAACTCACTGACCGCCTCGCTTCTTACAACATCAAGCCGCTTGATCCCCTCAATACTGCCGGCACTCTTCAGTGCCTCTGATATTGCTGCGGGATCACCCGACATCATGCTGAGTGTGACAGTCTGAAATACCGACTCGCTTAACATGTCAAGTGAGCGTTTGGCATTTTGACGGGAGAAGTCATTGAAGACCGCTTCGAGATAAAAGAAGAGCAGACTTAAACCTACAATACCCAAAGCCACAATAGAGGCCACAATTCTTGATTTTACCGTATCAAACATATTTCACTACCTAGATTAATTTTTAAAAAGTCCTATATGACACTGATTCTATCACAAATCCACCACATATTTATCACCTCGTTTTGGCGATTTCACTATCCGTTTCTTAGTTTTAAAGCGAAAGGGAACGGTTAACGGTCGTTTCTTGGAGTCAGGATCCACTTTACTCACACTAAAATGCAGATGCGGTCCGCTGGAATAGCCCGTATTGCCCGACTGACCGATCAGCTCTCCACGATTTACTTTCTGCCCGACTTTAACACTTACCCCGTCTTTTTTCAGGTGATAATATTTCCCTAAAGTCAGATCATCATGCTCGATCACAATGTAATTGGCATATTTTCCATATGATTTTGAAAATCCGCCTTTATTATGTTTTGATTCGGCTGAAACAACCGTTCCGGCACGTGCCGCATAGATGGGTGTACCGATGGGAACCTGAAAATCTACCGCGTATCTGGAAAAGCCATTGTGGGTCGTTGTTCCATTAAACCCCTGGGATACTACAACGCTTGAACCTGCAGCAAACGGCAGGCGGTAACTCACCTCATCATTATGTTCAGCCGATGCCGATCCCATCACCCAGCTGAAACTAGAAGAGAAATTGGCCCGCTTTTTTGGATCACTGTGAGTTACATGCAGTATCTCCTGACTTCCTTGTGCCGGAAGCTCAACGCTTACCGGCAAGCTTGTCGACGCAGAAAAATTCACAAGCTCTTCAAAATCAAGCGTGATCGTTACCCGGTATGTATTGAGATTGTCGGCCACAAAGGCATATCCGTTTGCAAGTTTGCGTGTTGAAACGATAACGTTTCTTGTCCGCTTCTCTGCCGTCATCTTTCGGATGCGGGCAGCTTCCTCTGCAGCTACAACACGAAGGTTCTCCTCATACGCTTCCATCTCCTGCATTGCCACTTTTCGATTCTGCGCTTCAAGTTCCATTTCCGTCAGCAGTTTTTCGGCAACGGCTATCTTTTTAATGGAGCGCTGCTTCTTATAATAGCGCTGCAGACGTTTTCGGATATGCCGATTTTCAATTGGTTCCATACTGTTTTGCAAGAGAAGTTCAAAGAGGTTAAAGTCACTGTTTTGCATCGCATAGGTCAGTGCCTGAGCATACAGACGTTCTATCTCCTGCTGATCTTTTTCAAGCCTTCGCAGTGCCTTTAAATAATCCTTGCTCAATAGCTTTACCCCAGAGCTCTCGTTCTCAATGGCATAGTCAAGCTGGTAGCCGGTAGCGAAGGTATCATTGACCTCTTTTTCATAAGATTTCAATACTGGCAAGTATGTCTTAAAATAGGGATGTCTTTTAAGCTGTTCGAGTACGATAAGATCCTGTTCATAGATGCTGCCCAGTCGTTTAAAAGTATTGGGAGAGTCTGCCTGGACACTAATAACGAATAAGCTGGCAAAGAGAGTAAAAAGTTTAATAAAAAGGTATCGCACGGTTGGTCACTTCTCTATTTTTCCCCAATTTTATAGTTGAAAACATTAAGGTTAACTTTTATGCAGCCCGTCGAAATATTTTTAGTAACGCTTCGATATAATTCACTAACAATTCTACTAAAGGTAAAACGATGAGCGAACATATTTTAGACCTGGTTAAACCGGGTGTACTCAGTGGGGATGACGTCCAGACTCTCTTTGCAACAGCCAAGAAAGTAGGTTATGCCCTTCCAGCAGTCAATGTAGTTGGTACCGATTCGATCAATGGTGTTCTCGAAGCGGCAGCGGCGGTCAAGTCACCGGTCATCATTCAGTTTTCCAATGGTGGCGGCAGCTACTATGCCGGTAAAGGGCTGAGTAACGACAATGAAAGAGCGGCCATCGCCGGTTCTATTGCCGGTGCACACCATGTCCATATGATGGCAGAGGCGTATGGCATCCCCGTTATTTTGCATACTGACCATGCCGCACGTAAGCTCCTTCCCTGGATCGATGCGCTCCTCGATGCCGGAGAAGATTTCTACGCCACTCATGGTAAACCACTCTTTAGTTCACACATGCTTGATCTCTCAGAAGAGCCGATCGAAGAGAACATTGGCACCTGTGTCGAGTACTTCAAACGTATGAACAAGATCGGTATGACGATTGAGATTGAACTGGGTGTTACCGGAGGCGAAGAGGATGGTGTAGATAACACAAATATCGACAACTCCCTGCTCTACACCCAACCTGAAGAGGTCTGCTATGCCTATGAGGAGCTGAGTAAGATCAGTAAACACTTTACCATCGCGGCATCGTTCGGTAATGTGCATGGTGTTTACAAGCCGGGTAATGTCATGCTGACCCCTAAGATCCTGGACAATTCGCAAAAATACATTGAAGAAAAACATAATACGTCTACCAAGCCGGTTGACTTTGTCTTCCATGGCGGTTCAGGTTCAACACTTGAAGAGATCCGAGAAGCGATCAGCTACGGTGTGATCAAAATGAATATTGATACCGATACCCAGTGGGCAAACTGGGAAGGTGTCAAAGCATATGTCGAGAAATATAATGACTACCTTCAGGGACAGATCGGTAATCCCGAAGGTGACGACAAACCAAATAAAAAATATTATGATCCGCGTAAATGGCTGCGTGCCGGTCAGGTAACGCTTGTTGAACGTGTCAAACAGGCTTTTAGTGATCTAAACGCCATCGATCGTAATTAAATTCAGGGGTTCATCCCCTTATGGAGATAGCGCGCTAACATCGTCTCATTCCCCATGAGACCACCGCTATGGATATAGAGCATCTCCCCCTCAAAAATTTCAATATTTTCCATTAAAACCAGCCACATTTTTACACCATAGATAAGATCAAATTCTATACCGCACTTTTTTAACGCTTCATACATGCCTAAGAGTTCTCTATAGGGTTTGGCAAAATGTATTTTTTTCACACTCTCGATAACCTTCAGATTTTTCGGAACAGCTCCGAGCTGTCTCATCTGTTCAATAAGATAGGCTTTATCTCCGACAACGGCTGTTGTAATCACAGTTACATCCTTCAATGCTCTTGCCAGATAATAGGCCGTTGTACCTGTCCCGGACGGCGTAATAAGATTTAGTTTGGTTATCCCTTTCTCATCCATCCAGATTTTGACTTCATTCGCCAACGCTTCAACTCCTTGTTGAGCCAAAGGATCTGCCCCACCCTGTGGGACTAACAGACTATCTAGCGGTAGCACATCTGTTTTAAGCTTGGAAATCGCGTCTTCATACGCCACCGGCAAAACTTCACGCAGCTGCATACCCAGCTCCAGTGCCATTTTAAGGTTGCCTGTGGGCTTCTCTTTCAGATGAGAAGAAACCGTTTTAGAGGTATATTCAAACTGCCACCCCTTTTGATGGCAAAGTGCCGCAATGGAAAGCATTGCATTAGATTGTGTACCGCCATAGGAACAGATTGTATGATAGTCGGAAGAAGGTGTTTTGATAAGTGAAAAAAGTTTTCGGTATTTGTTACCGCTCAGATACGGATCGATCTGATCATCACGTTTAACGTAGAAGGTTCTGCCTCGGAACCTAAATGGCTCTACGGCAGAAGCGAGATGATTATTTTGCGTAAGTGATCTTTGCACTGTCTTTAAGTGATTTCATTTTAGCTTCCATCACTTTTTTAAACTCTTCGATTTTTAAACGCTGTTCAACGAAACCTTTGACTTCATCAAACGAAAGTGTTTTACCGACTTTTTTCTCTTCAAGGTAGATAATATGGTAACCAAACTGCGTTTTAACAGGTGTCGCAGTGATCGTACCGACTTTCATGCTGAAAACAGCATCATTGAATGCAGGAACCATCTGTCCTTGCGGGAAGAGACCAAGATCGCCGCCTTTTGGACCACTTGGACCTGTTGACTCTTTTTTCGCCAACTCAACGAACTTGTTCTTCAGAGCGTCACCGCTCAAGCCGTTCAACTCTCCAATCAGAGCATTGGCTTTTGCTTCCTCTTTAACGAGAATATGGCGTGCATGCACTTTCTCTTTCTCAATAAACTCTTGAGGGTTGGCTTCATAATAGGCTTTGACTGCTTTTTCATCAACTTGGATCTTGTCAAACTGCTGTTTTTCCCAGACTTTCGCAGCCAGTTGACGCTCGATTCTATCCATCACTGCCGTGAGCTCTTTTTTATACTCTTCACTGTTCAAAACACCTGATTTTTTTGCATCGGCATAAACCAGTTCCTGCGTGATCATTCCATCTACGATACGCGTGCGAAGCTCATTCTGTTTTTCAGCTGGTAACTGATTGAAACGACCTTGTGTCCCTTCCATCAATACTCTGTTGACTTCCTTCTCACTAATAGCTGTACCATTTACAGTGGCAACAGTCGCGGCATTCATCATCGTACCAAAAAGCAGTGTTACTGCAAGTGCTTTCAATCGTGTGTTCATTCTTATCCTTGAGAGTTTAAGTGTCGAGATTATAATCAAATCTTCTTAATGGCTGTTATTCTAAATCAAAAAAACTAACAGATATTAAAAATTTGTCTGCTTAGAGTTTAATTTTGAGATGTTTATGAAGAACATGTTCCAATTTTTCACGGGTCAAAGGCTTCGATAGATAA
>JAYEMF010000142.1:0-8368 GCA_034717975.1 Campylobacterota bacterium
GCAAGCGGGATCATATAGCTTGGCTGATACCAGGGATCGATACCGATAACCACCTGGGTAACCAGCAGCAGTGTCAGACCTCCTCCGATGGTAATACTGATGAGTGCTTTTGCATAAAGAGCTTTGCGCTGGCCGGGAACAGTACGAAGGGATATCCAGCTTGCAGCAAGCAGCATTGCTGCAAGCATCAGAAGAATAACACTGCCGGTCTTGGCTTCAAAAATATAGATGAGAAAATAGCCGATAAGCAGCAGCTGCAATACCATTCTGGCCATTGCGTAGAGTGCTGTCTTGTACTGCAGTGAGTGGTGAAACATGATCCCGATGACAATGGCTGCGGGGATAAAAGCAAACGCAAGATCATATAATGAAAGGGTGTACATAGTATCTCATTTCATACTTATAGCTCTAGAGATTGTAGCATATTGAACAGATTTGGCAAATGGTCGAGAAATGTCAAGTTTTTGAACAAAGTTATTAGGGATGTGTTATGATCTGTTTTTGGCAAGCAGAGATGGAAGGATAAAAGGGATGAATCAAAAAGTGATCAAAAATGTTCTTCAGTTTTTAGCAGTAAGTATGTTAATTAGTTTGATGAGTGGATGTGGGACAAAGTCCCTGCATCATAGTAGTAGTGCCGTTGAGTATCTGTATCCTGATAAGCAAGAGGTACAGACACCACAGGTCCCCGCTTTGGCATTACCGTTAAAGGTCGGAATCGCTTTTGCGCCAAATACTTCACGTTATGGCAGATCCGGACCACTGACGGAAAACGATAAAATAAACTTGCTCAAAGAGATCGCCGAACATTTCAAGAAGTATGAATTTGTACACTCTATCGAGATGATTCCTTCGGCTTACCTCCGTCCGAAAGGTGGTTTTAGTAATCTGGATCAGATTCACACAATGTATGGTGTCGATGTTATTGCATTAGTCTCATATGATCAGCATCAGTTCACGGATGAAGGTATCGCTTCATTAAGTTACTGGACTATTATTGGTGCCTATATTATTCCCGGAGAAAAAAACGACACTCACACGATGGTTGATACTGTAGTCTATGACATTAAAAGCCGAAAACTGCTTTTTAGGGCCCCGGGTGTGAGCCATATCAGAGGGCTTGCAACCCCCGTTAATTTATCTGAAGAGCTAAGAGAAGATAGTATTGAAGGGTTTAAATTGGCTAGCCAAGACCTTGTTCCAAACTTGGATATGCAGCTTCGGCTTTTCAAAGAGAAAGTAAAAGCATCACCACAAGAGTATAAAATTACACACAGTCCAGGCTATACTGGAGGTGGCAGTGTTGATGGTTTACTGCTGCTGCTTATGGGCATAGCTGGTGGATATGGCCTATGGAGTAGAAGACGTCAAGATTGATGATACGTCATTTGCCGTTGAAGAGTTTTACTATCGTTATAATTGTCCTTTTGGCATTTATTATTGATGATTTAACATTTTTATTGATTTACGAAAGAGATGCGATATTGGATGGAGAGTTGTGGAGACTGTTTACCAGCCATTTTATACACTTTTCGGAACTGCATCTTGGTTTAAATATAATGGCTTTCGGCATTATAGGATGGATCATGGAAGAGAGATCATACCCTGGCTATGCTCTGCTGATCTTCCTGATGTCATTTCTTATAGGGGTGGGCATGATTCTGTTTAAACCGGATATGCAGTATTATGGTGGTTTGTCAGGAATTGCTCACGGTGCACTTGTCTATCTTGCTCTTTTTGGATTGGAAGAATCCAAGCCATGGAACAAAGTGAGCTACTTGGTACTTGCTTCTGTTCTAATCAAAGTAGGGATCGAGTTGTTTACAGGAAATTTATTGACCTATGCAACTGAGACATTTATTCCTATTCCATTAAGTCATATGATTGGAATCTTTGTAGCGTTGTCGCAGTTTTATATATTGAAAATTTTTGGATATAGACAGGTGGTAGCTGAGAAATAGTGTACCGGAACCAAGAGTTCCGGACAACTGTTATTTTAAAATAGCCGGATCGGTAATAACACCGGTGATGGCCGATGCCGCAGCAACAGCCGAGTTGGCCAGGTAGACTTTGGAACTGCGTGATCCCATACGGCCGACAAAGTTACGGTTGGTCGTGGAGACAGCGACTTCATTGTCACCTAAAATTCCCATATAGCCACCCAGACAGGCCCCACAGGTCGGGTTGGAAACAACACCGCCGGCATCGATCAGGATATCGATGTAACCTAGTTTGGTGGCTTCACGTAGGATCTTCTGGGTTCCCGGAGTGATGATGAGGCGGACGTCTTCATGGACGCGTTTACCATCGAGGATCTCAGAGGCGATCTTAAGATCACTCAGACGACCATTGGTACAGCTTCCGATGAAGGCCTGATCGATCTTGATATCATCGCTGACCGCCTGGCTGATACTGTGCCCGTTTGAAGGGAGGAATGGGTAGGCGATAACCGGTTCGAGGGCGGCTACATCGATCTCGATGGTCTGGACATAGGCTGCATCATTATCTGAGTAGTGAAGCTTTGGTTCACGGGCAAGCTCCTTGTCGGCAAGGAATTCGGCAGTCGTATCGTCATAAGCGACAATACCGCTTTTGGCACCCGCTTCGATTGCCATGTTACACATGCTGAAGCGGTCATCCATGGTAAGGTGTTCGATCGTACTTCCGGTAAATTCAAGCGTACGGTAAAGGGCACCGTCAACACCGATCATACGGATGATCTCGAGGATGATATCTTTTCCGGTAGTGTACTCGCCCGGTTTTCCGGTAAGAATGACTTTGATAGATTCAGGTACTTTAAACCAGTTCCCGCCAGTGATCATCGCAAAGGCAAGATCAGTAGAGCCCATACCGGTTGAAAAAGCTCCGAGCGCACCGTGGGTACAGGTGTGCGAATCGGCGCCGATGATGACGTCACCCGGAACGACAAGCCCTTTTTCCGGAAGCAGGGCGTGTTCGATCCCCATATCTTTTTCGTCGAAAAAGTTCTTCATCTTATATTTTTTGGCGAAGTCACGGCTGATACGTGCCTGATTGGCTGAAGCGATATCTTTGGCTGGAATGAAGTGATCTAGGACGATCGAGAAGCCGTCCGGATTAGCCAGTTTGGTCGCACCCGAATCTTCAAACGCTTTGATGGAGATCGGTGTCGTGATGTCGTTTCCGATGACCATGTCGATCGGTGCACGGACGATCTCACCGGCATAAACAGTTCTGCCGGCGTGTTCAGAAAATATTTTTTCGGTAATGGTTTGTCCCATAATAAACCTTTTTTGAGCTAAAAGTGCCCCTGAATAATTATGCGAATTATAGCACTTTATCCTTTGAGGGCTATGCTGTCAACAAATCATCTTATCATGAAGTTCAGATCAAAAAAAGGTTGAGAAATTATAAGTCAATGATACTACGTACTATTTTGAATGGTTTGAAAATGATTCTAAAGAAGCAGGATTTTGAGAGGTGATATGAAGAAAATACTCAGACGACAGCTCTATATGGAGATCCAACCCTCTCTTCGATGAAAAAGGCGACGTATCATAACACGGCGATGTTCACTACTCCTTCTCTCTATACTTGTAATGTATTCCCTGTCGTTGTCCGTTCTTCTGTATGTTCCAGCTACACGACGCTCTTCATTGAGGCGACGGTCTATGTTTCGTCTATCATTCATAACGATACCCTCCCTTAATGGAAAAGACAATACTTTACCTGCTACAAGTATACTATATGTTCAACAATAAAAAAATAATCATGCCATTGAGGCATTTATCTTATGGTTGTGTTAGACTTACTGAAATAGATATCTCAATATTGTCTACATTTGGAAGAAAAGCCGGATATATAAGATAAGGAGAAAATGATGTTGAAGTATATAGTACTACCGTTATTTGTAACATATGCATGGGCGATCAGCAACTATGAAGTGGCTCAAAAAAGCGATGCGGTGATGAGCGGTTATCAGGATGCTGTGTCCGAGATGCAGATGACGCTGGTCAATGCCAACGGTCAGGAACGTGTCCGGCAGATGACGATGCAGGTACTCGAAAAAGATGGCGGTGACAAGTCGCTGATGGAGTTTCTCTCTCCCGCTGATGTGAAGGGAACAAAGTTTCTAAGCTATGAACATGCCGAGAAAGATGATGATCAGTGGCTCTATCTGCCGGCGCTTAAACGGGTAAAACGGATCGCTTCGCGTAACAAGTCCGGCTCATTCATGGGGAGTGAATTTGCCTATGAAGACCTAAGTGCCTTTAATATCGATAAATACAGCTACGAGGGTGAAGCAGAAGAGATAGTTATCGAGGGCAAGAAGATATATAGGACAGTTCGTGTGCCTAAAAGTAAAAACTCCGGATACACCTCTCAGATGGCGTTTGTTGATCGTGAAAGTTTTCTAACCATAAAAGTGGACTACTATGACCGCAAACGCGAACTGCTTAAAACTGCCACCTTTTTTGATTATAAAAAGATCGATGGGATCTGGCGTATCGGCAAGATCAAAATGAAAAATCATCAAAATGATAAAGAGACGATTCTGATCTGGAAGAATGAGACGATCAAAAACGGGTTGAGCGATAAAGATTTTCACAAGCGGATGCTTAAATAGTGAAACAGCTATATGCACTCTTGCTGTTGGGGACATTGGCGCAGGGCCAGTGGCACTACTCGGGTCATATCGATTGGACGAATCAGGGGTACCTTACCCGTCCGGATGACAAACACTCGACTAACAATACGTTATTTACAGAACTTGAGGCAGAATATCAGAAAAATGATCTAGAGCTTCAGGCCAAGGTGAGTGCTCAGTTGGACAGTTATGATCTTCAGGAGTCATCGCAGAAAAATGAGCGGAGCTTTGTCCGTCTGGATGAACTCTATGCTACCTACAGTTTTGAGGATGATGCGGTGATGGCAGGCAAGGGTGTCCGTTTCTGGGGTGCCCTGGAGGTCGACAATATAGTCGATGGCTTCAATCCGGATGATCTGCGAAGCGACTTGATGGAACCTGATAAGCTTGGGGTCTGGCATGCCGCCTTTACACACTATACAGATAGCGGTGAGGTGGAACTACTGGTTAAGCTTCGCGAAGAGGATCAGCCGATGGCGGCGTATCCTTATGTCTACTACTTCTTTCCGGAGTTTGTGACTTATGATGATGATCTTGGGACAGAAAAGTCCCGCTATCGACCGAGTTTCTATCTGAAATGGTCGGGTTCGACCGATACGGAGTATGCACTCGATTACGCCTTTATCATTGAGAATGGCTACGACTCGCAGCGTTATTTTCAAGCGGATGTATTACTGACCAACTTTAAAGAACAGGCTTATCTGGTCAACAAACTTATGAGTTATAACACGTTAGTCACCGGTGCGACACTCTGGAAACTGGAAGCGCTCTACAGTGATGTGCTCAATGATGGGAAGGTATCGGATTACTGGCATGTAGGTGTGGGGGTTGAACATACCCTGTCACAAATCTACGGGTCTGCTGACTTAGGCCTGATAGGAGAGTATTACCGTTATGAAACCGTTGAAAGCGGAAAACTGACCGACCTGGAGCTTTTTGAACTGTTCCAGGATGACCTCTTTCTGGGGATGAGGTACAGCTTTAACGATGTCGATGATGCATCGATTGTCGGTGGGGTAGTGCTCGATCTGGAGTATGATGAGCAGAGTTATTATGTTGAGTATGAAACGCGTGTGGCAGAGACGTTTAAGCTCAAAGCCGACTACCGTTATATTGAACCATCTGAAGATACATTGACAGCCTTCAATCTAATGGGAAGGCATCAGCGGATCAGTGTAAAGATCGGGTACTATTTTTGAACACGCGAAATGAGCAAAGCTCATTTCACTACGCTAGCCGCTGTGGCACTAAAGCTTGCCCCGTCTGGAGCAGAGGAGTTCTGGCGATGAGAAGGAACAGATCATGAAAAAATTTGTCAACGGCATTATCCGGTTTCGCTGGTTCATTGCTATTCTAATCCCGCTGATGACCTTTGCCATGGCGACGCAGCTCAAGTATCTGGAGTTTGAAGGAAGTTACCGCATCTGGTTTGGAGAAGATTCGAAGATCCTGAAAAATTATGATGCGTTCCGGGCGACATTCGGCAATGATGACGGGATTATGATCATCTTTCGCGACGAAGAGGGTATTTTCAACCCCAAGGCCCTGAAAGTCATCGATGCGATCACTCAGGATCTCTGGCAGACAAAATACATCGCCCGTGTCGATTCGCTGACCAATTACCAGTATGTCCATGCCGATAAGGAGTATCCTGACGAGGTGATCGTCGAGGACTTCATCGATCTTGAGAACCTCTCCCCCGAAGTTCTGGATGCCAAACGGCGTATCGCTTCACATGAAGAGCTTATCGTCGGACGGATCATCAGCAAAGACGCCAAAACAACGATGATCGTGGGACGGATGACACCGAAAGCGGGGGATGATCCTGCCGTCTCCGCTAACCTTAAAGCAGCGGCTGAAGCGATCGTCGCCAAGCATGCGCAGAGCGGTTACACCTTTCATCTTAATGGCGGGCCGGTGCTGAATATGGCATTTATTTCGCTGGGTGAACATGATGCCATGACGTTTACCCCGCTGGTCCTGGTCATCGCTATGATACTGCTCTGGGCCATTTTCAGGCGGCCGTCGGGAATGCTGCTCAGTATTTCGGTGGTGGTCTTCACCTTTTTGATCGTGCTGGCCGTGCAGGTGATGCTGGGTTACCGCATGAACAACTTTACGGCCAATATGCCGGTTTTTGTAGTGGCGATCGGGATCGCCGATGCGATGCACCTCTTCTGGATCTACCTGATCGGGCGCCGAAAAGGGATGGACAACCATGAAGCGATTCACTACAGTGTTCATAAGAACCTTCTGCCCATTTTTCTCACTTCGATCACTACGGCTGTGGGGTTTGCTTCGCTGGGGATCTCCGCGGTCATCCCGGTCAAGACGCTGGGGATCGCTACGGCCAATGCCGCGCTGCTGGCGTTTGTGTTGACGATCCTGTTCGTACCCGCCATGCTGGCCATCATCAACCCGAAAGTCAAGCCAAAAGAGGTGGAGCTGATGGAAGAGGAGAGCCATCTGGCACATCGTTATGCCCGGTTTGTTATGCGGCATGACGGAAAGATCCTGCTCTTCTCCACACTGCTATTTATCGCTTTGGGAGTGGGGATCGCGAAGGTCAAAGTGGACTCCAATACGGTGCGCTACTTCAGAGAAGAGGTGCCGTTTCATCAGACAATGATGTTTACACAAGAGCACCTGACGGGGCCGATGTCGTATGAGATCGTGATCGATTCGGGTGAAGATGACGGGATCAAATCCCCGGCATTCATGAAAAAAGTCGAACACTTTTATGAAGCGTTCGGTGCACGTTACCCTGACATGCGCCATCTCTCTTCGCTTATCGATGTGGTGAAAAACTTCAACAAGGTGATGAACGGCTCCGAGACTATTCCCGATGACAGAAATCTCATAGCACAGTACCTGCTGCTCTACTCACTCTCACTGCCGCAGGGGATGGAGATCAACGACCAGATGGATGTCAATGAGCGGCTGCTGCGTGTAACGGCCAGTATGAACATCGTCGACACTTCACAGGATCTGGAGATGATAGAGTGGATCGAGTCGTGGTGGGCGCAGACGCCCTACAGTGCACAGCTCAACGGGCAGACGGTCATGTTCGCCCATATGCAGCATGATGTGACCGATACGCTGATCGAGTCCATCTTACTGGCGATCACGGCGGTCTCCATCATGATGATCCTGATTTTTAGAAACGTGAGAATGATTCCGCTCTTCATCGTGCCGAACATCCTGCCGATCATGCTTGTGGTGGGCGTGATGGGCTGGATCGGGATCACGATCGATATCGGAGTGGCAGTCTCCGGAGCGATCATCATCGGGGTGGCGGTGGACGATACCATCCATTTTCTGGTCAAGTACAGAGAAGCCAGACGACGGGGGGATGCTCTGCCGGAGGCGCTTGGCTATGTGATGCGCTATGCCGGCAGCGCGATCATCTTTACCACGCTTATTTTAAGCGCCTCGTTCCTGGTCTTCCGGTTCAGTGATTTCGTGCCGAATGTCAATTTTGGTATCGTAACGGCTACGGCACTGGTTATCGCCTTGCTTGTCGATCTGCTTATGCTGCCGGCAGTGTTGAGCCGGTTTGATAACGGGAAGAAGAGTCTGCTAATAAATTGACAAGAGCAGTTTTTAGAGGTACCTTTAAGGAAATACCCTCTAACTGATTGCTAAACTGATACTATCAAAGGTAGTGGTATGTTTTTTCGTATTTTAGTGCTTGCCTTCTTGTTGTTTTCATCCACTTTGCTCCTTTCCAAAGAGCTGCAT
>JAYEMF010000143.1:0-8193 GCA_034717975.1 Campylobacterota bacterium
CGGTACTCTGAGGTCATGATGTGAATGAGGATATCACCCAGGTCAGCCACGATCCATTCGCCGCTGACATCGGTAGCAAGGAACTCCTCTTCAGGTTTAAGGCCTTTTTTCAAATGGTCTAGCAGTGCCTCGGTATGACGCTCACCCAGTGATGTGGCAATAATCACATAATCGGTGAAGTAGTCACGGTTACGAAGATCGAAGACCTCGATCGCTTCGGCTTTGTTGGTATCTAAAATATGACTGATTTTCTCAATTCTTTTTTGCATTTTTTTCCTTATAAAATTGTGTAATTTCCTGAGCGACCGATTCTGGAAGCTCATGGATTTTGATCGTTTCACGCAGCTCGGTGGAACTGACGGGTTTGGCAATATCCAGCGTTATAAATGTAACCGGTACATCGATGCCATCGCGCGCTGCGACTACCCATGTCACCAGGTCATTCAGTTCATCATACCGATGCCACTGTGTGAGCGAAGCAAGGTTGTCCGCACCGATAATAAAGTAGATCTGATCTGCTTCATCTTTAAAATGTTTGACTGTCTCAATGCTTCTGACCGGACGTTCCTGCAGCACTTCAAAACCGCTGATCTTTACATCACTGCGATGATCGAAGATCTGATTGAGCCATGCCAGTCTCAACACTGCAGGAGCATGAGAGCCTGATTTAAACGGATTGACGTAGGCCGGGACAACTACTATCTTTTCAATGTCGAGCTGTTCTAAAGCCTCTTCGATGATCGCGATATGCCCGGTATGGGGCGGATCAAAACTACCACCGAAAAGCGCGATTTTTTTCATAATGGAATTTTAGTGTAATTATAGTTAGCTTTTGGTAAAATCGCTCACTTTTATGGGGTTATAAAACCTCTTTGGTCGTCATTCCTGCGAAGGCAGGAATCTAAGCCGTTTTTAGAGGTGCCCATTAGTTAAGACTCCTGCCTTCGCAGGAGTGACAGTGACAGAAATAAATACTTGCAGGAACACAATGGCATTGAAAATTGCAATTAACGGATTTGGACGTATCGGCCGCGCAGTAACGCGGGTTATCGCCAGTCGTAGTGATGTGGAACTGGTTGCCATCAACGATCTTGCGAGCATCGATATGATGCTCTATCTGCTTGAAAATGACTCGGTTCACGGTGGATTTGACGGAGGGCTCGCTATTGTAGATGAGTCACATATGCAGATCAATGATACGAAGGTGCGCATCACCTCTCACAGTGATCCAAAAATGATCGATTTCGGTATGACGGAAGCCGATGTCGTCTTTGAGTGTACGGGCCGTTTCCTGACACGCCGTGATGCTCAGGTTCATCTTGATAACGGGATCAAAAAGGTGATCTTCAGTGCTCCGGCACAGGATGAAGGTACCTCGCACTATGTTCTTGGTGTAAACGAAGATCTTTACCATGGTGAAAATATCATCTCCAATGCCAGCTGTACGACCAACTGCCTCGCACCGATCGCCAAGATACTCGATGATACGTTTGGAATCGAAAAAGGGTTGATGACGACGATCCACGCCTACACCAACGATCAGAATATCCTGGATGTGAACCATGAAAAAGAGCGCCGCCGTTCACGTGCCGCCGCGGTCAATATTATCCCGACGACCACCGGCGCAGCCAAAGCGATCGACCGTGTTCTGCCGCAGCTAAACGGTAAGCTGCATGGACAGAGCGTCCGTGTCCCGACACCGGATGTCTCTATGCTCGACCTTACTGTTACGCTAAAGCGTGATACAACCGTTGAAGAGGTAGAGGCACTTCTTCAGGCCAAAGCAGCCAATGAGTTGCAGGGCATCATGGATATCGATACCCGTTACCGGGTATCGCAGGATTTTGTAGGTTCGTCATACAGTTCGACCATCGCCAATGATTTAACTCAGGTGATAGATGGTAATATGTTAAAAATAATGGCCTGGTATGATAATGAATGGGGTTATTCCAACCGTCTTATCGACATGGCATTATATATCAGTCAATGATCAAGGAGAATTATGCAGTTATTAAACATTAAAGATTTGGATATGAATCGTAAAAAAGTTTTTATCCGTTGTGATTTCAATGTACCGATGGATGAGTTCGGCAATATCACCGATGACCGTCGTATCCGTTCTGCGTTAGCAACGATCAACTACTGCCTCGACCAGAATTGTGCGGTGATCCTTGCCTCACATATGGGGCGTCCAAAGGGCGAAGTCGACCCGAAATTTTCACTTGAGCCGGTACAGCTTCGTCTGCAGCAGTTGTTAAAACGCCATGTCGAACTGGCCAAAGATGTGGTCGGCGAAGATGCGCTTAAAAAAGCGGCCGAACTGCCACTGCATGAAGTGTTGTTGCTTGAGAACCTCCGTTTTGAAAAGGGGGAGACGAAAAATGATGAAGCTCTTGCCAAAACCCTTTCCGAGATGGCCGATTTTTATATCAATGATGCCTTTGGTGTCAGTCACCGTTCCCATGCCTCGGTCGAAGGGATCACAGGCTTTTTTGATGATGATCATAAAGCAGCAGGCTTTTTGCTGCAAAAAGAGATTCAGTTTTTCGGTAATCTGATCAAGCGTCCGGTACGTCCGTTTGCAGCGATTGTCGGAGGAAGTAAAGTCTCCGGTAAACTCGAAGCACTGATCAACCTGCTTCCTCGTGTAGATAAGATTCTTATCGGAGGTGGTATGGCGTTTACCTTTCTGAAACAGATGGGATACGATGTAGGCAACTCTTTGGTAGAAGATGACCTGCTGGATGAAGCGCAGCATATTATGGATGAAGCACGTCGCCTTGGCGTTAAATTTTATCTGCCGGTCGATGTCGTTGCGGCACAGACATTTGCGGCTGATTCTGTCAGTAAGTTGACATCTGCCCAGGAGATTCCGCAAGGGTGGATGGGACTCGATATCGGTCCGGCAACCGTGCGATTGTACCGTCAAGTCCTTAATGACGTTCAGACCATTTTATGGAATGGCCCGATGGGTGTTTTCGAGATGGAGCGTTTTGCACGCGGTTCAACCAAGATCGCCCACTTTGTTGCCGACTCCTATGCGACAACTGTTGTCGGTGGTGGTGACACGGCCGACCTGGTCCAGCGTGTAGGCGTTGATGAGGAGATGAGCTTTATCTCTACAGGCGGCGGGGCTTCCCTCGAACTGCTTGAAGGCAAGATTCTTCCGGGTGTGAAAGCACTTATTGTCAAGGATGATGCGTGATTGTCGCGGCCAACTTCAAGACCAATATGACCCGTAAAACTACGGCGAAGTATCTTGAAGCGCTGGAATCTTTTATTGCTCAAAATGAGATCACACAGCAGGTGATGGTCTTCCCTCCATTGACCGCACTGGACAGCTTCAGTGGCAAAGTATCAGTCGGTGCTCAAAATGCCTATCCGGTCGAAAAGGGTGCTTTTACCGGTGAGGTGGCACTTGAACAGTTAAATGAATTTGGTACCGATACCATCCTTATCGGTCACTCCGAACGCCGCCATGTCATTGGTGAATCCCAGGCTTCTATTGCCGAAAAATTCGCTTTTTTTAAAGAGCAGGGCTTTACCATTGTCTACTGTATCGGTGAACCGCTAGAGGTTCGTGAAGAAGGCAACGAGGCACTGATGGATTACCTCGATGCACAACTGGTTGGAATCGATTTGAGCTATGAGAAACTGGTTATCGCCTATGAACCGGTCTGGGCAATCGGAACAGGGCTTACACCCAGCAACAGTGATGTTGAGTTGATCCACGGAGCATTGAGAGAAAAGATCACCAAACCACTGTTATATGGCGGAAGTGTCAAAGCAAACAATGCCGGAGAGATCATGGCACTAAATAATGTCGATGGTGTCTTGGTTGGCGGTGCATCGCTCTATATTGAACACTTTTGCAAGATGATCGAAGATGCGCAGAATTTAAATAAAGAGGGAGAGAAATAGTATGTTGATGAAGGGAAAAAAAGGTCTAATAGTCGGCCTGGCAAATAACAAATCAATTGCTTATGGGATTGCCAAGGCGTGTGCTGATCAGGGAGCGGATGTCGCCTATACCTATCTGAACGATGCGTTGAAAAAGCGTGTCGAACCTATAGCCAATGAGTTGGGATCAGACAAGGTGTATAAACTGGATGTTTCCGATGAAACCGATATGAACGCCATTGCCGGTCTGATCGAAAAAGATTTCGGCAAGATCGATTTCCTGGTTCACTCGGTAGCCTTTGCTCCCAAAGAGGCACTTTCTGAGCCGTTTGTAAAAACAACAAAAGCGGCATTCCAGATTGCAATGGATATTTCGGTCTACTCATTGATCGACCTTACAAATCGTCTGGAATCCGTTCTAAGTGATGATGCATCTATCATTACTTTAAGCTACCTTGGCGGACCAAAATATATCCCTAACTATAATGTCATGGGTGTAGCCAAAGCGGCACTTGAGGCAACAGTCCGTTATATGGCAGTCGATCTCGGAGCAAAAGGCCAGCGCGTCAACGCTATCAGTGCCGGCCCGATCAGAACCCTTGCCGCAGCCGGCATCGGTGATTTTAAACAGATTTTGAACTGGAATGAGCTTAACTCTCCGCTGAAGAAAAATGTGACGATCGATCAGGTCGGTAACTCGGCGATGTATCTCTTGAGTGACCTGGCCTCCGGTGTGACCGGTGAAGTACATTATGTCGATAGCGGGTATAACGTTATGGGAATGGCGGCTGTCGAGAAAAATGAAGAGGATAAAACGGTACTTTGCTGGGATCAGAATAAAGCGTAACCTTCTCTTCCATCACTCCGGACACTGATCCGGAATCTGAAATTTTTCTATCCAACTTTTATATGAAATCTAAAGAAGAGAGCGTTACTTCCCGATTACAGGAAGTTTCTCCATCTTTTCATAATGTGCCGGTTCATCACTCTCCGGCTTATTATCATGATAGATCATCGCCTTATCCACATATTCTTGCAACGTAAATATCGTTTAGCACCTTGATTGTCTTGTTTTTTCTTACAATTTTAAATGGCTGATTAAAAATTAATCAATTAGTTGATATATAACTAATTTTGTAATGTTAAAATACTCCAGACTAAATAAACGATAGGCTAACCCTATCTTTAAAATTCCAGGAGTATGAATGAAATTAGTAAAAATGAGTCTTACAGCAGCAATGCTGATGGGTGTCAGTGCTTTCGCATTGGAAAACGTAAAAGTAGATGGAAGTGCAGCAATTTTTTACGGAACAGGTATGGATGACGCTTTCGATCAATCAATGTCTTATGGTGAGGCAGCAGTTAATGTAGGTGTAACAGCAGACTTTGCTCAAAACCTTACTGGTGGTATGCGCGCTTATGTAACAGATACACTTAATCTTGAAAATGAAATTGTCAGCGGTCTCTGGACAGACTCTTTGACAGGTACATCTCAACTTGATACCGCATCATGGATTTCTGAGATGTGGCTTGCTTATAACATGGGTAATACGACTGCAAAAGCAGGTCTGATGCAGCTTGATACACCATTGGTGTTTTCAGAAACTTGGAATATCGCACCAAATACATTTGAGTCATATGTTCTAATGAATACAGATCTTCCGGATACAACACTGGTAGGTGCATATATCAATAAACACAATGGTACCGGTGCGACTGTAGTAGCTGATGGTAAATATTCGACATTCTATGAAGAGGGTGCGTATGCTGTTGGTGTTGTAAACAACTCAGTTAAACCATTGACTGCACAGGTGTGGTATTATGATATTACAGATGTGGCTTCTGCTTATTGGTTACAAGCCGATCTTGAAGCTGAAGGATTTGTTGCCGGTGCACAATATGCAAGTATTGATCCGGATGCGGTAAATGATTCTACAGGTTATGCTGTTAAGCTCGGCTATAATGGTATTGAAAATTTAAGTATGTTTGCAGCCTACTCTTCTACTGATGAAGATGGTGTACTTGACATTGCCAATACAGCGACTGGAGCACAGTCCAAGCTTTATACCGAAGCATGGTGGAACTTTACAGTTGGTAAAGCTGGTACAGATGCCGTAAACTTTACTGCTGAATATGCTATTCCGGAAATGGCTGACCTTGGTCTTTATATTGTTGATGCAGATAATGACACTGCAAATACAGAATTGACAGAAGTAACAGTTAGTGCTTCAAAAAGTATAGCTGACCTTGATATTTCTCTTGCTTATGTTTATGCTGATGATGGTTCATCTGATAATCTAGACCAACTGCAAGTTTACCTGACTTACAACTTCTAATCACGTTTTTTTCTACATTTCTCAACTTCGCCTCCGGGCGGAGTCTCCATTTTTGATTTTGAACGTCAAACGAGCAAAGCCCGTTTAACTACGCTAGCCGCTATGGTACTAAAGTAGCCTCTTACGAGTCTAGACTTCTTGATAAATGAAGAAGTCTATTTAAATCCCGACACGCTATAATCACCAAAACATTTCTGGACACTTTTCAATGCGACAGCTTGGGCGAAAACTCTTCTATCTTCTTTTTATGCTCTTCCTGATCTCCGTGATCTCATTTCTGGCCATCCACGCCGCACCCAACAGTTTTTTTGCTGCCGGTGAACTGAACCCGAACATGACCGAAGAGGCTATGGCCAAGCTAAAAGCCGTTTACGGGCTCGATAAACCGCTTTTACAGCAGTACATCGACTGGATGCTGAACCTGCTGACGCTGAACTTTGGTGTCTCTTTTGTAACAGGGCAGAGTGTGATGGATGAGGTGGCCAAACGATTGCCGATTACACTGACAATGAATATTATCTCCATGATCGCCGTCTTTATCATCTCTATCTGGCTGGGGATCAAAGCTGCACTCAGTTTCGAGCAAAAAAAAGATTATGCCATCCGCCAGCTCTCCCTTGTCTCTTTCGCAATGCCGTCATTTTATCTGGCACTGCTGCTGATCCTGCTTTTTAGTGTGGAACTGGACGTTCTGCCTATTGCCGGCCTTCACTCCATCAATGCACCTGAAGGTGTCATGTACTATGTCGATATGGCCTGGCACCTTGTTCTTCCTATAGGTGTCATGATCTTTGTCTCATTAGGCAGTATGATCGTCTATATACGCTCACTGACTCTTGAGATTCTTAAAAGCGATTACTATTATTTCGCACTCTCCCGCGGATTGTCAAAAAAGATCCTACTACGCCGTTATCTCCTTCCCAATCTGCTTCCGCCTATCGTCACCCTCCTTGGACTCTCTCTGCCGGGACTGATCGGCGGCAGTGTGATTCTTGAGGCGATCTTCGGCATCGAGGGGATGGGGCAGCTCTTTTATTTGAGTGCGTTGAGCCGGGATTATCCTGTAATCATGGGGATATTGATGGTCACGGCGTTTTTAACGCTGCTGGGGAATATGGTGGCGGATATGTTGTTATTGAAATTGAACCCGTATGCTAAGAGAGGATAAGTTTGTTTACCTGCATTGCTGGGTTTTGTAATTTTTAATCCATATTACTTCTCTTGCCGGTGTCCCATACTTTTTTTCTCGCAAAAAAGTATGCAAAAAGCGACTTCTGCCAGTTGGAAAACTTGCAGCTGCAAGTCCTAAAAAAATACTTGAAAAATTACTAAAAATATAAAACTAGCTATGCTTAAACAGTTATATTTTCTTAACGCAATTTTTCAAGCATTTTTTCATTTTCCAAAAGCAGAAGCAATTATCTAATAAGTATCGCATCTATGATAATCAATTTCGCGATGCGAAATACAACACTTGCGTTGTAAAAAAAGTAGTATTACTAATTCAGCTTTCGCACATGCCGTCACCCCGGACTTGATCCGGGGTCCACAGCTGCAAGGTCTTAAACATAAAAACCACTAGATTCCGGGTCAAGCCCGGAATGACAGCCATTTTTCATATGCGAAAGTTGAGTTACTAATCTCTAAACTTCCTCGGAAAAGTTGTACAACAGGCAACGAACAGTTACTTTTACCAGATAGCCAGCCCACTATCTACTGGTTTTCGTGTTTTTCTTTATCCAATGCTTTGAAATGGCATTGAACACACGTGCCCTCTTTCTTTTTTCCGAAATAAAAAAGAAAGAAAATCGTCGATAGACAAGCTCTACAGAAAAATCTAAATTATCAAGAGCTTTTGAGAAGTATTAAAAGGAAAAGATTTGAAAGTGCTAGAATGCTTAAGACTCCTACCTTGGCAGGAGTCATGAATAAAGAGTAGAGTGAAAAAGTATTAATT
>JAYEMF010000144.1:0-29748 GCA_034717975.1 Campylobacterota bacterium
ACATGTCCGTGAGTCTGCGTTAGAACCTTGCCACCGTAGCCCTGCTACGCTGACAAGAACCTGCCTTGATCACGAAAATGTATGTAACGCTGATGATATCCAGGGTTTTTAGAGGTGCCCTAAATAGATATCTCAATTTTTGCACATGTTAATTAGCCGTCATTCCGGACCTGATCCGGAATCCACAGCCTTTTTGCCCTGACTTGCTTTGAGAGTGGATCCCCGGGTCAAGCCCGAGGATGATGATTAGATAATATATAAAACAAGGAACCACGTGTTAATAGACAGCTATGGCAGAACCGTTGACTACCTGCGAGTCTCAGTAACGGAACGCTGCAACTTTCGATGTCAGTACTGTATGCCGGAAAAACCCTTCTCCTGGGTTCCGAAAGAGAACCTTCTGAAATTTGAAGAGCTTTTCGAATTTATGAAAGTGGCTATTGACGAGGGTGTCAAAAAGATCCGTATCACCGGCGGCGAACCCCTGCTGCGTGAAGACCTTGACAAGTTTATCAAGATGATCTATGACTATGAACCCTCTATCGATCTGGCAATGACAAGCAATGCTTTTCTCTTAAAGGGAACCGCACAAAAGCTTAAAGATGCCGGCCTCAAACGCATCAATGTATCGATCGATACTCTCAAACCCGAAGTTGCCCAGGAGATTGCCCAAAAAGATGTCCTTGGCAGCGTCCTTGAAGGTGTGGAAGAAGCACTCAAAGTCGGCTTGAAGGTCAAAGTCAACATGGTTCCGATGAAAGGGATCAATGACAGTGAGATCATCGATGTTCTGGAGTATTGTAAAGCACGCGGGATGAGTATCCGTTTTATTGAGTATATGGAAAACTCTCATGCCAGTGTAGATATCAAAGGGATGAAAAGCAGCGAACTCCTTGAACTCATTCGTCAGCACGCCGATTTTGAAGATGAGGGCTTTGACGGCCACTCCCCTTCACACTACTACAAGATGAAAGACGGTTACCGTTTTGGTATCATCGAGCCTTATGGTGATGACTTTTGCAAAACCTGTAACCGTATCCGATTAACAGCAGAGGGACAGCTCATCCCCTGCCTCTATTTTGATGAAGCGATGAGTATCAAAGAGTCGATCCAGCGTGGCGATATCAAAGGGGCCGCACAGGTACTTAAAGAGGTCGTACGCACCAAGCCGGAGAAAAACCGCTGGGGCGGGGATGAGGCAGAGGCTTCGAGTCGTGCTTTTTATGAGACTGGTGGATGATTTCAAGTTGTAAGGACTTAGGTTTCTTCTTTCTTTTTTTGGTGCAAAACAAGAAACAAAAAAACATTTTTTGGCTGCTCGGAAAGGCTGTCTGTTAAGTTGTATAGGCTCGGTTGGGGTCTGAGTAGATTCTGCCGCCTTTGGATTTGGCTAACTTTTTGGTTTTTATGGCGTTATAGCAATAGTATCTGTAGTTGTATAGGCTATGATAATCACTGTCAGCCTGATGGTTTTGCAGCACCTCTATCTGGCTGAGTCCGCGGAGCTTTGGTAGCGAGTTTTTCTTTGCTTACTTTCTTTTTGCCGAAAACAAAAAGAAAGTAAGAGGAGAACGCATTAAAATCTTTGCTTTAAAAGTATAGATTTACACTGTATCAGGATTACTAAAACGTTCTCCGGCTTTAATCTTCTCCCACAACTCAAGATCTTTCCAATCCGCCTTAATACCCTCACTGAAAACAATCTTTTCCAAATTAATCACACCCATCTTTTCCGAGTAGGCATCCGCTTCAAACCCCTGGGCATAGCCGGTAGCAGTTTCATGCACGATCACACTGTGAAGTTTGACCTCTTTTTCACCGTTAATAGTGTTTGTCAGGCCCAGAAGCCGGTCGATCATCATAAAGATCACCCGGCTGAACTGCTCGGCTGAAGGAGATACGGGGAGCTGGACCCATCTGTCGGAGTGTTTTTTCATATCGGCAAGATAGTCGGTATCATCCTGATCCCACAGCGTAATCGCATGATCAAAACTGTCAATAAGCTCTTTCATCCGCTGCTTCGTCAAACCGAAGTCATAAACCATCTGGCCGTTATCGAGATAGTTCGATTCAAACAGGAGCTCGATCTTGTAAGAGTGCCCATGCAGCGATGCACGACAGCGCTGTGTTGAACAGTTACGGACAATGTGAGCATTTTCAAATTTAAAGAGTTTGCGAATTATCAAAAAAATCCTTTTTTTGGAGGGAAGAGGAAAGGGATAAGGAGAAAGAGGAAAAAATATATCACACGATCTCTTCCCACTTTCCCCTTTCCTCTTCCCTGCTGCAAAGCAGTACTAAACCCCTTTGTTCTGGTCCCAGATCCGAATGTGAAGTCTATCGGAATAACGGTACCCTTTCCGCTTACAAAACTCGATCACCGCTTCGGTATTGGCTTCCACTTCAGTTTTCGAACCGCCCAGCGGCATACAGTAGACCGATTCATGCGGCACATACGCGACAATCTCTTCGATCTCTTTTTCTAATTCCGAACCGATGTGGGCCTGATCTACCGTAAACTTAAAAAAACTCTCGCGGGCATGAGAAGCGATGTCTATAAATATATCAGGCTTCACCCGTTTGGCATAAGGCTCACCGCTGTTGGAGAGCTTGACCGAAAGAGCATAGATACATTTACGATAAACCGGATACGCCGTAAAATTAACCGGCATGGCACCGTTAGTCTCGAAAGTCACACGATGATCACGCTCTATCAGGTATTGCAAAAATGCTGCAAAGAGCGGATTGTCGGCATAGATGAGCGGCTCACCGCCGGTCAACACAACATCCACATTTTTTGGAAGTTCATAACTTTCCAGAACATCGATAAGCTGCTGAAGCTCTGTGACCTGCTGCCACTGTGCTCCAAAATGCTGTTTATCAACGGCGTAGACTGTATCACATCCCGGTACCGTTACGCCATCAGGAGCCGTCTCCTTACAGCCAAAACCTTCGCAGCGCATATTGCAGCCGCCAAAACGGAAGAAGAGCGACGGAACACCCGTGTATTTACCTTCACCCTGGATGGAAAAAAAGTGTTCGACCAGGTAAATCAAAAGGATTCCTTTTGATTTAGGGAAGGGGAAAGGGGGAAGAGGGAAGAGAGAGGGAGCAAGACTTTAAACATTTTCGCTCTTCCTTTTTTTGATAAGACCTTGCAACATTCTTTTAATAGTTTCATTTTTCGCCAAAATCTCTTGATGATGGCAATAGTGTAAATTATGTGATATTGTCAGTTGAGTTTCCACTTCCGAACAAGAACCTAATGCAATATATAAAAACTGTATAAACTCTTTATTGCTTTGCCGAGCAGCACCTTCGGCTATATTTGAAGGGATCGAAACAGCCGCCCTTCGAATTTGATTGGTCAATCCAAATTTTTCATCTGATGGAAACTGTTGAGTGAGTTGGTATATATCGGTGACTAAATCTACCGATTGCTTCCAGACATCAAGTCTTTTATGCATCGTTTTTTTCCTCTTCCCTCTTTCCTCTTCCCTCTTCCCCGACACTAACCAATGAGGTTTGTGTCTCGCAATTAAATGTAAAACGTGTTGGGATCACTTTGACGCTACTCCCTTTTTCAAGCATCGATACTGTTTCATCGATCATGATGAAACCGTTGGCTTTCGCCAGCGGCGAAACCATTCCCGGTGCGAACTTCTCAGACGCTTTAAACGACTCTCCATTATAAAAGCCGGGGATAAGTGTACGGCGTCCCTGTTTGACTTTGAAATCTTCTGCCATTTCCGCCTGCAGTGAACCAAGATACTTTTCATGACCTCCGCTGAGAGCCAGAATGATACTCTGTCCGAACAGCTCGAAATTAAGTGCCGCAGCAAGGGGATTGCCAGGGAGGTTTAACACAGCAGTTTTACCGATCTTTCCAAAGGTGGTCGGTTTCCCCGGCTTAATATTGATCTTGTCAAAGAGTATCTCTAGACCGAAAGCACCAAACGCCTCTTTCGTATAATCGGCATCACCCACACTTACACCACCTGAAGTGATGATAAGGTCACTGTCCAGCGCGCTCTCAATATGCTCATGTAGTGCTTCGAGCGAATCTTCAGCCGTCCCAATAAAACTGACATCACAGCCAAGTTCCTGAACGCGTGCTGTAAAAGTCGGGGTGTTCGTATTGTAAAGCTGATGCGATTCCACCTGCTCAAAATGCATCTTCAGTTCACTGCCTGATGCAAAGAGAGCCACCCGCGGCTTTTTATAGAGATGCACATGACTGATCCCCTGAGAAGCAAGCAGAGTGATATGGTGGGCATAGAGACGGACACCCGATCTCAACAGCGCATCATCTGCCTGGATATCCTCACCGCAAAGACGAATATGCTGACCGGCTTTGAGGTTTTCGGGCAAGATCACTTCATCACCGTTAGGCTCGGTATTTTCCACAGGAACAATGCATTCCGTTCCCTCAGGGATCTTTGCCCCGGTCATAATCTTGGTGCAGGAGCCTTCAAAGATCTTGCTATCGTCTTTATCACCGGCGAAAATAGTGTGCAGGACATTGACCGATTTGCCGGCATCGGCAATCTTTACGGCATAGCCATCCATCGCGGAGTTGTCATACGGCGGCAGATTGTGTACCGCTGTAACATCGTGAGCAAGTACCCTGCCGAGCGCTGTTTCGATCGGGAGGAGTTCAGTTGATTTAGATGTGACATTCTGATAGATCAGATCTAGTGCTTCTTCGACAGATACGGCCATTAATATCCTTTGTTTGGGGAAGGGGAAAGGGGAAGGAGAAAGATGAACTGGCCAACTCCTCTTCCCTCTTTCCCCTTTCCCCTTTCCTTATCTATACGGGATTATAGATAAATTGCGTTAAAATTCCGGTTATGAATGAAATGTATAATATGAGTATTGATTTTCACGATCTTGGTGTATTGGGAATGATGGCGGTAATCGCCATCAATATGTTGGTGCTGCTGCGTACCAAAGAGGCAGCCGGATACATTAAAAAACTGCAGATCTATATCAATCCGGCTTCAAGTACCATGATCGGTGCGGTCATTTTCACCGGAATCATCATGATGGCGGCGAAACATCTCGATTTTACCATTGCCAACATTGCAATGATCATCGCCTCAATCGCAGTGATCGTCCTGGAAGTGAAACGTACCCGCCTTTGGAAGCAGATAGATATTCGAACCGAAACAGGGTTTGGCCTCTATAAAGCCAAAGTGACAAAAATGCTGGGAATCGAACTGGCCATAACCGCAGTGATCGGTATCTGGATGCTCATCCTGTGACATTTGTATTTGATGAGGATGCCGGCAGCAGTGAACTGGTACTCAAAGGGGAGAGCTTCAAGTACCTCATCAAAGTACGACGTCATGGTGTGGGGGACCTGCTCGCCTTCAGGCAGCGTGAGCAGCCGTCTACACTCCATCGCTACAAGCTGGTCGCCATTGATGGCAGGCAGGCGCATCTTCAACTGCAAGAGAGCAAAATGTATGAGGTCAAAGCTGGGTACCCTTTACACATCGGCTGGTGTGTGATCGACAGCAAGTCTGTAGAAAAAGTCCTTCCCTCTCTCAATGAGCTTGGAGTCACCAAGATCACCTTTATTGAGTGTGATCGGAGTCAAAAAAACTTTAAGCCCGATTTCAAGCGATATGAACGTATTTTGGAGGGCTCGATGCAGCAGTGCGGGCGCACCCATAAAATGGTGTTCGAAACAGCGACCAATATTGCTTCGTTTGTTAAAACAAACCCGGATTGTGCCGTTTTCGATTTTTGCGAGACTGTTTACCCCGATAGTGACCCTTATGAAACCGTACTTATCGGTGCCGAAGGCGGCTTTAGCGATAAAGAGCGGGAGATCATGCAGCAGCAAAAGGTTTTTCGACTTGATACAGCGATGATCTTGCGTTCTGAAACAGCTGCCGTGGCAATTGCCAGTAAGATTCTGCTATGACACTTCGTCACATCTGAGCATTATTTTTAGATAATTGTCGATAATTTTACGATTCTTGTTTTATAATCTATTATCAACCGTGTTCACATGCGCATTGACGTGAAGAAAGGTCAAATATATGTTCCTACGTCCCGAAAAAAACAAACTGGCAACCATGTTTTCAATCATGTTTGCGACTGCATTTATTGTTATTTCTGCTATTTTTTATGTTTATGACTATCAGACGCAAAAAGCGACGCTGAAGCAGAACCTTAAATCACAGGCCGACTCTGTCCTTGCTTTTGCCGGAGCGCTGCTGGAGTCACGCAACGAGAAGTTTTTCAGCGGCGAATCTTACGAAGTTCCCCAGATCATTCACCGGGAGGTTTTTGACAAGTTTACGGCCGTTTCCGGCGGAAAGGTGTTCTATAAAGAGGCATCCAATACACCTGTAAATCCTAACAACATGACAACCGACTATGAGAAAGAGGCGATTGATACATTTGTCAATGACCGTTCACTCGAAACGCTGGAGATGGTCGTCGAAGATGGCGGCAAAGAGTACTATATGATGGCCAAACCGATGGTCAGCGAACAGCGCTGCATACAGTGCCACCCGCAGTGGACACCGGGGAATGTGATCGCCATTGAAGATGTACGTATCGATATGGTCGATTTCAATGCGGCACTTTCTGAAAGCCTGGTGATGACAAGCGTCACCGCACTGCTCAATATCCTTGTTATCCTGTTTTTGACACATTATCTGTTCAGTAAACATGTTGCTGCACGTATCAACAAGGTACTTGAACTGATCTTCCGAGTAGAAAAAGGACATTTTGTCATTGACGACCTGATCAAAGATGAGCCGATCGAGCAAGGCAGCACCAATAATGAGATCGATCGCCTCTTCAGACACCTTAACAAAATGGTTGACACCCTTAGACCGGTTATCGGAAACGTTGTTGATTCAAGTAAACTGATGGCGTTTGAAGCAAGTTACGGCTATGTCAGAATCGATCAGACACACAGCCTTGTCGAAGAGCAGAACAGGGCATTGGAAATTTCACAGGAACATATTGACAAAGTACTCAATATCAACGGAACGGCCGGTGAGAACCTGCAAAAACTGCTGGAGAATTCTCAGCACTCCGAACAGATGATTGCATCCGGCCAGAAAGAGATCACCGGCAACCTCAAAGACAGTGAAAATGCCAGTAGCGCAATGGATGAAACGGTTTTGGCCATCAGTGAACTTCGTGACTTCTCCAATGAGATCTCTTCGACGATCGAGGTGATCACCGATATCGCGGATGAGACCAACCTTATTGCGCTCAATGCAGCCATCGAGGCGGCGCGTGCCGGAGAGCACGGACGCGGTTTTGCCGTTGTAGCGGAGAAGATCCGCGAACTGGCCGAGATATCACTGAGCAATGCTCAGACAATCAACAATGTACTTAAAAACATTCACGGTCATATCGATAAAGTAACGAACAATGCCGAGCACTCCAAGGAGGTCATCCGATCATTAGGCGAAAGCTCCATTAAGCTGAATGAGCGTTTTGAAGAGATAAAGGGGGGGATTGATCTGATGAAAAATGTCCTTGGAGAATTCCGTAATGAGTTTAGCGAAGAGACTATCGCGCTAACTCATACCAGTGAAGAACTGACACACGTCAAAGATTCCAGCAGGACACTGGTAGATAATGCCAACAGCTCCAAAGAGGTCATGAATATTCTGGTCCAGAAGGGTGGTGAACTGAAATCCTTGGCTGATGGTTTTGAAGTGGTTTTGAACAAACGAAATGCAAAACGTACCATTATCACACCTCCGATCGAAGGAGTACTTCATGTTAATGGCAAAAAATACGACTCTATCTTCCTGTTCGACTGTTCGACAACCGGAATCTCTTTCTATGACATCAGTAGCGATATGGAAACACTCTGCAGAACCGGTGACCGTGGACGCCTGGAGCTTAGTCAGCCGACTGATGGACACGACTCTTTCAACTTTGAAGTCGTCTATATCAGTGAAGAATCGATGAAAGGCGTCTTTTTCTATGGCGCGAAAATAAAGTGATCGTTGCAATGGCCTGAATTTTTTGCTATAATCGCGCTCTTAAAACGAGTCGTGTCTTTTTTAAAAAGGCATTTACTTGATGCCCGCACCTATACGGGTTAAAATATTATAGATATACGTACTATGACGTGTATCACCAAGGCAAAATAATGAAAAAAGAGATCCATCCTACATCAGTAGCGTGTACAGTAACTTGTGCTTGCGGTAACACTTTCGAAACAAGCAGCACCAAAGATACTATGCGTATCGATATCTGTAACGAGTGTCACCCATTCTTTACCGGTTCACAAAAAATTGTTGATACTGCAGGTCGTATCGAGAAGTTCAAAAAACGTTACAATATGGGCTAATCCGGAATTTTGGGCTGAGCGATGCTTACCCTTGTTCCAACTCCCATCGGCAATATCAGCGATATTTCGCTGCGCGCCATGGAGACACTTTCACAAGCAGATATTCTACTCTGCGAAGACACCCGAATCACCAAAAAACTTCTTCACCTTTTAAAAGAGCGTTATCAGTTAGCGACCAAAGAACAGCGTTTCATCTCACTCCACTCCCATAATGAACAGCGCTTTATTGAAACATTGGCACCATCATTTTTTGATGAGCATGTTGTTTATGTAAGCGATGCAGGCATGCCGGGCATCAGTGATCCCGGTCAGCAGCTGGTGCGTTACTGTATTGATCATGACATTGACTATGATGTATTGCCCGGAGCCAATGCAGTCTTAACGGCATTTGCAGCCAGCGGTTTTGTTGAAACGCAGATGCTCTTTTTCGGATTTTTACCGCACAAAGGGAGCGATCGCAGCAGCGCACTGCAGCAGGCACTTCACAACGGCTTTACGACGGTTCTCTATGAATCCCCTCACCGCCTCGGAAAACTCCTCGACGAACTTGAAGCAGAAGTACCCGAACGCCAACTCTTCGCAGCCAAAGAGCTGACAAAAAAGTTTCAACGCTATCTTAACGGTACAGCCAAACAGATCAAAATAGAACTCGATGGCAATTTTCGAGGAGAATGGGTGGTCGTGATCGAAGCGGGTGAAGCGCGCCACAGCACACTCAGCGAACGTGAGGTCCTTGCCCTTGATCTACCTAAAAAAGCCGCGGCAAAACTGATCGCCAAAATAACGGGTGAAAATGCAAAAGCCTGTTATCAGAGGTTGGTAAAAGAGGAAACGTAAAGGGAAAGGGAACAGTCCAATCAACTTTTTTCCTCTTTCCTCTTTCCCCTTCCCCCTCTCCTCTTCCCAACATTAAGTCATCTTGCGTTAAAATCCCCCTATGTTGATTTATGGAAAACAGCCAATTTATTATCTACTTGAACACCATCCGCAAAAGATAAAGACACTTTATCTTGCCAAAGAGGTCGATAAAAAAGAGTACAGCCGTCTGATGCGTATGGGTTTTGAGATCAAACGGATACCTGCCAATGCGGCACAGTCGATGAGTAAAAGCGGTAACCATCAAGGCTTTTTAGCCGAGATAGATGAACTTGAACTCACACCACTGCAGCAGATTACGGACAAATCATTTGTCGTGATCTTAAGCGGTATAACCGATGTCGGCAACATCGGTGCTATCATTCGTAGCGCCTATGCCCTTGGCGTCGAAGCCGTCATCGTCAGTGGCCTGAAACAGTTCCCTCAAGAACCCGTTATGCGTAGCAGTACAGGAGCATTGATGGATATGCCGGTTGTGTTGCATACCAATATCCTTGATGTGATGAATGAACTTAAACAAGCAGGTTTTGACCTCTATGGCGCCGTGATGAACGGTACCGATGCCGCCACTGTAAAATTTGGTTCGAAACGTGCTCTGATACTTGGAAGTGAAGGCGAAGGGATCAGTAAACGGGCCGAAGCCAAACTTGACCATGGAATTACCATAACCATGGCACACGCATTTGACTCACTCAATGTCAGTGCAGCCGGTGCGATCTTAATGGACAGGATGAAATAGATGAGCAGTGGATTAGAGAGACTTAAGAAAGAAGGTGCTCAAAAGATCTATGAGACGACCCACATCTCGCGTCAAAACATTGAAGCGATTTTCAATGCTTCTTATGCGGGAATAACGAAGGTCCAGCTCGACGGTTTCATATCTATCCTAGAGCGTGAGTACAAAGTCGACCTTTCAGCGGTCAAGGCAGATTATCTTTCATGCCGTGAAACGGTAGAGGAAAATAAAAAAACTGAAGCAGAGCCGGTTGAAATTTTTACAAACAGTCCCAAACAACGCAGAAGCCTGATCCTTGCCGCTGCTGCTTTTATTGTAGTGATCGCAGCCTTAATAACCTTCCCTGGTGACGACAACACTTCAGCAGCTATCGAAGTTAATGAGAGTGTTGCGGTTGAAGCGGTCATTATAGAAGAGCTCAATGCAACCGATGAGAACCTGACGATGGATGAAGAGGTTGTTTTCACTCCATCAGAACCTGTTTTTCCGGAGAAGTTGGTCATCGAACCTAAAGCCAAGTTGTGGATGGGCTATATCGATCTGAAAACTTTGCAACGCTCTCAAAAGTTGACCAGCAGATCAATCGATCTGGATCCGAAAAAAGGATGGCTTCTGGTATTCGGGCACGGTTACTTTAAAATACATATTGGTGACGAAGTCATGGACTTTTCGGCGAAAGGCAAAGTCCGCATGATATACGAAGAGGGTCAGGTTCGCGAAATTGATTCAGCAGAATTCAAAGAGCGAAACAGAGGTAACAATTGGTAAAAAAACTGCTGTTACTGCTGCTGATCGCCGGAACACTCTGGAGTGACGATCAACTCAATGATAAGATCAAGTCGCTTGTCGGTGATGCGGCATTTGCCAAAAACCGAAGTTTTATCGAGATTATCTTCAATCCGACAGAGTATTATTACTATAATGGGCATATCGATGTTGTCAAAGTCGTTGAAACGCTTGAAGAGAATGGACTGCTCAATCTCTTTTACAAGAAACCACAATCGCTGGAACTGACATTTTCGACCAATGGCCCGCCACTCTTTTTTGTGAAACTGATGGGTGAGACCCTGCGTTCCATGGGCTATTATCGCTATATTACAAAAGCATCCAAACTTGATAGTGCAACCTTTTACTGGAAGGTGCAGCTGACGACAGAGTACGCAACCAATCCGACGATTTTAAGCAAAGAGCTTCACAAGCGCGGCTGCAGCATTATCGATATTACAAAAGAGCATATGCAGTCATGGGTTTACGATATCGACATGACCCATGCGCATCTCAATCTGCAGGAGATTCAAGAGGGTCAGCAGATCGTATTCAACCGTTCACTCTATGCACACTGGCTGGATGTTTCAAAGGTAAAAAAGCTGCGGGTAACGAGCAATAAAGGAAATTACTGGTTCCCTTACATCGCCTACTATGACAATGCGATGCGCCTGCTGAAAGTTTATAAGCGTGATAAAAAAAGCTGGCAATTGAAACTCACTCTTCCGCGCGACACAGCTTACATCAAACTGGCAGACCTTTACACGCTCAAAAATATTAAGAGCGGCTTGCAGATCGAAGGCATAGGGCAAAAATAATTTTAGGGCACCTCTAAATGATTTCTAGTGAAAGCTTGCTTCTAAAGAGGCAGGGGATTACTTGCATAAAGAGATTATGAAAGAAATCCAATTAAAACTTAGTCACTCTATGCTAAAATTCCACTACTTTTTTATAGGGCTAAAAAAATGTCCGATAGGTTTTCATAATGTTTGATGAGATACAGTTTGACCGTATTCAAAGATTGCCAAAATATGTCTTTGCCGAAGTCAATGATCTGAAAATGGCTGAGCGCCGTGCCGGCGCCGATGTAATTGACTTCAGTATGGGAAATCCTGATGGTGATACCCCTGAACATATCCGCGAAAAACTCATAGAGTCGGCGCAAAAGACAAAGACGCATGGTTATTCCGATTCCAAAGGGATCATCAAACTGCGCAAAGCGATCTGCGACTGGTATGCCCGCCGTTATGATGTCGAGCTTGATCCATTGACAGAAGCAGTGGCTACGATGGGCTCCAAAGAGGGGTATGCCCACCTCGCTTATGCAATCACCAATCCGGGTGATGTCGTGGTCGTTCCTGACCCGACCTACCCTATCCACTCCTATGGATTTGTCCTTGCCGGAGGCAATGTTCAGAAGATGGAACTGCCGTTTGATGAAAATTATGATGTTGATGAGGATCAGTTCTTTTTAAATCTTGACAAAGCCTTCAAAGAGTCCTTTACCAAACCGAAATATGTGATCGTCAACTTCCCGCACAATCCATCCACGGCAACAGTGACTCCGGAATTTTATGAGCGTCTGGTCGCTTTAGCGAGAAAAGAGCGTTTTTACATCATCTCCGACATCGCCTATGGTGATATTACATTTGACGGCTATAAGACACCGTCAATTATGTCTGTTCCAGGTGCAAAAGATGTAGCCGTTGAGTCCTTTACCCTCTCTAAGAGCTACAACATGGCTGGCTGGCGTGTCGGTTTCTTTGTCGGTAACAAAAAACTGATCGGCGCCCTGCAGAAGATCAAAAGCTGGCTCGATTACGGAATGTTTACACCGATCCAGGTGGCAGCGACCGTGGCACTCAATGGCGATCAGAGCTGTGTAGAAGAGATCACTGCCAAGTACGACAAACGACAGGATGTCCTTCTTGAGGCATTTGATCGTGCCGGATGGAAAATCCGTCGCAACAAGGCTTCAATGTTTGTATGGGCCAAATTGCCGGAATCGGTTCTGCATCTTGGGTCACTGGAGTTTTCCAAGCGCCTGCTGGTCGAAGCACAGGTAGCAGTTGCCCCGGGTATCGGTTTTGGCGAATATGGTGAAGGGTACGTGCGTATCGCACTCATTGAAAATGAGAACCGTATCCGTCAGGCAGCCAAAAACATCAAACGTTTTTTAGCACAATTTGAAGATGAGGCGCAAAAGTGATCAAAGTAGGTGTAATTGGTGTAGGCACTGTCGGTACATCGGTAGTCAATATTCTCAACGAGAACCAGGATATTCTAACAGCGCGCTCCGGTGATGAGATCGTTGTCAAAAGCGGCGTAGTTCGTAATCTGGATAAAAAACGCGATCTCGGTATTGAACTCGGCACCGATCCGATGAGCATTGTGAATGATCCTGAGATCGACATCGTCGTCGAACTGATGGGTGGTGTCGATGAGCCGTTTGAAGTGGTTAAAAAAGCGCTGCAAAATGGCAAAGCGGTAGTTACTGCCAACAAAGCACTGCTGGCATATCACCGTTATGACCTGCAGGATATCGCACAGGATATCGCCTTTGAATATGAAGCGAGTGTCGCCGGAGGTATCCCGATTATCAGTGCCCTGCGTGATGGACTCTCTGCCAATCATATCGAATCGATCCAGGGGATCATGAACGGTACCTGTAACTACATGCTGACCAAAATGATGGATGAGGGTGTTGCTTTTGATGCCATCTTGAAAGAGTCTCAGGAACTTGGATATGCAGAAGCCGATCCGACCTTTGATATTGGCGGTTTTGATGCAGCGCACAAGCTGTTGATCCTGGCATCGATCGCGTACGGTATCGATGCAAAACCGGAAGATATCCTGATAGAAGGGATCGAAAACGTCAGACAGGATGATATAGCCTTCGCCAAAGAGTTTGGCTACGCTGTAAAACTGCTTGGAATCGCCAAGCGTGATGGCGAAGAGGTCGAACTTCGTGTACACGCCTGTCTCATCAGCAAAGATGAGATGATCGCCAAGATCGACGGTGTCATGAACGGTATCAGTGTCGTTGGTGACAAAGTGGGCGAAACGCTCTACTATGGCCCGGGTGCCGGCGGTGATGCAACGGCGAGTGCGGTTGTGGCCAATATTGTCGACATTGTACGTTCGGGCAAACGTTCACCGATGCTTGGATTTGACAAACCGCTTGAACATGGGTTGAAGCTGAAAGCCAAAGATGCGATCAGTTCAAAATACTACCTTCGCCTGAAGGTCACCGATAAAGTCGGTGTTCTGGCCAAGATCACACAACTCTTCGGTGAACACAATATCTCCATCGAGACCATGTTGCAGCGCCCCTGTGAAGGTGAATATGCCAATCTTCTTTTCTCTACGCACGAAGCGCTTGAACGTGATATTCAAAATGTTCTCAGATCACTTGAAGCCCTTGAATTTATCGCCGCAACTCCCGTGATGATCCGTATCGTCTAAGTCCAAATCTGGACTTGGTTTAATCTTTTATTTAATCCTTACACCTTACCCCATTTTTTTATACTTCTTAAGAGACAACTAGGTAGACTCTGATAATTTTGATTTCTCCTTCTCAAACAGGATATTTTTATGCAAACAGAACAGACTATAGATAGTGTATGTACCTACTGTGGTGTCGGCTGCGACATCGTTGGCCATGTTGAAAACAACAAGATCACAAAGATCTCTGCTGCTCCGGACGGTTACGTCTCCCAGGGAAAACTCTGTATTAAAGGCAAATACGGATTTGATTTTGTTACTTCTAGTAACCGTATCAGGTCACCGCGTATCAAAAAAGCGTTTTTAGAAAAAAATCCGCAGATCAGATCAGCGATCGAAGGTTCATTGAGGGACTTTGACGATGTCTGGTATGAGACCGATATCGATACAGCGACCACGGCTGCATCGATGAAGCTTAAAGAGGTGACTGACAAGTATGGTCAGAAGAGTTTCTGTGCCATCGGCGGCGCGCGTACCTCATGTGAAAGTGCCTACCTCTTTCAGAAATTCACCCGCCATACAATGAAGTCGCCGCACGTTGACAACTGTGCCCGCGTCTGTCACTCGCCAAGCCTCAAAGGGATGCGTACAACCATAGGTGAAGGTGCGGCTACCAATCCCTACAATGATATATACATTACCGAATTTATGATCGTCATTGGCTCCAATACGACAGAAGCCCACCCTATCGTTGCCAACCGTATCATTGACGCCGCACAAAAAAGCCATAATCTTGCCGTAATCGATGTACGCGATATCAAGCTGATGAAGTTTGCCAAACATAAAGCGATCATCCCGCATGAAGCCAATCTGCTGATCCTCAACATGATGGCCTATGTCATCATCGAAGAGGAGCTCTACAATAAAGAGTTCATCGCTACCCGGACGAAATGGTTTGAGGAGTACAAAGAGAAGATTCTTAACGATCCTTACGCCAATCCTGACTACTTCAAGCAGATCGAAGGGTATGAGTATCTGGCGAAGATGATCCCGAATATCGCCCGCGAATATGCCATCAAGAAATCGATGATCTTCTGGGGGCTTGGCATCACCGAACATCTGGACGGCTCTTATGCCGTCATGGCCATTACCCATCTGGCACTGATCACCGGAAACATCGGTCATCACGGAGCTGGATTAATGCCGCTTCGCGGACAGAACAATGTTCAGGGTGCGTGTGATATGGGATGTCTTCCCTATTATGAACCGGATTATCAGGACGCTAAAGAGGTCGGTCTGATGACACCGGAGCTTGTCGATGCGATGAATGAGGGCAAGATCAAAGCCCTGCTAAACATGGGAGAAGATATCACCCATATCCATCCAAATCTGAACAAGATCGATCAGGCGATGGAAAATCTTGAGTTTGTGATGGTCCAGGAGATCATGATGAACGATATCGCCTCACGTGCCGATATCGTCGTCGGGGTCAAATCAGCCTATGAGAAGACAGGTGTCTATGTCAATGCGATGCGCCGTCTCCACCTTTCGCAGCCGCTCGTAAAATCCGACCTGCCTGATGACTGGGAAGTGATCCAGATGCTCGATAATAAGATGGGTGGAAATTATAACTACGAGGACAGTTCACAGGTCTGGGATGAAGTGCGCGAAGTTGCCCACCGCCGTTTCAGCGGAGCTTCCTACCTTCGTCTCGAACGTCATAGAAAACGCGGTCTGCAGTGGCCGGTCTACACGGAAGACACGCCTGTTCTGCATTTGCTGGATTTCAGAACCGATGATGGACTCGGCGAGTTCCATTACCACCAATATGAACCGCGCGGGATGATCGAAGAGATCATCAACAAAAAATTGAGCGGCTACTATCTGACAACAGGACGTACACTGGCCCACTACAACAATGCCGCTCAGACAAAACAGAGTGAGAGCCTCAACAAACGTTATGATGAAGATATTCTTTTGGTCTGTGAAGAAGATGCCAATGACTTCCGGACAGAAAAAGTAATTTTAAAGACAGAGTTTGGTCAGACCAACCCGCTTACTGTCAAAATCACCGACAAGGTCCAGCCAAAAACGCTCTTTGTCACTTTCCACCATGCCGATTCACGCATCAATGCACTTTTTGGTGACAGACGTGATGAACTGATTTTGACGGCAGCCTTCAAATCGGTCAAAGTTGATGTTATTCCTGTTTAGACGGGGAAGAGGTCCCCTTCCCTCTTTCCCGACTCGCCAACGGTGAGTCTATGAGCCGGACAAAAGGAGATATCGCGGAAGAGCGTGCCTGCGAAGTTCTCCGAAAAAAGGGTTTCTCCATTATTGGCAGAAACTATAGCAGTCGTTTTGGCGAGATCGACATTATCGCCCTCAAAGATAAAGTGCTCCATTTCCTGGAAGTCAAAAGTGCGGCAACTTATGATCAGGCTATTCAAAATATTACGCCGGTCAAACTGCAGCGTATCCTCAGAACCACTGATGTCTACATGAAACATCATCAACTCTCTATTGATTACTCAATCGATGCAGTAGTGGTTACACCCAAAGATGTAGAAATCATTGAAAACATCACCCTCTGAAGTAAATAGGAGTAATATTGTCTGATTTAGCTTAGAGGAATAAGCAGCCTTATAAATTCAAAGCACTTTTAAAGTTTTTAAGGCTATAATTTGGCATCTTTCAACTACATAAAGGGAATTTTACATGGGTAAATATCTTGAATTAACAGCGGCAAACTTTGATGAAACAGTCAAAGAAGGTGTATCTTTAGTAGATTTCTGGGCACCATGGTGTGGACCATGTCGTATGATTGCCCCAGTTATCGAAGAACTTGCAGAAGCATTTGACGGTACAGCGAAGATCTGTAAAGTAAATACGGATGAAGAACAAGATGTTGCGGTTCGTTACGGTATCCGTTCAATCCCAACTATCCTTTTCTTCAAAGACGGTGAGCAAGTAGACCAGATGGTCGGTGCTGCGTCAAAACAGGCTTTCGAAGAAAAAATCAACTCTCTACTGTAAGAAGGTAGTACCTAATGGCCAAACGGGGAGCCAGCCTCTTCTCGGTCAGTACAGTTCTTGCATCTTTTTTTGGCGCCGCGATGATCGCCGGCGCCTTTGCCTACTTCAACTACAAATTTTCAGAATACAAATTTATCAACTTCTCCGAGTGGGTTTTTTACCAGGAGAGTGATCTCTTTGTTCCCGATCAGGAACGTTACCTGATCATCTTTTACAGCTCGAAAATCGAAGGCACGGCTGAGAAAATTGCACAGGCGGATGCGGCTTACCCGGTACTCGCGATCGACTACTATCAGCAGAGTGCCACATCAACGGAAAACACGACCTTTTTAAGGGCTGGAACCAATACAAATTTACAGTTTATTCAGCGTTTCAATATTTATAAATCACCTAGTATTTTTCTTATCAAAAAATCCAAAGAGACTCTTTATAAACAAGATAGTATGATACGCGAATTAGATACGTTAGACATCTTATCACAGACACAAAAGGAACTATAGAACCATGTTAGATTTAGCAATTATCGGAGGCGGACCAGCTGGTCTGACGGCAGGACTTTATGCAACTCGCGGCGGTTTAGAGAATGTTACAATGTTTGAAAAAGGGATGCCCGGTGGTCAGATCACGCAGAGCTCCGAGATCGAAAACTATCCTGGTGTAACCGGTGAGATCACTGGTATGGACCTGATGATGCCATGGCCGGAACAGTGCCAGCGTTTCGGATTGAAACATGACATGGTAGAAATAACCCGTGTCGCTCGCAAAGAGGATGGCAATTTCACGATCACTAAAGGTGACGGTACAACAGAAGAGGCGATGAGTGTCTTGGTCTGTACCGGTTCAACACCAAAACGTGCAGGCTTTGCCGGTGAAGATGAGTTCTTCGGTAGAGGTGTAAGTACCTGTGCCACCTGTGACGGTTTTTTCTACAAAGGGAAAGAGGTCGCTGTTATCGGGGGCGGTGACACCGCTATTGAAGAGGCACTCTACCTGGCCAAGATCTGTTCAAAAGTCTACCTTATCCACCGCCGAGACGCCTTCCGTTGTGCACCAAATACAACTGAGCGACTTAAAGCTACTGAAAATATCGAACTGGTACTCAACAGTGTCCCGGATGAAGTCTATGGTGATGCCATGGGCGTCACCGGTATCTGCGTCAAAGGCAACGACGGCAGTGAACGCAACATCGATGTACCTGGTGTCTTCGTATTTGTCGGTAATGATGTCAATAATCAAGTCTTGCTCCAGGATGATGAAACATTCCTCTGCGATATGACAGAGTGGGGAGAAGTAAAAGTCAACATTACGATGAATACTTCCGTACCGGGACTATACGCTGCAGGCGATATGCGTATTGATGCGCCAAAACAGGTTGTCTGTGCAGCCGGCGATGGTGCTGTTGCTGCTTTGCAGGCGATCACCTATGTAGATGAAAAAGTGAACCACTAATGATAAAAGTCGGTGTATTTGGGGCCAGTGGACGTGTTGGACAACTTATTTTAGATGATCTTCGTACCGAAGAGGGGATCTCTCTCTCATCGGTTTATGTTCGTAATGAACTGAACTTTTCTATTGACCCATCTGTCCTTGTCACCAATGATCTGACTACATTTTTAAATGGCTGTGACATCGTCATTGACTTCTCTCTTCCTGATGCAGCACAATCACTCTTTGAAGCTGCACTTATCACTCCTAAACCTATTGTCAGCGGTACAACCGGTCTGGATGTTCATCAACTGAACCTGCTTCGTGATGCCAGTGAAGCGATGCCGATTCTTTATGCTACAAACATGTCGCTGGGTGTTGCCTTGATGAACAAACTGGTAAACATCGCTTCACAGACGCTTGACGGGTTTGATATTGAGATCGTTGAGCAGCATCACCGCCACAAGAAAGATGCCCCAAGCGGTACGGCATTGACCCTGGCCGAATCAGCGGCCAAAGGACGTGACCTTAGTCTTGACAAGGTTCGTATCAGCGGTCGAAACGGAAACATTGGCGAGCGTACCAAAGATGAGATCGCTGTCATGGCACTGCGCGGTGGTGACATCGTCGGACGTCATACTGTTGGTTTCTACAACGACGGCGAATTCATTGAGCTAAATCATACGGCGACAAGCCGCAACACCTTTTCAAAAGGTGCGATCCGTGCAGCAAAATGGCTGCAAACAAAAGAGGCTGGTCTTTACTCCATCGCTGACAGCCTTGAACTTTTTTAGTAAGGACCAGCCGTGGAAAGAGCATTAAACGAAGAGTGTGCAGTCGTCGGTATCTTTAATCATCAAGAAGCATCCAGACTCGCCTATTTTTCACTGCACGCCATGCAGCATCGCGGGCAGGAAGCCGCCGGAATCAGCAGCGGAGACGGTGTACGTCTTCACACCATCAAAAAACGTGGACTTGTCTCTCGGGTTTTCAGTGAACAGAAACTGGCAAAACTTCAGGGACATATGGCCATCGGGCATACCCGCTACTCGACTGCCGGAGACGACTCCATCCTGGATGCCCAGCCGGTACATGCGAACTATGACCTTGGACAGATCTCTATCGTACATAATGGAAATCTTACCAATGCCGAAGAGGTACGTAATGCTCTGATCGAGAAGGGTTCTATTTTCCAGAGCCATATGGATACGGAGAACCTGATCCACCTGATCGCCCGCAGTGATCAGAAAAAACTAAAAGACCGTATTATTGATGCCGTCAAGCAGATTGTCGGTGCCTACTCTTTGGTCTTTTTAAGCCGAACCAAAATGTTTGCTGTACGTGATCCGCATGGTTTCAGACCGCTTAGCCTTGGACGTGTAGGAGATGGCTATGTCGTTGCTTCGGAGACAAGCGCCTTTGACCTGATCGGTGCCGAGTATATCCGTGATGTCAACCCGGGCGAGATGTTGATCTTTGAAAAAGACAAAGAGCCGCAATCACTCCAGCTTTTTGAGCCTACACCAAAGCACTGCATCTTCGAGTATGTCTATTTTGCACGTCCTGATTCCAACGTTTATGGTCAGAATGTTTACCAAAAACGTAAAAACATGGGTATGGAGCTGGCCAAAGAGAAGCCGATTGAAGCCGATATGGTCGTCCCTGTTCCTGATGGCGGTGTTCCCGCAGCGATTGGCTACTCACAGGCAAGCGGTATCCCTTACGAGATGGGAATTATGCGAAATCACTATATCGGTCGTACTTTCATCGAGCCGACACAGGAGATGCGTGATCTGAAAGTGAAGATGAAGCTCTCACCGATCACCAACCTGATCAAAGGCAAACGTCTTGTCGTCATCGATGATTCTATCGTTCGCGGCACGACAAGCCGACGTATCGTTCGTATGCTTAAAGAGGCCGGTGCCGCGGAAGTACATATGCGTATCTCATCACCGCCGACTACAGACCCCTGTTACTATGGTGTCGATACACCGGATAAAGAGAACCTGATTGCAGCCAATATGACAAATGATCAGATCTGTGAATACATTGGCGCTGATTCGGTGGCCTACCTTTCCAATGAGGGTCTGCTTCGCAGCGTCAATGCAAGTGATCAATCCACTTACTGTACAGCCTGTTTCACCGGCGACTACATCGTTTAGGAATGGCTATTTTTGAAACCTGAACAGATCTACACATTCGGTACCTATCTGCATGACAAATTCGGTACCAAAGTCTATAAGGTGCCCATCTCTATCTCGGGCTTTACCTGTCCCAACATTGATGGCACCGTGGCAAAAGGCGGCTGTACCTTCTGTGAAAATGACTCTTTCAGCCCCAGCCTGGATCAGGCCAAACCGCTAAAAGGTTTTTACCTCAACCTTGACTCAACTGAAAATCCAAACCTGGATAAACAGTTGGAACAGTTGCAGATGCAGTTTGAAAACTTGAGTGCCAGACTCCGACGAGAGTATGGTGCCAAGAAATTTCTGGTCTATTTCCAATCGTTTACCAACACCTACGCCCCGCTTGAAACACTTAAGACACTTTATGAATACGCATTGGGCTTTGATGATGTTATAGGATTGAGTATCGGTACACGTTCAGACAGTGTCACTGATGAGGCATTGGCTTACCTCGCAGAGCTCGCTAAAACAAAAGAGATCTGGATCGAGTATGGTATCCAGTCAGTTTACGACAAGACGCTAGAGCGTATCAACCGCGGTCATGACAGTGCCAATGTCAAAGAGTGGATTCTCAAATCAAAAGCTTATGGTCTTAATGTCTGCGGTCATCTTATCTTTGGACTTCCAGGAGAAGACAAGGCAATGATGCTCGAAACAGCAGCCCAGGCATACAGCTGGGAACTGGATTCGGTCAAATACCATCCGCTCTATGTCGTCAAACGAACAGCGCTGGCGAATGAGTTCTCCCGCGGCGAGTTCAAACCGATAAGCGAAGAGGATTATCTTGACGTGCTGGTCAAAGCGATAGAGATGAAACCGGCCAATGTTTCCGTTCAGCGGATCACCGCCGGGATAGATGATGACAGTCTGCTTGGACCCGACTGGTGCCGTGACAAGAACAAGCAGATACGTCATATCAATGCCGCACTAAAACAGGTCGGACTAAAATATTAGGCCTTTTTAGGCAAATATTTATGCAATTCATTCTAAAATTCCTATTATGATTAAAAAATTAAAAGACAAAGCCAAAGATACCAAAGATCTCTTCAAGGATTATGTTCCAGAAGTACTGGAGTATGATCCCGATATTGACGGAAGCGAAGAGCACCTCATCCGTGACCGCCTGCTAGAAGAGAAAGAGAAACTTAAAGACACAATCGGCAAGCTCAAAGACAAGATCCGTGGAACCGGCAAAGTACGCCGCTGATACCACTGACTTAAAACTTTTTCCTCTCCGCCGCCCTTTATGACCGCTTAATCTCAATAGCACTACAATTCTCCACTTTGACAAAGGTCTTCCATAATGATCCAACAGGCACACAATGCGTACAACCAAGGTGATTTCACTACGGCGTTTAAACTTTACTCTGATCTTGCGGCCAAAGATGATGCTACCGCACAGACCTCATTAGCCTACATGTATCAAAATGCACAGGGAACAGACGCTGATGAGCCCAAAGCCCTTGAACTTTATGAAAAAGCAGCAGAAAAAAAACAGCCCTATGCCCTCTATAATCTTGCTGTTCTCTACACTAACGGTATTGGCGGTGTAGCCCATGATCAGTTCAAGGCCCATGCCCTCTTCCTTGACGCTGCTATCGGCGAAGTACCTCTGGCACAGTATGAAGTCGCTCTCATGCTTGAACGCGGTCTGGGATGCCTTCAGAACTACTCAGAGGCCGCTTTCTGGTATGAAGAAGCTGCTAAACGTGGAAACATTGAAGCCTTCAATAACCTCGGTGTACTCTATAAAGAGGGCCACGGAGTACCTGTTGACTATGATCGTGCCTATATCTGCTTTTCACGTGCAGCAGAAGGAAATCTCGCACAAGGCCAGTACAATCTCGGACTGCTCTATGATCAGGGACTCGGGACTGAAGAGGATCACGACAAAGCACTCGATCTTTGCCGAAAAGCCGCCTATAACGGTCATGAAAAAGCCAAAGCAATCATCCAGGGGCTTCAAGAAGAGGGAAAAATCGTCTTTTAAAATGGGGAAGAGGAAAGAGGAAAGAGGAAAGAGATAATCATCTGCTACAAAAGCTGTTATAATTTATAAAATATTTATCGTTATTGCAAAATATGATTAAAGGCATACAATGGTTCCTGTTCCGTTCCCCTCTTCCCGCTTCCCCCTTTCCCCTTTCCTTCGCACCAGAGGTGTGAACTAATGTTCACAGGTCTGATCAGAGAGATGGCAGAGGTCAAAAACTATAGCGGGAACACCCTTTCACTCCGTGCCGGTCATAAACCAAAACTTGGCGATTCAATAGCGATCAATGGCGCCTGTCTGAGTGTCACACAGATCGTATCTGATGGCTTCAGTGTCGAACTCTCGCCAGAGACCCAGAAACTGATCGCTACCGAAAATCTCAAAGGGAAAGTCCACATGGAACCGGCCATGATGATGGGAGACAGGTTTGAAGGGCATATCGTTCAGGGACATATCGATACGGTCGGGACAGTTCAAGAGATCAAGAATAACGGCAACAGCTATGATGTCTATATTGCCATCGACAAAAAGTTCATCCCCTATATTGTCCCAAAAGGCTCTATCACCATTGACGGAGTCAGCCTTACGGTCAATGATGTACTCGAAGATAGTTTCCGTCTGACGATCATTCCGATCACGATGAAAGAGACTCTATTCGGCCAGTACCAGAAAGGCTCAAAGGTCAACATAGAGACCGATATGTTTGCCCGTTACATCGCCCACTTTCTCAAACACCAGCAAAAGTCAATGAGCTGGGATGAAGTCGACCATATCAGTTCGCTCTATTAACCTCTTCATCCGTTAATGGCCTGACATCGGGATTACAGCCAATCTTATGACCCATATCAACCGTTTCAAAACCGCTTAACTCGCTTTTTGAAGCTATCGTTCCGTTGCGGAACCCCTCTCCCCGGATCAGATAGACGTTAAAGCCGTTTTCATAAAGAGCAAGTCGGGTTTTGAGTGCTGTCGAATAGGTAGTAATTACACCGTCGTCAGATATTAATCGAGCGATATCCGAAAAATACTCTTTCGTCCAGAGTATAGGGTTCACTCTTGGGCTGAACGCATCCTGATAGACGATATCAAACCCTATCGTGCATCCCCTAAGGTATTCCCTTGCATCCCCGATATAGAGTTCTATCGTGAGTCCCTTCTCTTCATATCTTCCCTCTTTGACCAGTGTTTTGATAATAGGCAGATAGGATGCAAAGATATCGGGATAGGTAAATTCACTCAGGGACGCTATCAAGGCCGCATCCAGCTCCGGAGAGTAGATAGCGACTGACTTGTCCAGCTTGTTCTGCTTCAGATAATAGAGTGTAGCCAGGGTGTTGAAACCCAATCCAAAGCAGATATCCAAAACCGTGATAGTCTGCTTATGCTGTTGGGTAGAAAAAGCAGGGATGACATGCTTGTTGAGCGATTCGTTCAGAGCCCCGTCGCTGGTGGAGTGGTAGTGTTCATCATATTCGGAAGAGTAAGCGGTAAAGCTGCCATCCTCACTTTGGACCATTGTATGTTGCTGATCGTTAAACATTTATCTCCCGTCATTCCTGCGAAGGATATCTCCCGTTAAAAAAAGGTGAGTGCCCTCACATTTTTAGGGAGTAAAGTAAGATTAATAGGCTAAGATTCCTGCTTTCGCAGGAATGACGGACCTCATAATAGATTTACAGCCCGTTACCCCACATATGCATCTTTTTGGCCATTACCAGATCATACTCCTCGAAAATATCTATTTGATTGGCTGCGCGATACTCCGATTTTTCCAGATCTTCGTACATCTTAACGATATCCATCTCCCCTTTGGGAACAGTAATAATAACTTCACCTGTATTGGCCAGTGTCGTATAACAGGCTTTCAAAATACGTTCCGGAGAGGTATGACGATGAAAAACATCGTGGAGAATAACAATATCATTGTCCCGAGGTAGTGCCCTGAAAGGTTTGGCAAAATCAGGTACTGTATGCAGTTTCAGATGTTCGGAAGCTTCAAAGTGTTGATGCTCACCCGGGAATAGAGAAAGAGAAAGCCGTCCATCATAAGGGATAAGAAAATCAATAAGCAGCTGTGTCAATGCATCGGCATGCGTTGTGACCTCCAATAGTTTATATCCCGGTTGCGGATGGAATAGCTCTAAAAATTCTCTGTGTTCTTTTTTTTGAGAAGGGGAAAGAGGAAAGTGGGAAGAGGATGGTGTACTTATCCTGTTTTGCTCTTTCTCTTTCCTCTTCACGATTTCCTCTTTCCTAATCATTAAATGGCCAGTTCATTGAGCTCTTTAAATAAAAAGGCCTCGACAATATCATCAATACTGCGCTGCGTATGGGCAACAAGTACCATTACCTGCTCTTCGATGAAGGACATTACCGGTTCAAAATCATTCGTGACGACAACTGCTTCAACCCACTCTTCAATAGCTTCACGGGTGTCATAATATTTGATCTCGACTACCTGACCCTCTTCGAGAACAATCAGTGCCCATTTTTTCACTTCGTTAATTGAAACAAGTCTTCCTTCTTGCGTATCGTCACTGTCCATTGGGAGTAAAATGTTCATCAGAGTCCTTCAACCTTCGACATATCAAGTTTTAAAGCATCGTTATCCATCACGCCGATACCGGCATTTAGAACATCGTTTGCAATCTCTTTGGCATCTTTAAGCGAATGCATCTTGTAGGTACCGCACTGATAGACATTGAGTTCAGGAATATCATTTTGGTTCTCAACTTCCAATATATCTTTCATTGACGCTTCCCAAGCGTTGGCTACCGTTGCTTCATCCGGTTCACCGATCAGGCTCATATAAAAACCTGTCTGGCAGCCCATCGGTGAGAGATCGATGATCTCGACCGTATCTGAGTTGAGATGATCACGCATAAACCCGGCAAAGAGATGTTCGAGTGTATGGGCACCTTCCGTACTCATCTTCTCTTTGTTCGGCTTGTAAAAACGCAGATCAAATACAGTAAGTTTGTCACCCGATGGCGTCTGCATCCCTTTGGCACGGCGAACTGCCGGAGCAGGCATAATGGTATGATCAACGGTAAAACTGTCCAGTAGTGGCATTTTCTTATCCTGATAATTTTTAAGTATGGTAGCAAGTTGCTCTTTAAAGCAAGATAGGTATAATTTTCAAAAAGAAAAAAGCAAAATTATGACAAGTTTATTTGACGAAAAACATGCCTCCACTTTGAGTTCCAAACTGGCGATGCGTGTCTATACCTCACGCCTTTTGGGCCAGGATGCCGACCTCGTACTGCATGGCGGCGGTAACACCTCCGTAAAAATCGACGATACGATCTATGTGAAAGGGAGTGGATGGGATCTCTCTTCCATTGAAGAGCCCGGCTTTTCACCCGTTGATCTTGGCATACTTCAAAAGATGGCAACACGTGATCATCTGAGCGATACACAGATGGTAAAAGAGCAGCGTGAAGCCCTAAGAGACAGCAGTGCCCCCAATCCTTCCATCGAAGCGATCCTGCACGCGATTATCCCCTTTGAGTTTGTAGACCATACCCATGCCGATGCAGTAGTCACCCTTTCCAATACCCCTGATGGCAAAGCACTTATCGAAGAGGTATATGGCGACACTGTACTTATCATCGATTATGTCATGCCAGGTTTTTTACTTGCCAAAGATATCTATGAAAAAACTAAAGATATGGACTGGAGCAAACTGGAGGGGATCGTTTTACTTAACCACGGTATCTTCACCTTTAATGATGATGCCAAAAAAAGCTATGAGAAGATGATCGAGCTGGTCACCAAAGCTGAAGCCTATATCTATGAAGCCGCCCTGCTCTTTCCTAAATGTATCTCCGGCGAGATCAGACCCGCTATGCTTGATGAACTTCAAAATGCGGTCTCAAAACTGCGCGGTACAGATATCACCCTAAAAGTCATCGACACCATCGACACCTGCACACTATCAAAGCGGCTCAACATCGAGGCTATCGTTCATCGCGGCGGTCTGACACCGGAACATGTCATCCGCATTAAACCATTTCCAGCCATTATCGAAAATGACGTTCAAAAAGGCCTCGACAAGTTCGTCAGTGACTATAAAACCTACTTTCGGGAAAATGCCACCGATACACATATCTGCCTTGATCTCGCCCCCCGCTACGCTATTGTCAAAGGCGCCGGAGTCGTTACCTTTGGAAAAGATGATAAAGAGGCCAGTGTCATTGGTGACATCGTCGAACATACGGCAAAAGCGATGCTTACTGCTGAACATCTTGGCGGATGGCAAAGTCTTAAGCCAAGTGATATTTTTGATATGGAATACTGGGAACTAGAACAAAATAAACTAAAAAAATAACATCCAAACTGTTATTCCTGCCTTCAAAGGAATGACAGAAAATGAAAAGGAGAGACTATGAAAGTCACTAAAAAAGTAACATTTATCGCTAAAGAAGGGCATGAAAAGCAGCTCTCTACCCTTCTCAATGAGATGATCACACCATCACGCAACGAACACGGATGTCTGCTTTACGACATTTTTCAGTATGAAAGTGATTCGAAAAAGTTTATCGTGATCGAGTCATGGGCAGATGAAGAAGCACTTGATGGACACAAGCACTCTAAGCATTACCTGCACTACAAATCACATTATGAAGTGCATACCGATGATAAGTTTAGTGATAATCTTAATATTTTGGGAGATCTTTTTTAAGAATGTCTATCGACGATTTTCTTTCTTTTTTATTCCGAAAAAAAGAAAGAGGGCACGTGTGTCCAATGCCATTTCAAAGCATTGGATGAAGAAAAAATACGTTTACCAAAGCTCCGCGGATTCAATTAGTTAGAAGTGCCTTAAAAGTATCAGGCTGACAGTTATTGTCATAGCCTATGAAACTACATACGCTGTACCCTCATGCCATAAAAACTCAAACGTCAGCCAAATCCAAAGACAGCAAAAATTACTCAGACCACAACCGAGCCTATGTAACTAAACAGACACCCTTCCCGAACAGCCAAAAAAATGTTTTTTTGTTTCTTGTTTTGCGCCAAAAAAAGAAAGAAGAGACTTCTATAAAAAACAGTTAGCTCAACACTTCCAACTCATCACTATATTTTTCCAAACAGTACTGCTCGTAACTCGACTTATACACCTTATAGTGTGCCGTACTCTTATGGCCATCAAGCGCCTTTTCATCTCTCCACGTCTCTACCGCCATAAACTTTTCAGGTCTGTTTTCATACTGAAAGATATCGTAAAAAATACATCCATCTTCAGCTTTTGACGGCTCTACCATTGCTGTTAAAAGCTCTTTCATTTTAGCAATGCCATCAGGTTTTGCAATAAATGTTACACGTTTTGTTATTGTCATATTTTCCTCTTTAAATAATTATAGGCCCGGAGCTTTCCACATCGATGTAGTTACCCCTGCATCGACCAGTGCCAACTGAGCAGCATAGGCATTTTGCCACTGCTTTGAAATCTCCAGATATCGTTTATGATTTTGTAAATTTGGTTCATACGTTTTATCCCAACTCACCAAAGATGTAGCTGCCTCTTCGATTGAACCATAGGTACCAACCGCTGTTCCAGCCGCAAAAGCACCACCAAGGGCGGTGGCTTCATTAACAGCCGGGATTTTGACATTTTTTCCAGTTACATCAGCTAATATCTGGCTCCAGAGTTTTCCCTTGCTGGCTCCACCGGCAAAAGTAATCGTATCGGTACTCACTCCGGTAAATCTAAAGATCGCTTCCAGATTCAACATCGAGACAATGGCCGCATTCTCTTCAAGCGAACGAAACATTGCCGCTTTCGAGCCAATTGCCGGATCAATAGAGAGGTTTAAGAATGAAGGGGCCGCGTGATACCATTTTCCGTAGTGCATTGTATCGGAAAAGATCGGTAAAATCCCATGTGAACCAACGGGTACATCAGCGGCCATTCTTTCTAGAAGCTCATAAGGGTCTATTCCCATCTCTACGGCACGCTTCTTCTCGTCCTGTGCCAATGCATCACGAAACCAGCGCATGATCAAACCGGAAAAAAAGGTAATCCCTTCTGCCTGAGAGATACCAGGGATGACATGCGGATTGATACGGATATCCATCGTCGGATCTGTTTTGGCCGTCGGCATATTGACCAGCTGCTGCCAGAATGTGCCGCCAAGTACAGCAACCTGATTTGGCTTGACAACACCAAGACCTGCACTTCCCAGCTGTACATCACCGCCACCCATAACAACAGGCGTCCCTGTAGCAAGACCTGTTTCATCGGCGGCTTCTCTAGTCACTTCGCCTATAATGGTCCCAGGCTCATAAACCGGCGGAAAGATATCATCTTTCAGACCGACTTCTTTAGCCATCTCAGGCATCCATTGTCGGCTTTTAAGGGAAAAAATACCGCTGGTACCCCCGTTGGATGGATCCGTAGCAATTATACCGCTTAGTTTTGTCAACGCCCAGTCGCTGATCATATTGATCGAAGCGACTTTCTCATAAATCTGTGGTTGGTTCTTTTTTACCCAAAGAAGTCTTGGGAGCGCACCAAGGGCGAAGGTCTGCCCGCTGTGTTCATAAAAGCTTCGCTCAGCATCGGGGTAAGTCAGGTTTAGTTCAGCCACCTCCTTGTCTGCACGTGCATCAACATTGGCTACACCAAAGAGCTCATTGCCCTCTTTATCATAAAGCAGTATTCCCTCACGCATACTGGTTGCTGTTACTGCTACTATTTCACTGCTTCGAATACCCGCTTTAGCAATTGCCTCCCGTATACATTCACAGAGAAGTTTCCAATTGATTCTAAAATCAAATCCCATTGAATTTGGGACACCCGGCTCACTAAGATGGGTCCACTCCTGCTGTCCAATGGAAATCTGACGCCCTGCTGCATCAAAGATAACAGCTCGTCCACTTCCTGTACCGGCATCGATAGTCATAAAGTATTGATTTGGCATTATTGTTCCTTATTAAGAAA
>JAYEMF010000145.1:0-7989 GCA_034717975.1 Campylobacterota bacterium
ATAAGGCACAATCTTCCGTCCTAAAATCTCTTGAATTACCTATGGGTAGTCCTTCAAGATTTTAAAACGAAATCTTGCACCTTCTTTGCCCTCTGATGATATCCAGGGTTTTTAGAGGTGCCCTTATAATAGAGAATTTAAAATGGGGACTAAACGGAAGAAATCCGTTTAGTAAAATTACATTGAGGCGATATTATCCAGAACGTCAGCCATCTCTGCATTTTCAGATGTATAGATACCTCTATAGTTTGCCTGCAGTGCCAGAGCAAATCCTTCTTTATCTTCAACATTCAGCAGTTCAGCCAAAGTGTCAACAGACTCACCATGACCCATGGCGATCTCTTTAGCCAGCTGATCCATATTGGAAGCAACAAACTCTTCAGCACGCTCATTCATAACCAATCTGGCTTTTTTACATCCGGAAGTACCTGACGTAATACCAAAGGTTTGGTTACCTGAAATTCCATTCAAAATTGCTTGGACTGATAACAATAGTGCACTATCTGGAGTAGTTTTAAATACTTGAGATCCTAAACCACACCCTGTTTGATCATTTGCAGCTGCCATGCCAGCTGTACTCAATGCAGCTACTGCTGCCATACTTACAAGAAACTTTTTCATAGACACCCTTTGTTTTAGAATAAATCAGTATATTCCCTTAAAACTTAAGAAAATATTACTTTTCACCATTTTTTAACAAATGTGAATCATACTCCCACGATGCAGTTACATCTTCATCCCGACACGCTTCCAAACGTTCCAAAAAGTGTTCTCTGGAGACCTCCACCGCCCCAAGAGACTTCAAATGCTCCGTCGGTACCTGTGCATCGATAAATTCAAATCCCCAGGCTTTAAGATGTGCGATCAATACGGCAAACGCGGCCTTGGAGGCGTCACTGATCCGTGCGAACATCGACTCTCCGCAAAACACCTTTCCGACAGCCACGCCGTAGAGTCCACCGACCAACTTGCCATCCTGATACGCTTCAACCGAATGAGCATACCCCATGCCGTGAAGTACCGAATAGGCTTCAACCACTTCACCAAGTATCCAGCTTCCATTCTGGCCCGGACGGTGAATGGTCGCACACTCTTCTATCACCTCATCAAAGGCCGTATCGAAACGAAATTCAAACTGTTTGAGCTTTTTTTTCAATGATCGACGCAGTTTAAAATCATCGAGTTCGAGGATCAGACGCGGATCGGGCGACCACCAGAGGATCGGATCACTCTTGGAGTACCAGGGAAAGATACCGCTGCGATAGGCAAGCATAAGACGTGAAGGACCCAGATCACCCCCGAAAGCCACAACCCCCTGCGGTGTAGCCGTACGCGGATCGGGAAAAAAGAGTTCGTAACGGATCTGAGGAATATTCAAAATGGCTGAAGTGATCTACGCTTTGCTTTCATATGTAAACAGCAGCTCGTTATCATAATCAACAACAAGCTTCCCACCATGTTTCAATCGACCAAAGAGTATCTCATCGGTAAGAGAGTCTTTTATCTTCTCCTGGATCAATCTTCCAAGCGGACGCGCACCCATCTCTTTATCGTAACCCATCTCGGCAAGATAGCCGCGGGCTTTATCGGTAACGGTGACAGTCACTTTTTTCTTCTTCAGTTGGAGGTTCAATTCGGCGATAAATTTATCGACAATCTTTTCAACCACATCCATACTAAGCGATCCAAATTCAACCACGGCATCGAGACGATTTCTAAACTCAGGTGTAAAGAAAGATTTTAATGCTTCTCCGCGCGAGATACTCTGATCGGCATTAAATCCCATCACGGAGCGCTCTGTCGCACCGATGTTTGAGGTCATGATCAAGATCACATTTTTAAAGTTGGCTTTGAACCCATTGTTATCGGTCAGCGTAGCACTGTCCATTACCTGAAGTAAAACATTGATCAGTTCCGGATGCGCCTTTTCGATCTCATCCAGCAATAAAACCGTATAAGGATGTTTTCGAATAGCTTCTGTCAGCAGACCGCCCTGTTCATAACCGACATAGCCCGGAGGCGCACCCACCAGACGGCTTAATGCATGTTTCTCCATATATTCGCTCATATCAAAGCGCTCAAAATTGACACCCATGACCTCTGCCAGTGATCTGGCCAGTTCGGTCTTACCTACACCCGTCGGACCGGAAAAGAGGAACGAGGCGATCGGCTTTTGGTCAGCATTCAAACCTGCCCTGCTGCGTTTAACAGCCTGTGCCACTTTTTCAACAGCCTCATCCTGTCCAATGACCATACCTTTAAGGTCGGCTTCGATCATCGCCAGACGCTCCACATCATCTTCGCCGATACGCGATGTCGGTACTCCGGTGATTTTGGAGATAATCGCCTCAACATCATGCGGGGTCACTGTGTTGCGCTTTCGCTTTTTCAGATGGAATGAGGCACCCGCTTCATCCATCAGGTCAATAGCAACATCCGGCAGAAATCGGTCAGTGATATATTTCTTCGACAGCTCTACCGAACTTCGAAGCGCCTTATCCGTATATTTCAGGCCATGATGTTCTTCATACTTCTGGCGCAGTCCCTTGAGAATCAGATAACTCTCTTCCTGCGAAGGTTCATCGACATCGATCTTTGCAAAACGGCGACTGAGTGCACGGTCTTTCTCAAATACATTACGAAATTCGCTATAGGTTGTCGCACCCATACATTTCAATTCACCCGAAGCGAGTGCCGGTTTGAGCTGGTTGGAGGCGTCCATACTCCCCCCATTGACTGCACCAGCACCGACAAGCGTATGGATTTCATCAATAAACATAATGGCATTATGTATGTTTTTCAGTTCATCGATCACACCCTTGAGACGCTTCTCAAAATCACCCCTATACTTTGTACCGGCCAGCATGGCACTAAGGTCAATGCCAAACAAGGGAGCCTCTTTTAAAATATCAGGAACATCGTCCGATGCGATACGCAGCGCCAATCCTTCAGCAATCGCTGTTTTGCCGACACCCGGTTCACCGACCAAGAGCGGATTATTTTTCTTCCGGCGGCATAAAGTCTGTACAACCCGTTCGATCTCATCGGCACGTCCGATCACCGGATCGATCTTCCCCTCTTTGGCCGTAGCGACAAGATCAACCGCATACTTTTCCAGATAACTCTCTTCATCACTGCTTGTGCTCTGCGTACCGACATCCTGATGCGAGATCACTTCAAGGACATCCACACGGCTGACCTCATTCTCCTCCAGGAGCATCGCAGCATAGGTGTGCTCTTCTTCATAGATCGCAGCCATCAGATCACCAACAGAAGCCTGCTCTTTTTGGGCACTTTGGATATGCCGGATCATCTTGTCGATCATACGCGAGAGTGCTACTGTCTCAAAGGGTTCCTGATGCACCTCTTCAGGAAGCGGCTGCATCGTATTTGTCAGATAGTTTCCCAACGCTTCACGCATCCCGCCTGCATCGGCACCACACTCTTTGACTATTTTGATCCCCTCTTTGGATCCAAGCACAGCAAAAAAGACATGTTCAATCGTCAGATATTCATGACGCTGATCTTTCGCAAAACTGAGCGCTTTTTGAAATACACTGTTGAGTTCGGCACTGATCATTACTCTTCCTCCATTGTCGCTTTTAGCGGATAACCCTGCTCACGGGCCAGTTTACTTACCTGCATCACTTTTGTTTCAGCCACTTCATAGCTGTAAACCCCGCATAGACCACGATCTTTACGATGTACGTCCAGCATTATTTTTTCAGCTTCCTGATAGTTTTTATGAAAAATATTCATCAATACTTCGATCACAAAATCCATTGATGTATAGTCATCATTTAAAAGCAGTACCTTATACTGTTTTGGTTCACTCAAAGAGAGTTCACCTTCGAGTTCATACTCTTTTTTAGTACTCAAATTATTTTCCTGATTCTGAATAGTAAAAGTTTTTAGTTAGAAGTAATGTAGCAGTATATCTGTGTGGATTGGCTTAAAGCGGTAAATTAGACGCGGGGGATTAGATACCCGCAGCTGAAGTGAAATCACTAATGACATCTGAAGGATTTTCCAAACCAACAGACACTCTGATCAAGCCTGGAGTAATTCCCAAAAACCTGTGTATCTCGTCATCAAAATCACTGTAAATCGTGGATGCCATATGAAGGGCAAGCAACCGGCTGTCACCGATATTGGCTGTGATCGTCGCCAGTTTCAACCCTTTTAGAAAGCTAAAAGCGGCTTCTTTACTACCCATATCAACAGTAAAGAGGGAACCGCAGCCATTGGCAAAATCACTCCTATAACGTTCATGATGCGGGTGGTCAGGCAAAGAGGGGTGATTGACCTTCATCCCCTTCTCGTTCAAAGCTTTGACAATAATCTCTACGCTCTGGACAATTCGATCCATTCGCAAAGGCAGTGTCTCCATACCCAGCATCGTCAAATAGCTGGCAAATGCATTCGGGCTCATCCCAAAATCACGCATTGCACGCTTTTTAGCATTGGCGATCAGCGCCATCTTACCCATTTTTTTTATAAATTTATGCACTTCGCTATAACGTTCGGTTTTAAATTTATCATCACCCTCGTTAATGGCACGAAAGACTGCTGCACCACCCAAGACCGAAGCATTGCCGCTAAGGATCTTTGTCGTAGAGTAAACCACAATATCTGCCCCCAGTTTCAATGGAGAGAGTGCCATCGGTGTCGTTGTATTATCAACGATCAAAACAACGCCATGCCTATTGGCGATCTCGACAATCGTTTTAATATCGGGCAGACGCATATTTGGATTGCCGACACTCTCTAAAAAAAGAATTTTTGTTCTCTCATTGATGGCAGTTTCTATCGCATCAATCTCATCGACATCAAAAAACTGTGTTGTAATTCCAAAACGGGTCAGTGTCTCACTGAAATAGGAGTACGTTCCTCCAAAGAGACCACCGACAGAGATGATCTCATCGCCGCTTTTCAACAGAGACATCGTCGCCAGCGTCGTTGCCGCCATACCTGAGCTGGTTGCCACAGCACCCACACCGCCATCCATCTGAGCAAGAAGCTGTTCAAGTTGTGCCGTGGTCGGATTCCCCATACGTGAATAGAGCGGTTTTTTGACACTGCCATCAAAGATCCCCTCTGCCGTTTCCGGATCACCATATCCGAATGATGCCGAAGCGGTTATTGCAGGACTGACCGCACCCTCTTTATTCCCAATAGACTGCACAAACTGTGTTGTAAACTCTTCAAAGCGATTCATTATCAAACCTATACTAAAATAAGGCGATATTATAACAAAAAAGTGATCATCTTGGCACAACGTATTTTTATTACAGCAACCAATACGGATATTGGAAAAACTTATGCTACCAAACGCCTCATCAAGGCCTTCTCTTCACTGGGGTATCGTGTTGGTGTCTTTAAACCGATTGAAACAGGAGTACTCGATCAGCCTCTTGATGGGACAGAACTTTTAACGACTGTTCAGCAGTACAACCCTGCTTTTAAAGCGTTGAGTGTCAACGATATCGTACCTATTCAGTTTCAACTGCCTGCCGCGCCTTATATTGCCAATCAGACAAAACCAATCAATTTTGAACGCATAGAGAGCGCTCTGGAAAAAATTGAGCCTCTCTGTGACATTTTACTGATAGAGGGGGCCGGAGGTCTTTTAGTTCCCCTTGATCAAGAGAACATGGTGATTGACCTGATCAAACGGTTTGAAGCGAAGGTACTGCTTGTCTCGCACTGTCGACTGGGATGTATTAATGATACTTTATTGAACCTAACGTTGCTAAAGCAGGCGGGTCTAACCTACAACTGGGCACTGAATTGCAAAAGTGACGACACGGACTTCAAAGAAATTTCAGAACCATATTTTGCAGATCACTTCCCTGACTATTATGAGCTGTCAAGAGATATAAAAAAATTGGCGACTTCCCTGCTTAACCTATAAAGTAATCTTTTGCTATACTTTTCACACTAAAAACCCAGCCTGAAAACGGAGGACTGATGCAGCACCTGATTCGTACTGATGATTTCAGCATCGAAGAGATAGAATCCATCTTTAGTGATGCCAAACGCTTTTCCGATGGCCGTTTTGAACGGATTTTACAAGATAAACTGCTCATTACCCTCTTCTTTGAAAACTCCACCCGTACCAAAAGCTCTTTTGAGATTGCTGCCAAACGTCTTGGCGCAGAGATGGTCCATCTCGATGTTGCCAAAAGTTCAACAAAAAAAGGTGAAACGCTCGTTGATACCGCCATGAATCTTGATGCCATGAGCCCCCATGCCATTATCGTACGTCACTCTGATGCCGGAGTGCCAAAGATTCTCTCCAATCATACAGAAGCATCCATTATAAATGCCGGTGATGGTGCACATGCCCATCCGACACAGGCACTTCTTGATCTTTACACAATTAAAGAGCATTTTGGAGATGTCAAAGGTAAACGTATTGCCGTCGTAGGCGACATTAAAAATTCGCGTGTTGCCAATAGCAATATCGAGCTCTTACAACGTTTTGGACTCGATGTCACTCTCGTATCACCACCACAATTCATGCCCAAAAGTGATCTTGAATCGACCTATAAAATCAACGATATTATTGATAATATAGATATCATTATGAGTCTACGGACACAGACTGAGCGTCACTCGACACAAAGCTATGCATCACTGAAAGATTATGCCAGCGATTTCTGCATTACCAAAGAACTTGTAGGTGACCGTGATCTCATCATCTTGCATCCCGGACCTGTACACCGTAATATTGATATAGACGATACACTATTGGCTGATCCACGTTGTAAGGTTCTAGATCAAGTATCTAACGGTGTTCTCATTCGCATGGCGGTTTTGAAAAAACTAATCCACGATGTATGATGAGCTTACAAGACTGGCCGTAGCAAGAGTACCCTTTCTCTTCTATACCGATTTCAAAGGGGAAAAGCTTCATCTCTTTAAATTAGATGAGCTTGAGCAACACGGTATCTCCTATCAAATTAATACCAAGCTATCAAGTTTAAATGAAAAATATCTATTTCAGAAGAGACCCGTATCATTCGAAAGTTACAAAACAAAATTCAGTAAAGTCATTGAAAAAATAAAAGAGGGTAAAACATACCTACTCAATCTGACACAACCAACATCGATAGAGTGTCAGCTCACACTTGAAGAGATATACAAACGTGCCGTTGCACCCTTTAAACTGCAAGTTGGCAATCAATTTACCTGCTTCTCACCTGAACGGTTTATTAAAATAGAAAACTGTCGTATTTCGACCTTTCCCATGAAAGGGACAATAGACGCATCAATACCAAATGCGGAAGCAAAGATATTGGCCAACCCAAAAGAGATGGCCGAACATATCATGATAGTCGATCTTCTTCGTAATGATCTTGGAATCGTTGCAAAAGATATACGTGTTGATAAGTTTCGCTACACAGAAAAAATAAAAGCGGGTAAGAAGGAACTGATACAAGTAAGCTCACAGATCAGCGGTGACCTCGGTGAAGATTGGCGCTCAAAACTTGGCGAGACAATTAAATCACTGTTGCCGGCAGGAAGTATAAGCGGTACACCTAAAAAAAGTACAGTAACTATCATTGAAGAGATTGAAGGTTATGAACGGGGTTATTTTACAGGCGTCTTTGGAGTATATGATGGTGATGTGCTTGAAAGCGGTGTAATGATAAGGTTTATAGAGAATCAAGATGGGAAATTAGTATATAAAAGTGGTGGCGGCATTACACTCGACAGCGATGCAGAGTCCGAATATAAAGAGATGATAGATAAGATCTATATTGTTTAGTCAAGATAAGAATACTCATAAATCAAATAGTAAGTAAATAGATAAAAGTTGTAATAATAAATTGTAAAGTGTTTGGAGGTTTAATAGTTAATCCGACAACTAGGCGGCGACCTACATTTCCAATCCTGCAAGGATCAGTATTATCAGCGAAGGGAGGCTTAGCTTCTGGGTTCGGGATGGGGCCAGGCGTTTCCCTCTCTCTATAGCCACCTAGA
>JAYEMF010000146.1:0-3556 GCA_034717975.1 Campylobacterota bacterium
AGACTTTCGCAAGAGGTCTAATGGTTATTTTTTAGTTTTATTGAATTCCGTATGCACGATGGAAAGCGCGTTGATAAAATTTTCGGCATCTAAAAATCCGACAAGCGGTTGGAACATCGGTTCGCCGTCAGGGTAAAGAAACCATGTTGCCGGAGTTCCGCCAGACCATAACTCCTGTGGAAAATAGTCATTTTCATCCGTATAGGCTGTTACAGAAATAAAGTCACGATTAAGTGCTTTGATTAAGATGTCGTTACTGAATGTCTCTTCTTCAAGTTTAACACAGTAGCGACACTTATGGCTGGAGATCACCAGCATAACCGGCTTTTTTGTCATCTTTGCTTTGGTCAGCGCCGTACGATAATCTTTTTCCCAGTTAATTGAAGCAGCACTGCCCACTGTCCACAGCATCATAATAGTTAGCCATATTCTCAACATCACTTTACCTTCTTTAAAATCTCTTTGGCAATAGCCTCAACACTCTTATCGGTCACATCGATAACAATATCTGCCAATGCTTTATAGTTCGCTTCCCGCTCGTTATAAAGTTCACGCGCCTTCTCAACCTCTTGAAAAAGCGGTCGTTTCTTAAGTTTCTGCTTCGCGTTGGGGTGGGAGATGATACGATTGTAAATAGTATCAAATTCGGCATGAAGCAGCACCACTTTTCCAATCTTCTTGAGATTGGGAACCTTGTAAAACCCCCCGCCTGTCGAGATCAGGGTATCATGAACACTTTTAGCCAGCCACGCAGCCACTTTATATTCAAGCTTACGGAAATAAGCTTCCCCCTCCTGCGCAAAAATCTTTTTGACTTTACGGTTCTCCATACTTTCGATGATATCGTCTGTATCGATCGCAATATATTTTGACTGCTTGATCACTTCACGGGCAACACTGCCTTTGCCCACACCCATAAAACCGACTAATACTATATTTTGCATTCTTGTCCCAAACTAAAGTAATTGGCGTATTTTACCCGAATTCAAATCTGAAACAGATACTTTGGAAAACCTTTTGGTTTTGAAGCTGATTTATACATAGATGAACGCCTATATTCTCTCTTCCATCTCAAAAACATACATAGACATAACCGCAAGAAGATATGCTGTGATTGCCTCTTTGGTCATCACCTCCAGTTGCACTTTGATACGCTTGGCCTTTTTTGTCTTTTTTTGCAACTCGCTCATGAGGTAAATCACTCCCCCGATATCTTCAGCTACCTCTTCATTAAAACATGTCACGCAGCGTTCATAAAAATCAGGAGAGGCAGGATCCATATGATACACAGCTTTGAGCATATCAAAGAAAAAGAGGATGATCGGCTGCATGGCACGAAACATATTGTAGGGCGTTGTTTTAGGCAAAAGCGCATAAAGGGCATCTACCAAGTTTTCAAAATCAATCTGCAGATCTTTGCGACTTCCTCTGGCCTCAAGCTGAGTAAATTGCCGAAGTGTCTGAACAATGGCCTCTGCAAAATCAATATAGAAACGTTTTTGAGCCTCGGTAGCAGTACCGATCAGACGTTTTTGCACCACAAGGTCACCGGCGGTCATCTCCGATGGAGGCAGCGGGTATCTGGCACAACCGGCATAAATATAACAGAAGTCATGAAACAGGTCGATCTCAAGTTTTTCCTTTCTGATGCGTTCCGAAAATGCACGAAAACTCTTTTTATCCAGCACTTTGTTCTCATCAATCGCATCCAAAGGAAGCAAAAAACGATCGAGCAGGTCTGTTTTGCGGCATTCATACACTTCATCCATTGTGTCACCGTGCTCCTGCACCAGTCCAAATGGGCTAAAAAAATGCATAAACAGCCTTACCCTGAGTATATGCTCAAATTCATCAAAAGGATCTTCGCTAAAGCAGGAGTCAGGCTCCACTTCGTTCTCTACGTGTTCGGCAATCTTCGGGTAGGCATCAAGTAACAGTGCATTATGGACCTCTACGCTCCGCAACATTGGCTGTTTGTCACGGATGAGCTGCAGTAAGGCAAAAGCGATGCTGTTTAACGCATCAAATGGCTGCATCCGGTCAAAATAGGCCAGGTTGACTTTTGAAAAGCTGTAAAAGAGATAGATGAACTTCTCGGCCTCTGACGCGTTCTTGTATGCCTGAGCCATAGTCCCTAGAACCAGTTTACCCTTGACCTCCCGTACCAGCTTCCCCACCTCACATACGACTCTCGCACGCATAGCAGGAGGCTGTTCCTCCTCTAAAAAACGTTTGGTAAATTTTAAAAAGCGCCCTTCAGAGGGGGTTGGTTTGTGCAGGGCTATCTGCTTAACCACTTTGGTTGGAAGATTTTCTTTCAGCGTCAGTTTCAGGCCCTTGTCTGTGATCGCATCCAACAATAGGTCTACCTGCTCCACCATTGCCGCATCGATGCCAGTCTCTTTTAAAAAGTCCGGATTAATCTTAAAACCGATCGTCTCCAGATCTTCGAGTATTTCATTTATATTCAATGTTTTCACTATCTCTCTCCTCTACAGATCTTTACCAAAATTCACCATCTTTTTTATGTCGGAATATTTTTGCGTCCCAAGCATTTCAAATTCGTCCATAGTGAGATACCCTTCATGCACCAGCCGCGCAAAAACAAAAATAAGTTGGGAATACCTGTAATCATATTTTTCATCCATCTCTTTTCGTTTGCGGGTGAGCATGTCATGCAGATCCCAGACCTCTTCAGGTTTTACAACTTTGGTACCGTTTATCTTGTTGAAAAGTTCCTTATACTCCCTCTCGAGCGCCAGGTTAAACAGTGTTCTGGCATGTTTCTTTTCAGATTTCGACCATATGTCATCTATCATCGTTTTCTCTTTTTCTCGGCCTTCCGCGCTCATTCAGCGTCGATAAAAGTCCAAACTCTACCGCCGTCTCCTGTTGCCATTGTTCCTCTCCAAGCGGGGCTTGTCGATTGACGCTGTTCCGTATTTTAGCCAGTTCTTTTGGATAGATGGGTTCATTGACATATTCTTGCCAGTTACTATCAAGTTCCACATAAGAGGTATTGAGTAATTCCCTATTTTTGTTTATGCGTTCATGAAGCGAACCATGCTCCCACTCTTCTGCCTTCTTGACCAGTTTGGCTCGTTTGGCGTTAGCTTCAATATAATGCATCAGAGTGATATAGTAACTCTCCTGTTCAACGATGAAGCTTTTGTACCGTCCCTGCCAGACATGGCCGGAGGTTCTGTTTTTTTTGTGGTAGTAGCGTACATGGGAAGTCATCACCCACTGCATAAACCGGCTGAGGCTTTTTTCCTGTTGGGGGATAACCATAAGATGAAAATGATTTGGCATAAGACAGTAGGCATGGATCTCGACATCTTCTTTCTTCTTTGCTGTTTTCAGCAGATTCAGAAAATAGTTATAGTCCTCTTCATCATCAAACACCTGCATCTGCATATTGCCGCGATTTATGATGTGATAGATTCCGCCCACTGTCTCTCCTCTTGCTATACGGGGCATAAACCACCTCTTTTGTAGTTGGTTATACGTTGATTGTAGCGTACGAAGTCTTAAAAGTAGCCTGTCCCCTTTATCC
>JAYEMF010000146.1:3656-7952 GCA_034717975.1 Campylobacterota bacterium
TATGATGTGATAGATTCCGCCCACTGTCTCTCCTCTTGCTATACGGGGCATAAACCACCTCTTTTGTAGTTGGTTATACGTTGATTGTAGCGTACGAAGTCTTAAAAGTAGCCTGTCCCCTTTATCCGGATCACGATTTTTCTTTAAAAAAACATTGAAAACAGGCTTGGCACACCCTGACCCCTTTTTTCATATCGATTGAAGTTCTTTTCTGAGCAATGCATTGATCAATGTTTGATACGGAACTTTTTGCTCACTGGCTTTTTTCTTGAAATAGAGAATGATGTCATTGTCTAACCGAAGGGTAGTAGGCACTTTTTTAGGTTTATAGAACCGCCCTCTCGTGCCACCGCTAAAGTCATAATCATCCTGCATCTCGTAATCATCAAACTTTTCTCTCTCTTCAATGTTGCTCATAAAAAATCCTTTCTTTCTGATTGGCTCTTCGTGCACTTATAATTCTAATGATTTCATCGCCATTTTCATCAAAAAACATATTGGCGACAACTAGAATTGTGTGTTTGCCTGTCATGCCCAATGTTATCCATCGTTCTTCAAAATAATCAAACCTGTGATCGAGTTTTGAAATATGCATGGCATCATCAAACACCTCTCTGGCTTCTTCAAAACTAACCTGATGTTTTTTGAAATTGTCGGCATTTTTACTTTCACTCCATTCAAATCTCACAACTCCTCCTCACACCAAATGCTGCATATAACTATTATATCCAATATGTATTAACAATGTCAATACATAAATATTTTTCTCGTTATACCTCAGAAGGGAACAAAAAACTTACTTATACTTATGTCCTGACACCTCTTTCCTCATCATTAAACACCTGCATCTGCATATTGCCCCGGTTGATAATGTGGTAGATACCGCCTGCCGTCTCTCCTCTTGCTATGCGGGGTATAAGTCTCCTCTTTTTGTGGTTGGATTATGCGGAGATTTTAATGGATTCTAGTTTAAAAGTAGCCTGTCCCCATTTTCTTAAATAAAGTTGGACAGATCATTATAGAGCAGCAAAATGACAAACTGTACTTTGAAAAGCTGAACCCATATTTCGATCCAAAGCATAAGTTTGGTGAAGTATTAGAGTCGAAAGTCGAAGCCCGAAAGAATCAACAATCTGTACCTGTAAATTCTAAAGAGACTTCAAATGTGTACACTGAAATTATACCATTATCTGCAAAAGATAAGTTAAAAAAACGGCGCATGACGAAAGTGCAAAGAGAAAAAGCGCTGCACATGTTTTTCTTCCTCCCACAGCTGATACCACGAGGATTTCATATTATCATCTACGGAGCTGCAGGCAGCGGCAAGACAACCGTTGTTCTTTTTCTGATGAAGCAGCTTTTGATCGAACATGACGATGCGGAGGTTTACTACTTCTTTCTTGATGGGCAGCAATATATGTCGGCAAGCTTTGAAGAGCATCTCGATGAGGAAGGTCTGCTTGATCGCTACAACATCATGGTGGACGGAACCGCCGATGAGATGATGATGGAGATTGAAGAGCTGGTGCGTGAAAGTAATGATCCAGAAAAATTGGTGATTGTACTGGATACGTTGAAGTATCTCAACCCTGACATCCTTAATAAAAGTACCAACGCCAGAGTGCTCCACAGAATCAAGGCACTGACCGCCAAGGGAGTGACTTTTATTTCATTTCATCATACCAACAAAGACGGTGAAAACTTTGCAGGTACAGCGGAGATAGAGCAGGACTCTGATGCGCTGTTAAAGCTTGTAACGATGGATGGGGAGGATGAGCACTCAAAGATCTCAACCCTTGAAGAAGGTGGCCGTGTCCGCTACTTCTTTGAGCCGAAGAGCTTCTCTTTTACCAAGGGTGATCCCTCCAGTGTCGAGATGATTGACGAAAGGATCGATACCGACAAGCTGGAACAGCAAAAAGCGGATGCCCGTGTGATTACGATCATCAAGGGTATCTTAACGCTTGAGGGGCAAATGCGAAAGTCAGAGCTTGAAAAGTTCATTCAAGGTGATGATGACTTTGACCGAAGCACTAAAGATCTAAAGGATATCTTGAAACGTTACGTGGATATTCACTGGAAGATACAAAAAACGGGTGAACGCAATCACATCCACATGTACTCAGTGATCGATACTACATCTAAGAGTATTGATTCCGTTAGAGCACAACTGGCCGCCCCCTAAAAAACGTATATATATGCAATATATAGAAAGTATAAAAAAGATAGAAAGTGTGAAAAGTGTACCGTAAGGTGCTCTATCTACACTTTCTACACTTTCCATACTTTTTACGTTTTACACAAAATCACATATTTCAGGGGGCGCATCGCCTTCTTGCAAAACATATAGCGGTAGCGACATTACCGTTTAGTCTAAAGGACAAATAATGCAAAAATCAAAAGCGGTAGTATCTGAATCACTGATCAGCACGATTCAAGACAGAGAGACATCTATAAATAACTCCAAAATGGAGATCATAGTGCTATGGTCACAGCAGGGTAGAGATTTACAGAAATTGCAAGATCAGCAACAGTGCAGCCAAAACGACAAAACATGAATTTACCTTACACGCCGGATGCCAAAAATAAATTTCAGGCTCTTATCGGCCCACCAGAAGATCTGATTATTTGCCCGCACTGCTACAGAGAAATATCATCTCCTGATATCACATACGCTGCGAGAAAGGGAACCAGCGCCCCTCTCTTTTGGTGCAAACCGTGTCAAAGAAAATTTGGTGTCAAACATCAAAGCATCAACTGGCCCATCTGGTTTGGCAAGCTCTACGGTATCTTCTTTACCAAAAGACAAGATCAACATGCTGTCTACGCTCGTCTAAATGATTTCATGACACAATCAGCCATACGCTTTTTCAATAGCAAACTGCGTCATTACAGACAATACGGGGTATCTATGGAAGAAGCTGTAGAAAAAGCATTTGTAGCGACAATAAAAAACCTTATTGACAAAGCCAGAATACGGCTCAGCAATAAAGAGCGGGACAACTGGAGCATCATCATTAATCGCTACAACAGCGAGCAAAGCTATGAGCTTGACTGGAAACTGTTCCAGGCTGAGAATGCGGGTATTGTGTTTGCCTCTGTTCCAGATCCGGAAGACGCTCTAATCCATTGTCACAAGTGTGTAGATTCACGCATTACAAAATTTGGATTTTCAAATGCAGGCCGTCGCCGGTTCAAGTGCAAAGTTTGTGATGAGTCATTTGTCCTTAGGGGAAGAAATCTTTTTAATTTAGAATATGTCAAAAAACAGATGTTTATTCTCTTCGCACGATCGTTCAATATCAAGAAAGAGCATATACCAATGCTTGAGCAGATATGTACTGATATGGCTCGGGAGTTTATGAAAGAACCTAACATGAAAAGCATTACCGACAAGCTACAAAATGCGTTTACTGTCCATGAAGTATTCCGGGTCAATGAAATCGAGCTATTTGCAGCTAAACATTCCGGAAAGCATAAAATCATTCGATCCGGAACGAGTGAAATATTTGAGAAGATGAGTCAGCAGTCAGAAGCATTGCTGCTGTCAAAACCAAAGGAGCATACGGAGCCAAATGCTTACGAGATATTTGGTGATCTCCACAAAAAGTCACGTTAGATACCGAGGATTTCATATCCTTAAATCACAGATCAATCGTATGCGAGACAATAAGACAATCAAGGCCGATCCCATTCGAGAAAATAGAGAGTATAGGGTGTTGCTGGAATACCTCGTTCATGAAGCCTATAATCGTGTGATATGTTGACACGATGTGTAACATATTAACACAATAGGCATTGATTCTGATTCTACAATAATGGGGGGGTGTCTTTTAGGTATGTGACAGATATGTTTTGAGAGAATAGGTTTTATTTCGTAACCATTCCGTCATGCTACAAAATCTTGATTGGCATACGATTTTAGAACAAGAAGTTCATAGGGAATTTGAAATGAGTGATACCAAAGTGAAGAAAGAACTAGAAACATATGACAATAATGTGTCCGTTAGAGAGATACAGCTTGATAAAGCCATTCAAAACTTTTTGGAAAGAAGAGCTTATGAGAATTATGACATTCAAAAAGTTGATATTGAAACAAATGAAGATATTGATTTTGTAAAAATTTCACATATCTCTTATGACAGAAGCAAATCAGATACAGATTTAAACCTTATAGACTTTCAGCAGCTTCTTAGTGCGGTAGCTTCAAAATCACAAAAATTTGTATATATGATTGAGGGGTCTAAAGATGGTATCGAGCTATACATTGGAACAACAAAAGAGTCTGCCAATGGT
>JAYEMF010000147.1:0-7899 GCA_034717975.1 Campylobacterota bacterium
TGTGGTTTGAAGACTAAAATATGCTTGCTCTCTTATTTTTGGCCTCAGTGAATCAAAAAGCCACTGTCATCTGCGTGTGAATCGTAAGTTATTGATAGTCTGGAAATTCTATTTCGTGATTTGGGCTTATATTAAATATAACTTACACAAAACTATTACACAATAAAGATAATCGTTATCAATTGAATGGCCGATATACTTCTGTCAATTTAGTTAACAAAGGAAAAATATGAAAACATTGATTTTAGCAACGGTTTTGACTATCAGTGCCCTTCAGGCGGAAGATGTTGTTCAGTACGATAAAAAAGAAGCTAAAGCTTCCAGTATAAGTAAGCCCAACTATCCAAGTACTGATCTTTACACAAAGTAAGCATGATGATTCGTTATTGGGAATTTGATTTTATCCATATCTCCTGAGGGAAAAAATATGGAGGCTTCGATATTATTGAAAAAAAGATCGCTTGAACATTTTCCGGTACAGCTTTTTGCTGTCATCATGGGAATGTCAGGACTCACTATTGTTTATGCAAAAGCATATCATCTCCTGGCAGTGCCATACATTGTGTATGAGCTGCTGCTTCTCGCTGACACGCTGCTCTTTTTCGGGATCTTTACCGCCTATATGGCAAAGTGGCTTTTCTACCCTGACGCCGTACAAAAAGAGTTACATCACCCGATAAAAAGTTCTTTTATGGCAGCTATCTCTATCAGTTTTCTTCTACTTTCCATCGCTTATTATGATTATGCCCCGACGGTCTCTATTCTGTTCTGGTATATCGGTGCACCGCTTCAACTCTTTTTTACGCTCACCATCATCCGCTACTGGATCCATAATGAGTTCAAGGTCGTGCATAGCAATCCGGCATGGTTCATCCCTATTGTCGGGAATGTGCTTGTCCCTGTCGTAGGCATTGAAGCTGCCCCGATGTTTGTATCACTTTTTTATTTTTCCGTGGGGATATTTTTCTGGCTTATCTTTTTTGCCATTGTGATGTACCGGATCGTCTTTCACCATCCGCTTGCCAAAAAGCTGATACCGACACTTTTTATTTTTATTGCACCTCCGGCCATAGGCTTTATTAGCTATTTTCGTATGACATCAGGCAGTATCGATATGGTGAGTATGTTTTTATATTCTGTTGCCCTTTTTACCCTGTTGCTGCTTCTATTTATGGTCAGGATGTATGACCGGTCACAGTTTTTTATCTCATGGTGGGCCTATACCTTTCCTCTTGCTGCCATAACCATTGCAACACTGCTTTTACATATGGCAATGCATAGTGTCGTCACACTTTATGGATCGATCATACTGATAGCATTGACGACAGGGGTTATTGGGTTTGTAGCCATGAAGACTTTACAGGCATGCAGACAGGAAGAGATATGTATTTTAGAGGAAGAGTAAGATGAACAAAAGAAGTATTATTTTTGGAACGGTTTTAGGATTGGTCTTTGGTCTGTTTGTTGTTGGGACCGCTTTTAAAATAGCCGCACCGACGATGTTTTTTAAAGAGGTCAGCTCCCCTTATGATTTTGAGAAGACCGTTACGCTTATCAGCGACAGGATCAACAAGCAGAAGGGCTGGCATGTGACTACCCTTATCGATCAGCGTCAGGAAGTGCTTGAGCATGGCGGCGAAGATGTCGGTCAGGTCAAGATCATTAAGTTCTGCAATGGTAAACTCTCCGGCGAGATGCTTAAAGCTGATGCGATGAAATTTATGGCGGTAAAAATGCCATTGAGTATCGCTGTGTATGAAAAAAGTGACGGAAGAGTGACCATTGGTCTGATGAACGGTTACATCATGGCACGGCTTTTCAGCGGAAGTCCGGAAGGCGAGATCATGGAACGTGTGGTTACCGACATGGAGTCAATTCTTGGATTTATACACTTTCGATACACAATATTTTAAAAGAAGGATAGATCATTATGATGCCATTTACAGACGAAGAGATTTATGGTGCCGTTCGTCACAACCTCGATCAAGCAAGCCAATATGTCAACTCTCATGGCGGGGGTATTACACTGTTGGGCACAAAAGACGGGACGGCTTATATTGAGCTCATAGGTACCTGTCACGGTTGTGCCATGAGTCTGATGACAACAAAGATGGTGGTACAGCGCGAGCTTAGAAAACTTATCCATCCGGAATTGAACATCGTCAATATTGACGGCACACCTGAAAATATACTTCCAGCAGATCTTTATAAAGAAGATGAACCGGAGCCTCTGTAGTCTGAAGAATTAAAAGAGGGATTGATATATATTTTAAAGTCCTTTAACCTGTCATATATAAAATAAGCCCTATAATAAATTTCTTTCATAACCTTCATGGATAAGAGGTTTAAAATGTCAAAGGAAATTTATTGTGATAACGATTGAGCGATTAACGAAGAGTTACCATGAAGGGGAAGTGACCACTCCGGTCATTGAAAACCTCGACCTGAGTATTGACGATGGCGAATTTGTAGCCATTGTCGGTCCAAGCGGAAGCGGTAAAAGTACCCTTCTCAATCTTGTCGGCTGTCTCGACAGGCCTGAGAGCGGCAGTGTCACCATCAATGACACGGTCGTCTCATCCCTCTCTACCAAAGAAGCCTCACGTTTTCGCGCAGAACATCTCGGGTTTATTTTCCAGGATTTCAATCTGATCGAGAGTTTTACCGTTTATGAAAATGTCGAGTTTCCCCTCTCGGTGATCCTGCATGAGAGCGATACCCGGCAAAAGGTCGAAGAGGTACTCGACGCCATCGGTATGGGTGACCAGATCGATAAGTATCCTGACCAGTTAAGCGGCGGACAGAAGCAGCGTGTTGCGGTTGCCAGAGCCCTTGTCGTAAAACCGACTATAATTCTCGCCGATGAACCTACGGCAAACCTCGACAGCATCTCAGCCAAAAAAGTGATCGACCTGATGAAACAGATGCAGGAGCAGTTCAATACGACCTTTGTCTTCTCGACACACGACACAAAGATCATGCATGAAGCTAGACGTATTGTCACACTCGAAGATGGCAAGATCATTAATGACGAGGTGATCACATGAAAAGTCTAAAGATAGCTTACCGAACCCTGAAGCGCACAAAACGCCGTGCAGCACTGACGACTTTGCTGATCTCTATAGGTGTTCTTTTTGTCCTTCTGTTCGCCGCCTTCTCCGGCAGTTTCAAATCCTATATGATCGGACAGATCACCGACAGTATGCTCGGGCACCTTCAGATCCATAAAAAAGGGTATGTTGCCAGCCTTGACAATATGCCGCTCGACAAAAACTTGCCGCCGCAAGCCGTTGAGAAGATCACGGCTTTACTTGATGAACTGAGTGCCGTCGAAAGTTACACGTTCCGCCTGAAGCACTCTGCCCTGATCAGTGATTTTGAAAACTCTACCAATGTACGCCTCAATGGAATCGATCCTGAAAAGGAGCATGAGACCCTTCCTCTTCTAAAAGATCGTATTAAAGGCAACCCGCAGATCAAACAGGGAGAAGTCCTTATTCCCGACATTGTGGCCAAAGGGATGAAGCTCAAGGTTGGTGATACTGTTGTATTGGTAGCCACCAACCGTGCCGGGTCGATGAATGCACGCACCTTTAAAGTGGGCGGCATCATAGGGATCATCTCCGGACCCGGCGGACGTGACGGCTATATTCACATCGATGACTCCCGTAAACTGCTGCGTATCAAAAAGCCTGAAGTCAACGAGGTTATCATTCGCCTCAACGATATAGGCAAGTTGCCGAAGGTGCAAAGCAGGATCAAAGAGGAGCTGCTTTCCGGTGAGAAAAAAGGCCTCGAGATCCATGACTGGCAAAAACTGAGCCCTTTTAGCAACATCGCCAAGATGATCGATCTGATGAGCCTTGCGATCCAGATCATCCTTGTCTCTATCGTATTGATATCCATACTCAATGTAATGATCATGAGCGTTTACGAACGCATCAAAGAGATCGGAACACTTACCGCCATTGGAACACCCTCGTCGTTTATTATCCTGACCTTCTTGTTTGAAGGGTTGCTACTGGGGATCGCCGGCTTGCTGGTCGGCATTGTCATCTCCTACGGGATCATCGGTCTGACCGGTGATATCACCATTGCGTTCGGGCGACAGGATGAGATCGTCCTTTCACCGATGCTGCCGTTTGCCAAGGTGATCATGATCAGTGTACTGGTGATGATCATCTCGGCGATCGCATCACTCTATCCTGCCATCAAAGCGGCCGGAATGAATCCCGTCGATGCCTTAAGGAGCTGAGATGCGTTTACTACTACTTCTGTTTCCTGTTTTTTTAATGGCGACTGATCTGTTGCAGCAGATCGATGAACGTCTTCAGCCCTTCTCGTATGAGAGTTACCGTAAACTGATCAACATCGAATCAGACGGGACACAAAAAGAGTTCGTGATGTATATGGTCAAAAAAGATAAAGACAAGGTCGCCTCACTTTTTCTTTCACCGGCAAGCGACAAAGGACGCTCGACCCTGCGTCTGGACGATAATATGTGGCTCTTTATTCCCGGTATCGCGAAACCGCTTCGTATCGCTTCCATGCAGAGTGTGACAGGTGGTGTCTTCAACAATGCCGATATTATGCGTCTTGATTTCAGTGTCGAGTATGCGATCGTCAAGCAGACGGAAGATGAGGCAAACTATCATCTGGAACTTGGTGCGAGACATGAAGGAGTCACTTACGAGAGCCTCAGAATGGTCGTCGACAAGAAGAGCCTTTTTCCTCAAAGTATCGATTGTATCGCAGGGGGCATTGTATTGAAGACCATCCGTTATCTTAAGCCAAAAGATTTCGGTGATGGAATCATCCGCCCATCCATACTTGAAACCACCAGCCAGCTTCAAAAAGGGTACAAAAGCATCATGGTCTTCGGCAAGATCAAAAAACGTGATTTTGACGACACCGTCTTTACCCTGGAAAACCTCTCCAAACTGGATGAGATCCGTTGATAAAAAGCTTTTTAATCCTGCTGCTTGGCATCGCATTGATGGCCGGGGAGTATGACGATCTGGATTTTGATACAGAGAGTTTTGAAAAAAAAGTTCTGGAGTATCAGGGCTACCTTCGAAGCGACAACACCTATCAGCACAGTGACCCAAAGCATAAAAAAATAGCCGGCATCAACAATGAGCTCAACCTTCGGGCTGATCTGGATTATGAAGTGATCGATCTGCATGCCGATTACTCTTTTTTCTACCGTCATGCCGAATACAGCAGTGCTGATCACAAATCAACTCTCAATGCTCTCTATCAGCGTTTTGGAGATGAGCGTCAAAGCCTCAACATGGGCAAAGAGGTGCTTCGCTGGGGCAAAGGGTATGCCTACAGTCCGGTCGCTTTTTTTGAACGGGCAAAAAATCCGATCTATCCCGAGCTGTCACGGGAAGGCTACTGGATGGCACATGGGAAGTTGACCCGTACGGTTGAGGGGAGCTTGTTGAAAAACTACACATTAAGCCTGATCGCCATTCCTGACTTCGAAGACAATGCTGATCTTTTTGAACATACCGACAGTAACTACGGAGCTAAACTTTATATGCTGCTCGATAAAACCGATATCGATCTGGTCGTTGCAGAAAATGCTTTTGGGGCTGATTTTTCCAGTGATGTTGCCGAAGGTCTTGAACTGCATGGTGAATACGCCCGTAAAGACGCTAAAGAGAGTTTTCTGGGCGGATTGCGCTTCCAGGGAGAAACCGACCTGACACTCATCGCGGAATATATGAAAACCTTTGAAGCCAACAAGTTGGTCTATCTCAGAGCAACACAAAAAGAGCCGTTTGACATCGTGTACTCAACGCTTTATGCACTCTATATCAACGATGTGGATGATGATTTTTATCGCATACAGGCTGGCGGCACCTATGATTATAAAAATGGCCTGACACTCGATCTTTCCCTGCTGGAAAGTGATGACGGGCATGGCGTTAAAGGAATACTCTATTACTACTTCTAAAGAGATCCGGACACTTTTTCTTTAATTCCTTGACAAATGAACATATGTTCATAAAAGGTTAAGCAATGAGAGCCAAAAGATTGAGACGACATATCGGTTTTTCAGCTGAACATCGCTGTTTTAAACCCTGTGGTGTACGAAACAGTGCATTGGAACAGATCGTTTTGGAAGCAGATGAAATAGAGGCTGTCAGACTGATCGATTATGAGGGGCTCTATCAGCAGGAATGTGCTGAGAGGATGGGAATATCCCGAACGACCTTTTCACGGACGATCGAAGGGGCACGGAAAAAAATAGCCGATGCGCTTCTGAATGGAAAATCAATTATTATAAATTCAAAGGAGCTATGATGAAAGTAGCATTTCCAACAAATAAAGGCGAAAAAATCGCCAGGCATGCCAGTTTTTGTAATTCATTTTTGATTATTGATACAAAAACAGATGAGAGAGAAATAGTGGACAATCCGCTTAAAACAGAGGCCGCGACAGTCGGTGCAAAAAGAGATAAAAGTGAAGGCCGGCATCTGGGAAGCGGACCGGTCGTTTCAGCGCTTTTGGCGGATGCGGGAGTGGACCTTTATGTCTACCTTGAGGCCGAAGCAAACTTTCTGCTACACCTTCAAAGAGAGGGTGTCGATATTTATGAAACACGGGAGAAAGTAATAGAGACGGTTCTGGAAACAATAAAAATAATTGAAACAAAGGAGAATGAGATGGATCAGATGCAAGAGAGCGAATTTGCCGGTTTAGGTCGCGGAATGGGCCTGGGTAGAGGTTTCGGAAATCGTGCCGGAATGGGCCAGAGAATCGGTAGAGCCGGAGGAATCGGAAGAGGTTTCGGCAGAGGTTTCGGCAGAGGTGCCGGAATGGGTCAAAGAGCCGGAGGTTTCGGCAGAGGAGTGGGCAGAGGTTTCGGAAACCGATAATGAAGATCACCATAGCAAGCGGCAAAGGCGGGACCGGTAAAACTACCATTTCAACCAACCTTTCATCCTATCTGGCAGAACGAAAAAAAGTTGTCCTTGCCGACCTGGATGTGGAGGAGCCGAATTCCGGACTTTTTATAAAAGGGGATCTGGTTTTAGAAAAAGTATGCCATAAGATGATACCGCAATGGGTCAGTGATGAATGTGTCTTGTGCGGTAAATGCGAAGAGGTCTGTAACTTCAATGCCATTGTCAAACTGAGCGAAGAGATCCTGGTCTTTCCGGAGCTTTGTCACAGCTGTTATGCCTGTTCGGAACTCTGTCCCACAGGCTCCCTCCCTATGATGCCTCAAAAAATGGGAGCGTTGAAACATATTAAAGCCGATAGCTTTGACTTTGTCGAAGGAAGGCTCGATCTGGGTGAAGAACAGGCTGTGCCGCTGATCGCTCAGGTAATCGACTATGTGGATGAACATTTCGATGATAATGTGGTGAAAATACTGGATGCCCCTCCGGGAACCTCCTGCCCGGTCATTGAAGCAAGCCGGGGGAGTGACTTTGTGGTTTTAGTCACTGAACCTACCCCGTTCGGGCTCAATGATCTGAAGCTTGCGGTCGGGACAATGCGGGTTTTAAAGCAGAAGTTCGGCGTTATTATCAACCGTCACGGCCTCGGCGATGCAAGCGTCGAGCGCTACTGTGAAGAGCAGATGATACCTCTGATCGCCAAAATCCCGAACGATAGAAAGATTGCAGAACTTTATGCCAAAGGGGCACTGATCTATCCTGATCATGCTCCCTTCAAAGCGGCACTGGATGAGATGATAACATTTTTCGGAGGACTCAAATGAGAGAGATCGTAGTCATATCGGGAAAAGGCGGAACGGGTAAAACCTCCCTTGCCGCATCGTTTGCCTATCTTGAAAAAGGGAACTGCGCTTTGGGTGATTGCGATGTGGATGCGGCCAATATGTATCTTCTTCTGGACGCTGATTTTAACTATCAGGAA
>JAYEMF010000148.1:0-5220 GCA_034717975.1 Campylobacterota bacterium
GCGTTCCAGGCGTGCGCCTTCGACCACTCGGCCACCTCTCTATCTTATTTGAACGCAACTGGAACAAGTCCCATTTACTACGCTCTGGACGCTATGTCCACTGAAGCACAAAATTTCTTTCGGAAATTTCGTTGGTTGAAAGGCTGGAATTATAGTTTACAATGCGTTAGTCGGTGCTTAATCAAGTGATCGGTTACGTCTGACATGCTTTCATGATCGTTTTCCAATCCTCATCATAATGCTTTTTCACATAGCTGACATGATGCGGCACACTGCATTTGGAGCAGTCCTGATGAATGGCATCGCCATACACTCCCTGTCGTCCATCTTTTGATTCGATGGCACAGTAGCTATAGACTCTTTTATCTTCTCTCTTCTCAAACCCTTCATCGCTGAAACGGAAGTTCGGACAGGCGCAGAGATAGCAGTTGAGGCTCGTCATATCATGGCACTTCTTACCCATTTCGCTCTGCTCATTCAACTCCTTGTAGAGCGGACAGAAATCGGGCTCTTTCTTGACCATATTCTCAAAGTCGAAATAGGCAATGATCTCATCCCTGGCAAGCCCTTTTGAGAGCAGTTTTTGCATCAGCTTCTTGTGTTTCACGGCGTGCTCTTCAAACCATTGGGTATAGCTCATCCTACTTTCCTTTTATAATGAGATAGATAAAGAACGGGCCGCCGATAAAGGCGGTGACAATCCCGATGGGGATCTCGCTCTGCAGCTGCGGCAGACGTGAAAGGGTGTCGCAGGCACTCAAAAAGAGCCCTCCAAAGAGGGCGGTGGGGATGATGAGATGGTGGTTGGCCCTGCGGTAGAGCTTTCGGACCATGTGGGGGATGATGAGCCCCACAAAACCGATAGGTCCCGTTACGGAGATCAGCATACCGATGCCTAAAGAGCTTGCCAGAAGCAGAAGATGCGTCAGGCGCCGGGTATCAATGCCTTTAAGTTTGGCATGCTCTTCATTGACACCAAGCAAAGAGAGCTCAAACCTTTTGGTGTAGATAATGGCCAAAAGCGCACTGCTCACAAAGGCAACCGCTACAGCCTGGGTGTACCCCATGGTCGAGAGAGAGCCCATGGTGTAGTGCAATATGGCGTGTGACTGCATGGCCGAGGCGAGGGAAAAAAGTACCATCAAGGCGGCAGAAAAGAAAAAGGAAAGCGCAATTCCCAGAAGCAGCAGCGAGCTGCTTCCTCGATGGACAATGTAGCGCGAAAGCCATAACAGCAGTACCACAGAGAGAAGAGCCCCTCCAAAACCAAAGAGTGCGGTGATGGCCAACCCTGCGACGATGGTGTTTAGACCTAGGACTACCGCAATACCCGTCCCCAATACTGCTCCCCCCGAAATACCAAGTGTGTAGGGAGTCATCAGGGCGTTGCGAAAGAGCGTCTGAAAGAGCCAGCCGCTCAGGGCCAAAAGCACCCCGCTGAAAAAAGCAAGCAGCAGACGGGGAAGACGAAGCTCAAAGAAGATCTGATGATCGAGTGTGCCATGGACAAATATCTGGCCAAGATCAATGTTCATCGCCCCCAAAAAGGGTGAGAAAAGGCTCAATGAGATCAGCATCAAAAGGGTGAGTGCTTTACTCATAGGCCACTCCGATAAAACCGTCATCGACGCTAAAGGCAACACCATAACACGCTTCCAGATTGTCCCGTTGAAAAAAAGTTGCCGGATCCTTATAGAAGAGGGCCTCATCATTTTCTAAAAAGAGAATCGGAAAAGCAAGTTTTTTAGCAAAATTGAGATCATGCGTGATCAGTATCTTCTGCGTCTCTTTGGGCAGGGTATGAAGCGCATCATAAAAGTCTTTGGCATGTTTGGGATCGAGGTTGGCGGTGGGTTCATCAAAGATGATGATCTCGCTGCGTTGCGCAAGTGCCTGGGCGATCAAGAGGAGCTGCTGCTGTCCCGAACTGAGCTCGCCTATGCAGTGTTCGGCCTCCAAAGAGCTCTCTTCGATCAGTCTCATGACCAGAGCAGCATCCTCTTTGGTGTAGGTGGTAAAAGGGTCTTTATAAGGGTAACGTCCCATCAAGATGAATTCATAAACCGTGATCAGGCCATCAAAACTCTCCAGCTTCGGGGGAATGTAGGTGATCGCTTTCGCCCGTGATGCAGCCGTATACTCCTGAAGTTTTTTTCTTTTGATGGTAATCTCACCCTGGGAGGGGATAAGCCCGCACAAAGCTTTGGCCAGGGTACTTTTTCCGACACCGTTTGACCCCAGGATGCAGAGGTTGCTCTCTGCGCCAAAGCTGATGTTATGCAAGACAGGTTGTTGATAGCCGCAGGTGAGATCTCGAACTTCGATCACTGGATCGCCTCACAGACAGTGCGAATGCTCTCTGCGATGCGCTGTGACGGGATAAGAATGTAATCGTTTCGAATCACTTTGATCTGATTGTTTTTTGCTGCTTTGATGGGGAGGGCTTGCCAACGCTGCAGAAGCTTCTCAAGGTTGACCCTGTCGAGCGGACCCGAGAGCAGCAAGACATGATCGGGATTGGTAGCGATAATGCCTTCGACATTTAAAACAGGCTGCAGGGAGTAGTCTGAGGTGTAGGCATTGCTTGCACCGCAAGCTTGTATGATCTCTTCAAAGAATAGGTCGTGACCCGCTACATAAACGCCGCGAGAGAGGGAGCTTGCATTGGCAAAGACGATCAGAACCGATTGCGGTACCGGAAGCTTAGGTGCGCTCTTTTTGCTCATCTCTATCTCTGCGATCAGTGCTTCTCCTTTTTCTTCATGGTGAAGCAGAGCAGCAAGGGAGAGGATGCTCTTTTTTATATCTTCGATACGTTCGAGACGAACCATCTCTGTGCGAATGTGAAACGCCTGAAGCTGGGAAAGAAATTTCTGTTGATGTTCCAGGCCGATAACAAGCGTCGGTCTGTGCGAGAGTACTTTTTCGATGGAAAGCGTCGTGTAGCCACCCACTTTTGGTCTGCTGACAAGCACTTCGGGATAGAGCGTATAGTCACTGACGGCGACAATGTTTTCCGTCTCATCCAGTGCCGCAACAATGTCTGCGACAGCAGGGTTGAGAGTGACAATACGCTCTTGCGAGAAGAGCGGCAGCGAAAAGAGTAAAAGAAAAATCAGACGGGACAAATCACCGGTCCGTACTGCCATGTATCAGTATCTACTACCACATAATTGGCATAGCCAAACTGTATCCCGAATGCCTCTTCGATAGGGATTTTACGCAAAATGCTCATCAAACTTCGGACTACTCCGGCATGCGTTACGATAAGGACATTCTCATATTCTTGCGCCGGCAAGAAAGCAGTAAAGAAGTGTCCAATACGATCTGTGTAAGCCTTCATATCTTCACCGTCAAGCAGAGCAAGCCACTGATCAAAACTCTCATATCCTTCGTTTTCCATCATTTTAATCTCATCGAAGGTCTTCCCTTCATGTCGGCCCCATGACTTTTCGCGCAGCTGATTGGTAAAATTTGGCGCAGCTGAAAGAGGAATCGGGCTTAGTGTTTCACGTGCACGGATCAGATCAGAGCAGTAGACTGCATCGAACCGGTTGCTCTCAAAATGTTCGGCCAGTGCCTTTGCCTGCTCATGACCGCGTTTTGAGAGGCCAATATCGATATGACCGTTATAGCAGCTCAGATAGCGTTCTTCTACTTCGGCGTGACGGACAAGGGTGATCATCATGAGAGAACTCCAAAAAGTAAAATATTGAGCAGAATCAGTTCACTCAATTCGATCAAAAACCCGTAAAGATCCCCGCTAAAACCGCCAAAACGCTTCATAGCCAGAAGCTTGACTCCCCAGAGAACGACTGCTGAAGCGATCAGAAGCAGCCACCCCTTCGGCATCAGGAGTGTAAAAATAAGGACTACTATTGTAGCCCAAAAAAGCTGCCGATAAGTAAACTCCTCTTTGGCAAGAGAGCCCATCCCCTCCTGAGGGATATAGGGAAAAAGGTAAATTGCCAGCACAGCGTTATAGCGTGCCAGCATCAAGACGACCGGCAGGAGGTAGATGGCATCCAAAAACCAGAGTGCCGATGCCTTAAGAAGTAGGAACAGCACGCTAAACAGCATGCCCATACCGCCCACATGCGGATCTTTCATCACCGCTCTGGCCCGCTCTTTTGGTACATAAAGTCCATCAACCGTATCGGCAAAGCCGTCCAGATGCAGAGCCCCGCTCATCACGACCCACAATCCCAGTAAAATCATCTTTACATGCTCTGCAGGGAAATAGGGAGTCAGGAGCAGGTAGACACTATAAAGAATGCCTCCCAGAAGTGCCCCGACAAGTGGGTAAAACATCACGGCATAGCCGTTGATCCCCTTGAAGAAGTCATGGACTTTAAAAAATGGCAAAATCGTAATCATATTCATGGCAAGAGCAAAACCATACGCTGCGCGCGGCAAAAGGGAAGGGGAAAGAGGAAAGAGGTTGGTATCTGATGTTCTCTTGCTTTTTCCCTCCCTCTTCATGCTTTTCCCTTCCCTCTTCACTTTATTTTAGTCGCAATACCGGCAATACAGTGATACACCTCGTCACATCCGGCAGCAAGCTGTTGTGCCACTACGCCAGAGAGGTTGACAAACTCACGTGCCAAAGCATTGTCGGGAATCACGCCGCTTCCGACATCATTGAGGACAAAGACAAGATCATGATCAACTTCAATCAGCTTCTCTATCTGCTTGAGAATATCCTCCTGCGTAAAGCCGTGATGAAGCATATTGTTCATCCATACTGTCATGCACTCGATCAAAACGGGAGATTTAACCGGTTCAAGCGAAGCAGATAGGTTCAGCGGCTCCTCAATGGTCAAAAAATGCTCCGAACGATCAGCTCTATGCTGCTCTATTTTCTGCTTCATCTCTTCATCGAAGGGCTCCGAGGTTGCCAGGTAGACAGGAGGGAGTAATTTTGAATTGTGAATGTTAAATTTTAAATTATCGAGAATATAATTTTCTGCATGGTGGGATTTACCACTTTTAACCCCGCCTATAAAAAGCGTTTTCAATGAAAACTCTTTTGGGAAGAGGAAAGAGGAAAGAGGAAAGAATAATTCATTTAGATCGCTCTTCTCATCAGTGCTTCAACTTGTTCTGTGATCTGCTTCTGTGTAATGCCATGTGCGTATGCATACGCGATGGCCGCACCGGCACCGACCCCCTCTTTTGCTTCGCCTTCATCGTACTGTTTCAGTACCGGGATCGTTGCAT
>JAYEMF010000148.1:5320-7541 GCA_034717975.1 Campylobacterota bacterium
CTTCGCGTTGAAAGGGGTTTGATTCGGTGTCAATCTTTGCATAGTCAACTTTAACGCATTGTGGCTAAAACTTGCCATTTAAACCCATAATAAATGTCCGTTCAAAATTCATGGGGTAGATCGTATCATCGTTGATCCAGAGCCCGTTGTCTTCGTCAAAAAGGTTCTGCACCTTAGCAAACAACTCTATGTTTTCCAAGGAGTAAGAAGCTGTAAAGTCAGTAGAATTGTACACCTCCTGCTTTTGATCAAACGAGTTTTCAAAATCTTCCGCAGCGTAAGCTGATGAGCGATAGGTATGAGAAATGATGAGCGTGCTCCCCCCACTCGGCGCATATCCGATAGCTGCCGTAAGGTTATGTTTCGACACCCCCGGCAAAGTCTTGTCTTCTATATTTGTATTATCGTCTTTTTCTATTTCTGCTTCAATATAGGTATAGTTCCCGCTGACATATAGATTCTCAAGTATTAAATATTTATCATATAGTTCAAATCCAAACTTAGATGTTTCATCCAGATTTGTATTGACACCCGTCCAGCCCCCGGTGTAATAGATCTCATCGGTAATATCTGCATAAAAAAGAACGGCTTTAAACTTATTTCTATCTATAAAATAGTTATATCCCAGATTGTAGGTATTGGCCTTCATCGGATCGATAAATCCATTAAATACGACTACAGGGGCAAAGGTCGGCGGAGGGTAGGTAGTGGCAAAGAACCTGTCAATATTGGGTGCCTGATAAGAGTGTGAAAAGCTTGCGAACAGTGCTTGTTCTTTTGTCAATTTATAGTTATAGCCCAGCTCATAAGCCTGCAGTGTCTCATCATCTTTAAGATTCGAACCGGTTTCAGGCCTGTACTCATAAGCGACCTCTTCCACCCTGCCTCCTGCATTAAAGCTATGTTGATTGTAAGCATAATCGATTTTAACAAAACCGGCTAGATTATCTTTGGATGTGCGACTGCCGTATCCATCTCTTTGGCCATTGAAAAAAGATGTTCCCACAGCCACCTGCAAAGCATCTTTCTTGTATTTGACTGTCAAATCACCGGAATCATAATCATACTCTGCCTTCGATGCCGAAGAGCCATAATCGGATGCTTTATCTTCTATAAAGACATTGGCATCAAGGCTCCACTCTGATGTGAAGTCGTAACCAAGACCAAAACTCCATAGGTCCGTATCAAAATGCTGATTTGTATCCCATCCAAGCGTCGTGGCCTGCGTAGGGTCATCTTTGTATTCGGCTTTTGTCAATGCACCGGCATAATTGGTATTGATCCGTGTTGCCGCCCATCCTGTACGCAATTCAAGCTTCTCTGCCGGATAAAGTCTCAGGTCAAAGGAACCATTTTTAGACCGTCCGGAATCTTTTTTATCACCAGATTGCAGATCACGCTGCCCATCGGTTTCAAAATAATCCGCAAACGCCGAAAATGAAAATAAATCATCTGCATAACCAGCTCCCAAAGAGCCATAGCCGGTACCGTTACTACCACCATAAACGGTAACATTTACCCCTGTAAAATCATTTGTAGTAATACTGATCACCCCGGCATTGGCACCATCACCGTATTCCACCGAACCGGCACCTTTCAATATCTCAATTTTCCTGACAGACTCCATGGGTATTGAAGCGAGCAGTTGCGGGACCATATCTACATTGTTCATACGTCTGCCATTTACAACGACAACAATGTTTTCATAACCATCACCAATCCCATAGCCGCGCATATCGATTTTTTGCGCAAATTTATTGCCAAAAGCAGGTAAAGTAATCACCGATGTCTCATGATTCAAAAAATCATATATATTTTTAGATTTGGAAGCCTCCATATCAGCAGCAGTGTAGATCTCTATCGGTGCGGTGTAGGTCAATTCATCCTGTTCCAGACTTGCTGCCGTAACAGTTTGCTGCTCCAGTACAAAAATATCCTTTGCACCAAAAAGCGTTGCACAAATCAATGTTAATAATGTTGTTTTTTTCACTATTGTGTTCCTTTTAAAATTCTTGATTTCTGTCATTCCTGCGAAGGCAGGAATCTACAGTAGTTAAGGTTAAGATTCCTGCCTTCGCTGGAATGACGGCTTGAGGCGGCGAACTCACAGAGTTGCTAAACTGACGGGTTGAAATGAAAAGTTTTTGTTGAGGGTTTTCTAAAATGCGGTTGCGGGTAATACGGTGGTAATAACAGTTACAATGGCCGGCATGGGCCGGCA
>JAYEMF010000149.1:0-7432 GCA_034717975.1 Campylobacterota bacterium
GAGGTGCCCTTTAGTAAAAGTAGCCTCGTTCCTTTTTATTTAGAGGTGCCCTTTATGCTTCCACCTCTTCGTTAAAAAGTACTTCGATGCCGTACTCGGGATGAGGTACGGCGTATTTTTTGTACTCGTTGCCTCGTCTGTCGTGAAGCATCACGACGGTTTGCCCTTCGCTGAGCAGACGCCGCACTTCTCTCTCCCCGATACTTCGTTTGCCATAGCGGCTCAAAGAGCTGCCCCAGATCCGAAAATTACAGGTTCCAGCGTGTTCGAAGCACTCACCGTCCTCGGTAGTTATCTGTACATTGCTGCACGAGTATACTTTTGTCATTTTTCCGCGCACCGGCTTTTTTTCCATCTCCACAGTGCCGTCTTTGCAGTAGGGGCATTTTCCGATCATTGCACACCCCTGCCGTTTTCTTTCTTGAATACGTTAATGGCTCGGTACCATAGCCAGATGGCAGAAGACACGGGCTCTCCTTTTGTGGTTTGTCCGGATTATACAAAATATCTTTTGCCGGTAGTAAAAATATGGCATATAGCCTATCTGCTTCTTCCATCCTTATCCTCTTTAACCACAAAAAAGCTAAAATCACAAAATGCTAAATTACTCCTATCCGCTTTACCGACCACCGGCAGAAGCAAACAACATCATCATTCAGGCAACGTATGGATGCAGTCATAACAGCTGTACCTTCTGCTCTATGTACAAGAGCAAAAAGTATGAGCTAAGAGAGATTGAGGAGCTCTATAAAGAGATCGATACCCTTGCAAAGGCTTATCCGGATGCGCATAAGGTGTTTTTAGCCGATGGTGATGCCTTGTCTCTGCCTACCGATTATCTGCTGGAACTGCTGCGCTATTTGAAACAGGCTTTTTCGAGACTCAAAAGAGTATCGGTCTATGCTGCTGCTCAAAATGTATTGGAAAAATCCGAAGAAGAGTTGCGGCTGCTGTGTGAGAACGGTCTTAGTCTTATCTACTATGGCATTGAGACAGGGAACGACACACTCCTGAAGAAGATCAACAAGGGTGTCTCTTCGAGTCAAATAATCGAATCGCTCAATAAGGCATCAAAGGCCCGTATTAAAATCTCTGCAACGGTCATTCTTGGCATTGGCGGCGAAACCTATACGCATGAGCATATCAAAGATACTGCTGCCATCATCAACAATACGACGGTCAATTACCTCTCAACGTTACAGTTGGGTCTGGATGATGCTGTCAAGGAAAAGTTCCATAGAGACTTTGACGGTTTTAACATGCTGAATGATTATCAGCTGCTGGATGAACAGAAGCGGTTTTTGGAACTTCTGAGCCCAAGTAATAAAGTCATCTTCAGATCAAACCATGCTTCCAATGCACTGCATCTGGCAGGTACACTTCCCAAAGATAACAGCAGGTTGATTCAAGAACTCGAAGAGGCGCTTGCCATAGGAGAAGATGCCATGGTCCCGAATATGTTTCGAGGATTTTAGTTCATATTATGCGGCCTTTTATCTTTTTTGTCAGGCAGGTATAATGTTCTAAAAAAGGATGCAGTATTGTATGAGATCTTAAAAGAGATTGCCAAAGAGGCCGGTCCTCTACTGCGTGATGGCTACGGAAAAAGCAAATCGATCACCTTTAAAAGCGCTATCGACCTGGTGACGCAGTATGACCTGCAGATTGAACTCTTTTTAAAAGAGAAGCTTGGCATTGCTTTCCCTGAACACACCCTTGTCGGTGAGGAGACCAGCGAGGCGATCGCCTATCCTGAGAAGGCGATCTATATCGATCCTATCGACGGGACGACCAACTTTGTACACGGTATCCCGTTCTGTGCGATCTCCATCGGCATCTGGGAAGAGGGAAGAGCTGTTGCCGGAGTCGTTTATAACCCCATCCTGGAGGAGCTTTTCTATGCCGAAGCGGGCAAAGGCGCGACGATGAACGGCAGAGCGTTGCATGTGACCGACACAGACACGCTGCAAAACTCGCTTATCGCTACGGGCTTTCCCTATACCAAGGTTGAAGAAGGCGAAGACTTCCGCTGGGTCATGGAGACGATGGAGTCTGTTCTTCCCTGCACGCGTGATGTGCGCCGCCTAGGTTCGGCAGCGATCGATCTCTGTTATGTCGCACGGGGGACGTTTGATGGCTATTACGAGATCAACCTAAAGCCGTGGGATGTCTCCGCTGGTCTGTTGATCTTGTTGGAAGCGGGCGGTAAGATCACTCAGGAAGAGGGTAAAGCCTATGCGCTGGATGAGCGCATCATTGTCGCTACAAATGGAAAGATTCATGAAGCGTTGATAGCGAAGACAGGAAAACGAAAAATTTAGGAAAAAGAGAAAAATGGGGAAAGGCCTCTTTTCAGACTTCTCCCCATCTATTTCACGATGAACTATTTAGATACGTTCCGTTAGAAGGCTACTCAGATGGAGATGGAGGCGTTGGCTCTTCTAATTCCAGCATGGATCTATACAGGTCAGCTTTAGATTCATAGAGACAATTCTCTACAAGTATATCAGCGGCAGCCATAAGCATTGACATTGCGGAATAACCTTCATCTTCGTCTTCATCATCCTCTTCTTCTGTGCCTTCAATCTCTTCGTATTCACGGTATTTTGATTTCCAATCTTCTATATCTAATTCCATTGTTTCGTCCTCTGATTAATTTGCAGCAGTATAGTCAATGACCACTTACATAGTGCTCTTTAAAAGCTGAAATCAATGGAAAGAGCTGCCCTTAACCCATCACACCATAAGAGCCGCCTGATAGAACTACAGGGACATTATGCTTCTTCGCTATAATTAAATACAGCAAAAGGCATAACATGGATGAGTCTATTTTTAACCCCCGGAGAGCTTTCAGTGTTGGTGTTGAACTTGAGATCAGGCTGTTGGAGCGGGAGAGTCTAAAACCGAAAAATTCTTCCCCCTATATCTTTGCGCATCTTCCCGATGAGCTGAGTGGGCATGTACACAAAGAGCTGCTCCAGTCTATGGTTGAGATCGTCACCCCTGTCTGTGACAGTGCGACAGAGGCTGTCGACTTTGTGGCGAGTACCTTAAAAACAGTTGCAAAGATAGGCGAAGGGGAGGGCATTGTACTGGCATCGCTTGCCACGCACCCCTTTGAAAAAAAAGAGGATAATGAGATATTTCATGATCCGCGCTATGAAGCGTTCGCTAAAGAGCTTCAGATCGTACTGACCAATTTTCTCATCAGCGGGCTGCATATCCACATAGGGATGCCGGGCAGTGAAGAGGCCATAAGAGCCTATAATGCCACTATTAAATATATGCCGATATTTTTGGCACTTTCGGCGAACTCCCCTTTTGCTCAGAGTGAAGATACCGGCCTCAACTCCTACCGTACGGAGATCTTTCAGCAACTGCCGCGTGCGGGCATACCGCAGAGATTTGAAAGCTATGCCGAGTATTGCGAGATGATAGAACAGTTGAAAGCGACAAAGACCATTGAGACCATCAGGGATGTCTGGTGGGATGTCAGGATACATCAGACCTTCGGAACGATCGAGCTCAGGATCAGCGACGCGTTTTACGACTATGAGCGGCTGAGGCTTATGGTGCTCTTTTATCAGGCGCTGCTTATCTATGTTGTAAGGCACCCTGTCAAAAAAGAGTTCTACCAGATCGCCAAACAGAACAAATGGAATGCGGTCCGGCATGCCCTCGATGGCAACTTTATAGACGGTAACAGTGTGTCGACGATGAGGGAGAAAGGCAAAGAGCTTATAGCGAACATAGAAGCGGAGAATATCTTTGAGGAACTGCATTGCCAGAAGGATATAGATGCCCTGATGACGCTTTTGGATCAGGATCCGATTTCGGAAAAACTCAGAGCGATCTACAAAAAAAGCGGTGATTTCAAAGAGGTCATCCGATCGGAGATCATAAGATGAAAGGGGTAGTCGCAGCAGGAGACCCGATCACGGCAGAGGCCGGAGCGGAGATGTTGAAAACAGGGGGGAACGCTTTTGACGCAGCGTGTGCAAGCATGCTTGCGGCCTCGCTCAGCGAACCGATGCTTACCAGCCTTGGCGGCGGCGGTTTCGCACTGACACATGAGATGGGCAAAGCACCGCTGCTATATGATTTTTTTGTCGATGTACCTCCTAACCGGGTGGAAAATCCGGACTTTTTCCCTATCTATGTAGAGCTCGAAAATACGGTACAGGAGTTTCATATCGGTGCAGCTTCGACGGCGGTTCCGGGTATGGTAAAGGGGATATATGAGCTTCATAAAGAGAAGGGTTCACTCCCCCTTGAAGCGATCATCCAACCCGCCTGCAAGTATGCAAGAGAGGGGATCTACCTCTCAAAAATACAGGTGCACTTCATAAATATTTTAGAGCCCTTGCTCGCTTCTACCGAGGCATCGAGAGAGGTTTTTTTCAAAGATGGCAATCTGATCGATGAGAAACATCTTTTTAAAGATCCTGATTATGCGGAGTTTTTGGAAAGCTTCGCCAAAAAAGGTGCCGATATCTTTTACAGCGGTGAAGTGGCGCAGGCCATCGATAATCTCAATCGAAAAGAGCATGGTCTTTTAAGAAAAAGTGATCTTGAACGCTACGAGGTGATCAAGCGCGAACCTATTATGTTCAACTACCAAAACGATACCATCCTCACCACTCCGCCGCCATCTGCGGGAGGGATACTGATCGCATTTGCCCTCAAACTGCTGAACAGTGCAGACCTGGGAAAACCTGGATCGTTAACCCACGTCAGAGAACTGATAGAGACGATGGCGATCACGGCCGATTTCCGCTCAACGCATATCGATGAGCACCTGCACAAGGCGGGCCTTGCGAAGATACTTGATAATGAAAAGCAGCTCTCGCATTTTCTGCTCTCCAAAAATTCGAAACTGAACCTTTGGGGAAATACCACGCACATCAGCGTGATAGATGAAGATAACAATGCCGTCTCGGTTACCTCTACAAACGGAGAGGGAAGCGGGGTGATCGTACCTCACGGCGGTATTATGCTGAACAATATGCTCGGAGAAGAGGATCTCAACCCTCACGGTTTTTTCAAATGGGATAGCGGCATCCGGCTCCCTTCGATGATGGCGCCGACCATTGTGATAGAAGATGAAAGACCAAAGCTTGTCCTCGGAAGTGCAGGAAGCAATCGTATCAGAAGTGCGATCAGCGAAGTGATCATCAACAACATCTACTACAAACAGGATATCCAGGGGGCTATCGATGCTGCAAGAATGCATTATGAAAAAGGGAATCTCTTTTTCGAGCCCGGATTTGACAAAGAGGTTATAGAAGCGACTAAAAAGCTATACCCTGTTGCGGAGTTTAAAGAAAAGAGTATCTTTTTCGGCGGTGTCAATGCGGTAACCGGAAACTTCAGAGGCGGAAGTGACGGCAGACGGGGAGGCAGTGTGGTTTATGTGGAGTGAGAGCGGCGGTTTAAGCCTGTGTCGGCCGAGGGATCGCTAGCCGCAGTGCTGCATCGTTTTGATGGTTTTCGCAACACACTCTCCAAGGGCTTCGATGTTATAGCCCCCTTCAAGAAAAAAGAGCTTCGGCACATCATAGCACTCCATAATGGCCGCGACTATCTGTACAATACCCTCTGTTGTCACATTCAAGGAGGCCAGGGGGTCGGCACGGTGCAGATCGTAGCCTGCCGAAACCAGGATAATATCGGGCTGGAATATCGCGGCAACTTCGGACAGGGACTCTTCATAAAGAGGAAGGATGTCTTCATCGCCGCTTCCGGGAGCAAGGGGAAAGTTCATGGTAAACCCTTCGCCTTCACCGCTGCCGGTCTCGTCTGAAGCGCCACTTCCGGGGTAGGCCGGGTACTGGTGGGAGCTGAAATAAAAAACGCTCCTGTCGTCATAAAAGATCTCCTGCGTTCCGTTGCCGTGGTGCACGTCGAAATCGACAATAAGTACCTTTTCGTACCCCATCTCCTGAGCATAGCGAGCGGTGATCGCAATATTGTTAAAGAGGCAAAAACCCATGGATCGGTGTGTCGTGGCGTGGTGCCCCGGCGGCCGTACGGCGGCAAAGGATGCAAACGCTTTTCCCGATGAGATGGCATTGACGGCGCTAATACCGGCACCTGCTGCTTTGAGAGCAGCGTCATAGGAGTCGTACGAGGTCTGTGTATCGGCATCGATGGGACTTTGGGTATTGGATGCATGTTCGACTAACGCTATATGCTCATCCGGATGTACCAGCAGCAGCTGTTCATGGGAAGCAGGGATAGGTTCGAGCCATAAAAGAGCGTCACGAAAAGGTGCAATATACCGTAGTATTGAATGCAGCCGCTCTGCGCATTCAGGGTGTCCTGTCCCGGTATCATGTTCAAGAAAAATCGGATCGTAGATTAGTGCAACACTCATGACTGATCCTTATGGTGGAGTTACCTATATTGTAGCAAAATGTCTCTATGAATAAGAGTCTGGAGTTTTAGGCTCAGTGCATGAATCAACACTTTAAAAAAAAAGTTATAATATTATTAAACGAAAGAAGAGATATAAATTTAAAATGAAGATAATTATATATTTGACACTGAGTATAACACTGTTGTTAGCCACATCTAAGCAGTACACCAACTGTACTTTTCAAACCGAACAGTACATCGGTGTCTGTGAACGAGCCGTTAAGAAGGGTGTCAGTTACGAGTACGCCAATAGGTTTCTGCTCTCCTTTAAAGCGAGCAAACGTGATTTTAAAAGTCTTAAGCTTTTCAGTCCGAAAAAAATTGCGACACACCGAGAGAATGAAAAACGTGCCAATAACACTCTGGTCAAGCATGTCCCGGAGATCGTCAAACATCTAAAACGTTATAAAACAGTCTACGACCATGCTGAGGCGAAGTATGGGGTAAATCGTGAGGTCGTTGCTGCTATTTTGATGAAAGAGACCAGGCTGGGGAAGATCAAGCCCTCGCATGATGCTTTCATTGTATTCAATACGCTGCTAACCGAACTTGATCCTGTTTCCAGTCGGGATCATAGACTGGTGCGTATGGCTGAAAACAATCTGCTGGCGATCATGGAGTATTGCTATGCTAAAAAGATCAGGCCAAACCAGTGCAGTTTCGATAGTTCCTATGCCGGTGCTGTAGGTATCCCACAGTTTATGCCGCAGAACTTTGGTCATATCGAAGGGTATAAAAAGAAGACTGGAAGTCTCTCGAAAATGGAAGATGCAATTGTTTCCACAAGCCGTTTTTTACACTACAATGCAAAATTTAAAGAGATGATTGAGTGGTCCAAAATCCCGACGATGGAAAAGGTTGAAGAGGATTGGTATGATTATGACCTCGAGCATGATAATGCCTCATTTGCCTATGCTAAAAGTAAAAAATCAGGCAGAAGATTGAAGTGCTTTACCTGTCAGGATCCTGATTTGGCGTATCTGAATGATTATGTCAAGAAGATTATGAAGTACAA
>JAYEMF010000149.1:7532-63327 GCA_034717975.1 Campylobacterota bacterium
AATGGTAATGTCACCTTCTTGGATGTTTGAAGTTCTGCTCAATGCATCAAAAAAGGGCTTGCCATCCAACCCTTCGACATGGACATTGCCGATTTTGGAGACGGAAAAGTAGGTATGAAGTGCTGAAGTGAGTTCAAAGGCGTTCTTATCACGATTTATCGTGGTTAAGGCAAGGGTGAGACTGTCACCAACGGTAATATGCAGATAGAGATCAAAATGATGAGGCCAGAGGGAGAGCGTTTCATCAGAAGTCTGCAGCCGTAAAATAATCTTCGTTTCTTCAGGATCACTGTCGTTGGCACCGATCAAGTTCCAGAGCATTGTACGGGCGAAGCCGTGTTGAGGCAGAGCAGGGTCAGTGGAGATTCCAAACCATGGCCAACAGATGGGAATACCACCGCGAATTGCCTTGCCAATCTCGAAACTGTTGGCTCTACTGATCCATAAATGTGCCGCTTCACCGGTGCGTTGATAGTGATAGACGTGAGCACCTTGCAGTGCAATTTTTGCCTGAGCCTTTTCGTTGGCTATCTCAATATAGGTAAATCCGTTCTCAAGCTCTTTAAGTGTAATCATCACAAGATCGTTTCGAGATACTTCGCAACGGCATCTTCATCGTTGGTATGTGGCAAAATAATGTTGGCAGCCAGTTTGACCTCTTCGATGGCGTTTTGAACAGCAATGGCCTGCCCGGCGAGTTCAAACATCCCAAGGTCGTTGGTACTGTCGCCAAAGACACTCATCCTATCTGTAGCGATTCCAACGTATTCACTTACGGTCTGAAGACCGTGAGCTTTATCGGCAAGAGGGTGAAGCACGGTCAGGTAGTAGCATCCCAGATAGGCTTCAGGTCCGAGTTTAAACTCTAACGAATCACCAAACACCGTTTTAAAATGCTCATCGAGTTGACGAAGAAGCTTCTCTTCACCCATGTAGACGAGTTTCAGGTTTTTCTCTCTTGCACGGCTGCTCTTTTGCTCCATAAGGTTATCATCCCCCAGATAGCGTTCGATCAGACGATCCTGATGGGTATTGCGGATGGATGGGTAGACAAATGCTTCATTAAGCTGGTCATCTTCAAGCGAGATGATGACCGGGAAAATACCAAACTTCGCTCCTTCATCGATCACGGCGTCACCAACCTCCCGGTTGAGGAGCTTCAGGTCAATGATTTTTTTTTCAGGTGTAACGATCATGGCACCATCAAGCAGGACCATCGGAGCATTGATATGCAGTGGAGTCAAAAATTGGATCGCTTTTTTATAGCTTCTGGCGGTGGCAACAGAGAGTGTAGTATATTGCGCTTTACTGTTCCAGGTCTCTATGGTAAAGTCACTGAGTGTGAGATCACTGCGTAAGAAAGTGTGGTCAAGATCGGTAATATAGGCTTGTTTCATGTTCTCTCACAATAAATTAGATGAAGGAATTCTAACATGGTTTACCTATGCGTGAGCTCTCGACTGAAGAGAACTCGGCGTTAGCGTAATTTTAGAGGCTTAGCTCCTGAAGCGTTCTATTTCTTAATGGTTACGACAATGGCACCGCGAAGGTCACCCATTTTGTAACCGGTTGCTTTGTCTTCGGGATAATTGGCTTTGATAAAGGAAGCAACTTTAGGGTTTTTGATAGTGCCGTGACATTTCAGACAGACGCCTTTATTGATATTGAGTGGTTTGTAGAATTTGTATGTCTCTGTATCCACTTGCTCAACAAGATATTCCGGCAAGATTACATTATTGTCCTGCAGGGTTTGAAATGATGTGAGAATGGCAAGTTCTTGTCTGTTTTCAGCTTGATTGGCCGGATTACGGTATTTAAGGCTGATACGTTTCACCGTTACACCACTACCTTGTTCAGCACTTACCTGATCTGTCAGTGGGAACGCTCTTGTAGAACAGAATTTTGCTGCACCCACAGGCCCTTCGGCTTTCATATGCTTTTTCAGATTGCTACCCAATGTTTTTAAAAGCTGCATAGAGGCTTTCTTCCCTGTTTCGACAACAGAAGCGATCTCCTCCTGTTTGCTTTCGTAAGGGTTAGCCATTAATGAGGTTCCGATAAGCAGACCTGCGATTAGGATGTTAGGTTTCATATATTTCTCCAAGTTATATTTTTCATAATTATACAATATAAATTGCTAATATGCATGTGGATTGTCATTGATTTCTGAATCGTCATAAGGATCCATATGAACAATAATGTTGACCTGCTTGTCGGGGAAGAGCTTCTGCAGGTTGAGCTCTATATGGTCGGTGATTCTGTGGGCGTCGAAGAGCGAGATGTCGGTTTCGAAGACGATATGCACCGAGATGAAGATAGTTGAACCTGCTTGTCTGGTCTGCAGGAAATGGTAGCCGTCAATATCTTTCTGGGCGCTCAGTAAGGTCTTGATCTTTTGGATGTCCTCTTCATCCAAAGCGATGTCGAGCAACATCAAAACACCCTCTTTGATCAACGGATAGGCAGAGTAGATCATATAAATAGCAATGGCGATCCCAAGGATGGCATCGATAAGATCTTCACCGGTGTACGAGATAAGTCCAAGGGCAAGCAAAACCGCAGCATTGGAGTAGAGGTCGGTCTTATAGTGAAGGGCATCTGCCTTGATTACCATATTTTGTGTTTTTTTGGCGACCATCTGCAAGAAGATGACGAGTCCGCCGGTGATGACGATGGAGATAATCATCACATAGATCGACATTTCAAGATATTGGGTAGATTGACCATGCCATATTTTTTCCAATGCCTGATAGAAGATAAAAAGTCCGGAGATGGAGATAATGGTACCTTCAATGACAGCGGCAAGCGGTTCAAGTTTGGAACGACCGAAGTTAAACTGCTCATCGGGTGCTTTTTCCGCATTGTGCAGGGCAAAAAAGTTAAAAATGGAGATGGCAACATCCAAAAATGAGTCGATGGCTGATGCCAGTACGGCGACTGACCCGCTCATAATACCGACAGCCATTTTGATAACAACTAAAATCGAGGCAACAGTGGTGGAGATAACGGTGGCTTTTTTCTCTATACGCATGGACGGATTTTAGCGAAAGATAGATAAAATTCACTAGACTTTCGCAAGTGGTCTAATAAAGGTGCCCTAAATATTATTGGTCAAATAGTCATTTCTGCCTTCGCAGGAAAGATCGATTATAAACAGTGAGGATCAAACGTGGATTTAGAAGTTGTTCGTCGTGAGCGTGAGAAGTGGATGACGTGGAAAAATATTGCTCCGCTTCGTGAGGCGCTTGCATCACTGCAAGAGATCGATACGACTGTCGATTTGGACAATACAGTTACGTTGAAAAGTGAAACAGCGATCGATATGGATCATCTCACATCTGTCGCCAGGATGATGATGCCGTGGCGGAAAGGGCCGTTTGATCTTTTTGGACTCTTTATCGATACCGAGTGGCGCAGTGATCTGAAATATAATCTTTTGCGTCCCCACTTTAATCTTAAAGGCAAGCGTGTCGCTGATATTGGCTGCAACAACGGCTATTACCTTTTCAGGATGCAAGAGGATGAGCCTGCCAAACTGGTTGGATTTGACCCTTCGGCCATCTATAAAACCCAATTCGATTTTATTAACCATTTTGCTAAAACTGCCATCGAGTATGAACTGCTGGGTGTGGAACATCTTCCCTTTTATGAGGAGAAGTTTGACATGATCTTCTGTCTGGGGGTTCTTTATCATCGCAGTGATCCGGTGATGATGCTGAAAGCACTTTATAAAGGCCTGGAAAAGGGCGGTGAAGTTATTTTGGATACTTTTATGATCGATGGTGATGAAGAGATCTGTTTGAGTCCCGCAGGGAGTTACTCCAAAATACCAAATATCTATTTCGTTCCAACGGTGAAAGCCCTTGAAAACTGGTGCCGACGTGCAGGTTTTGATACCTTTGAAGTGTTGGCAATAACGACAACGACAGAAGAAGAGCAACGAAAAACAGAGTGGATCGAAGGCCAAAGCCTTGAAGATTTTCTCGATCCGGACGATAGTAGCAGAACAGTAGAAGGTTATCCGGCACCAAAACGGGTCTATGTAAAGCTAACGAGGGAGTAAGTGTGGCAGAAGAAAATATAGCAGCTGAAGAAGTAGTTGAGGAAGAGATAGAAGAGACGGTCTACCTACGAACCCATGAGTTGATTAACCACTCATTGAGTGGTGATATCGAAAAACTTGAAAAAGGGTATGCCAAAATACATCTTATTACTAATGAAGATATGCGTGCGGATGAAGTGGGACTTGTTCATGGCGGCTTTATCTTCAGTGCGGCAGATTTTGCGGCAATGGCCGCCGTCAATGAGCCAAATGTTGTTTTGTCTGGTTGTGAATGTCAGTTTTTAGCGCCTGTCCGTGTGGGGGATGAAGTGACCTTTGAAGCCAAAGTACGTCATAAAGAGGGACGAAAGCGTAATGTTGTCGTTACGGCATATGCTTATGACATTAAAGTGTTCGAATCGGAGTTTAAGACGGTTGTTACTGAACGGCATGTTCTGAAACTTTCATTGCTGAATGAGGAGGATGAAGCGTAGAGCTCTTTAAATCGACCTGATCCAATAATCTGCATTCAGCTGTTCACGTGCAATAGTTGTAGAACCTCCATGCCCCGGAAAGACAGTCTTGTCATAATCAATAAGCTTGAATCTGGCAAGGCTCGCTTTCATATCTGCTGGACTTGAAGAGGGAAAGTCAACCCGTCCGATGGACTGCTCAAAGATAAAATCCCCGCTGAACATAGCATCACCGATCTCGATGGTTGAACAGCCCGGACAGTGCCCGGGAAAGTGACGAAATTTTACTTCGATCCCTTCGATATCGAGTGTAGTGTCACCTTCAATCTCAACATCAGGATAAGATGGCGGCAGGTCTGGCATATAGCTGCTGTTGGTCAACATAGGTATGTCGCCTTTTGGTGTGTAAAGAGGTACGTTTAGATCCTCTTTGAGCTCTTGATTGCTCCAGACGTGATCAAAATGGCCATGGGTGTTTAAAATGGCAACAGGGTTTGTTACATTGGCTTTGACCCACTCTGTAGCGCCGACACCCGGATCGATGATAATATCTTTGCCGTCGACGGTGACGATATAGCAGTTGGTCTGGTACATTCCCATTGGTTGTCGTTTGATCTGCATAATAGTTTGTACGTCCTCTTTTTTGGTTAACTTTGATTAGAATTATACATGGACTTTTTTAGAATTCTGCATACAATCTTAACAACACAGCTCCCTTCAGAAAAAATTGCCCGCTTTAAAACGTTTTATGAAGCTTACAAGAGAGGTGATGTCTCTTTCGAAGAGAACTATCTACCCGCCTGTTTTGATCACCCCTCATATAGTGGTTTTTGTAAAATTGTAGCGCCTCAGGCTGTTCCAAAGCGAAAGAATCTGGCTCAGAAAGCGGGACAGGTTCTGCTTCTGCATGCGATTGCCCATATCGAGTACAGTGCGATTGATCTCGCTCTTGATCATGCTTACCGGTTTACCGATATGCCAAAGGCCTATTATGATGAGTGGCTGGAAGTGGCTGATGATGAGATCCGTCATTTTGAGATGATCGAGGGGTTGTTGAAAGAGTTAGGGAGTAGATATGGCGAAGTGGAGGTACATAACGCACTTTTTGAGGCATCACAACGTACACACTCCCTGCTTGAACGGATGGCGGTCGTACCTCGTTTCCTGGAAGCCAATGGACTCGATGCCACGCCGGAGATCGCTACACGGTTAAAAAGAGTGCCTCAAAGCGAGATGATCGATAAAATTCTGGCGGCACTGGATGTGATCGTCGAAGAAGAGGTCGATCATGTCTTGAAGGGCGATCGCTGGTTTAACTATGCATGTGAACGAGAAGGGGTAGATCGGTCGGTCTACTTTGACATAATCGAAAAGTATTATCCGGAGAGTTTCCCCCGGCAAAAAGGGCTGAATGTAACTGCCCGTAAAGAGGCCGGTTTTAGCTGTGGCGAACTCAATAAGATGTCAGTAAATAAGGTGTGCTAAATTGCTTTTTATCTAACAAATCAATTATTATTTTCAGTTTAGTTACAAAAGTTAGATATAATCTATTCAGTTAAATTACAATTTAGGTTTAGGATCTTTTCCATGAGTAAATACAGTGCTGTTTCAGACTATCTTATCCGTTTTCTGGATGATGAGGTACGTAAAACCGGTCTGAACAATGTGGTTGTCGGACTCAGTGGCGGGATCGACTCTGCTGTTGTGGCAGTCTTGGCCTATCATGCTTTTGGTGACAATCTGCTCTGCGTCAAGATGCCTTCGCACTACTCTTCGCAAAGCAGTCTGGATGATGCGGATGAGCTTGTTGCGAAGTTTGGCATGCGGGCTGTAACCAAAAGTATCGAGCCACTGTTAAAAGCGTATGAGAACGAAGCGATGGATAACCTTCGCAAAGGTAATTTTTCTGCCCGTATGCGTATGGCAACACTCTTTGATGTTTCGGCGGAAGAGGGTGCACTGGTGCTGGGTACCAGTAACAAAAGCGAATTGATGCTGGGATACGGCACGATTTTCGGTGATCTGGCCAGTGCGCTCAATCCCATAGGCGACCTCTATAAGACCGAGGTCTTTGAACTTGCAAGATATCTTGGCGTACCTGATTCAATCATCGATAAACCACCTTCAGCCGACCTGTGGGCAGGGCAGAGCGATGAGGATGAACTGGGTTACAGCTATGCAGAGCTTGATGCGGTTCTTAAACGTTATGTCGAGGAGCGTGCATCCCGTGAAGAGCTCATAAGTGAGCATTTTGAAGAGGCGTTGGTCGATATGATTATCACAAGAATCTATCGCAACCAGTTTAAAAGAAAGATGCCGGTCATTGCGAAACTGACATCGCGAACGATCAATCACGATTTTAACTATCCCAGAGATATAACTCTATAGTAAGAAAGGAGTAGAAAATGAGTATGGAAATCCCTTTTTACCGATCAGAGATCGGCGGAGACGACAGAGATAAACTTGATGATGTCCTCGATGGCAATATTGATGATGCCGTTGAGGATCTGGAATCAGAGTTTGCTTCATACGTGGGAGCCTCTTATGCTCTCTCAACCTCTAACGGGACGGCGGCACTTCACCTTGCTATGCTCGCCATCGACCTTAAACGCGGGGATAAGGTACTCTGTTCCGTCAATGCGTTTCCGGCGATTCCGGAAGTCGTTCGTCATTTTGATGCGGAGCCGATTTTTGTTGATATTGATGAAGAGACCTTCAATATCGACCTCAATAAGCTTGAAGCCTATCTTGAAGATAATGATTCGAAAAAGCTCAAAGCAGTGATAGTCTCACACATAGCTGGACAGTCGATTGACCTGGAACGTCTCTATCACATCGCGCAGATCTATAATGTCAAGATCGTTGAAGATGCGTGCAATGCGCTCGGTGCGACCTTTAATGGTGAGAAGATCGGTTCAACGGGGGCAGATATCACCTGTTTCAACTTCAGTCCGCATCTGAAAAAAAGCGTCTGTAACGGCGGGATGATGGTCACCAATGATGAAGATATCATGGAACGTGCCAGATTACTGCGATCTCATGCGATGGTGGCCAATGAATCCGGTTTGGATTATATTTATGATGTTGTCGATATCGGAAGCAAATATACGATGAGTCAGCTTGACGCGGCATTTTTCTCAGGGCAGGTGGCAAAATGTGATGAGGATATCGAACGCCAAAAAGAGATTGCAGCGCGTTATAATGAACGGCTGAAGGGAGTGCTGCATGTTTCACTCCCGATTGTTCAACAGGATCATATTTTTTCGCTTTATGTGATCAAGATCGATAAAAACCGCGACTCCTTTGCCCGTGTACTGCTTGAGCATGGTATTACGACGGGACTTCACTATATTCCGCTGCATCTCATGAGCTATTATAAAGCCAAGTATGCATTGCGCATCAATGATTTTCCTGTAGCGTTACGCAACTATCAGCAGATATTGTCACTTCCGATTTATGCCGCGATGAGTGATGAAGAGGTTGAGTATGTGTGTGACAAAGTGATCGAAGTCGCCAAGACAAGGGTTTAACCATAGGTTTGCATCGATGGGGTGAACAGTATCTCTATTCGCCTACTCTTTTTCAGAAGATCATTTCACTGATCCTGTTACCGTTAAGCTGGCTCTACTGCGGTGTGATGTATCTGCGTTATTTGCGGATGAAGCCGCTGGAGTTTTCCATCCCGGTAGTAAGTGTTGGAAACCTCACTGTCGGTGGCAGCGGAAAAACTCCGCTTGTTACAGCTTTAGCCCGAGACTATAAGCGACCGGCTATTTTACTGCGTGGCTATGGTCGTCAGAGCAAGGGAGTGGTGATCGTCTCAGATGCCGGTGATATCCAGTGTGATGTCACTCAGAGTGGTGATGAAGCGATGATCTATGCCCATAAGCTTTCCCATGCGGTTGTGATCGTCAGTGAGTGTAGAGAGTGTGTCATCGGTCTGGTAGAGCAGATGGGCTGTGATGTACTCTTTCTGGATGATGGATACAGTAAGCATCGTATCAGGAAACTTGACCTGCTTATTGATGTCCAAACGACCAATAGTGCCTGTCTTCCTTCCGGTCCTTACCGTGAAAGGCTCTGGAGTGGTAAAGAGGCGGTTATGCTACGTGAAGGTGAAGCTTTTAAACGTCTGACAGAGTTGAAAGACCCAACCTCGAAGATGGTGCTTGTGACGGCCATTGCCAGACCCGAACGCTTAGACCCGTATCTGCCGGAAGTTGTCGGCAAATATTATTTTAACGACCACTACTTCTTTACGCGTGCAGAGCTGGAGGCTATTTTAGAAAAGAGCGGGGCGGAGTCACTGCTGGTGACCTATAAAGATTATGTGAAGATGGCCGATTTTGGGCTGCCTATATCGCTCCTTGACCTTGATCTTGAGTTGAGTGAGACATTGATAGAAACAGTAGAAAAGTATGTAAAAGGTAATAGATGAAAACAAAGATGGATACGGTAAAGACGCTGCTTGAGGCACTGCCCTTTATTAAAAAGTTTAAAAACGAGATCGTGGTGATCAAATACGGCGGATCGGCACAGTCGTCGCCAGAACTTAAAGCAAAGTTTGCTGAAGATATTTTACTGATGTATCTGGTCGGATTGAAGCCGGTTGTCGTGCATGGCGGCGGTAAAAGAATTACCGAGATGCTTGATGCACTCAATATCGCGACAGAGTTTATTGATGGTCAGCGTGTTACATCGCCTGAAGTGATGCGGATCGTCGAGATGGTACTGTGTGGCGAGATCAACAATGAGATTGTTTCACTGCTTAACTCTCATGGTGCCAAAGCATTCGGTCTAAGCGGAAAAGATGCCCATTTTATTTGTGCTGAGCCAAAAGAGCATGCCAGATGGGGCTTGACAGGGAGTATTGTCGGTGTGAATGCCGATGTGGTGCATAAGATGATCAAAGAGACCTTCGTTCCGGTGATCGCACCGATTGCAGCAGGCAGTGAACTTGGACATCCGGGTTACAATATCAATGCTGACCTGGCTGCATCAAAAATTGCCATAGCATTGGATGCCAACAAAGTGATCTTTATGACAGATACTCCGGGTGTCCTGGATAAAGAGGGAACCCTTATCTCATCATTGACGGAAATGCAGATCGAAAGCCTTAAAGAGGATGGTACGATCCACGGCGGGATGGTTCCAAAGGTGGATGCCTGTCTGGAAGCCATTGATGGCGGCGTTCAAAAAGCGCATATCATTGACGGACGGATCGAGCATTCGATGCTCCTGGAACTCTTTACCTCTGAAGGGGTAGGGACAGAGATAACTCTATAAGTTAAGCATTATGCAGCCAATAATAGTTTATTGTACTGTCCCTGACACTCAAACCGGCAAAGAGATAGCTACAGCAGTGGTTAAAGAGGGACTCTGTGCCTGTGTTAACCAGGTTCCATCCGTCACCTCCTACTACATCTACGATGATGCGTTCAACGAAGAGAGTGAAGAACTGCTCATCATCAAAACCGACATCTCTCACTTCGAACAATTGAAAAACCGTATTATGGAGCTTCATCCTTATGAGGTTCCCGAAATCATAGCATCGGATATAACCAAAGGAAGCAAACCCTATCTGCAGTGGCTTGGAGATGCCTTAAAACCGCTATAGTCTCATATATTTTAATCCTCTGTTTCTTTTTTTATGACTATAATCTTTTCAAATAGAGTGAAAGGATCTTTTATGCATAGTAAATATCTGTTTATGGTCCTATTTATGTTTTTGCTGATACCGGCAGGATATGCATGGGAAAAGAGAGGATTGAAAAGTTTGTACAATGAGCTGACACCGCAAGAGAAGTATGTGATTATTGACAAAGGTACAGAGCGACCGTTTACGGGTAAATATAATGAGTTCAATGAAGAGGGTGTGTATCTCTGTAAACAGTGTGGTACGCCGCTGTATCGCTCAAGAGACAAGTTCTCATCACATTGTGGATGGCCAAGTTTTGATGATGAGATACAGGGCGCAGTTAAACATGTTCCAGACAAAGATGGACGACGGACAGAGATCGTCTGTGCAAATTGTGGCGGGCATTTGGGCCATGTTTTCATCGGGGAGGGATTTACAGAGAAAAATACTCGCCACTGTGTCAACTCCATTTCACTTGATTTTAAACCGGCCGCGCTGACCGGTAATAAAAAAGCCTATTTTGCAGGTGGATGTTTCTGGGGAGTCGAACACTATTTTGAGAAGAGAGAGGGTGTTATTGAGGCGCGTTCAGGTTATATGGGCGGAAAGCTGGAGAACCCTACCTATAAAGATGTCTCTTACAAAGAGACAGGGCATGTTGAAGTGGTTGAAGTCGAATATGATCCGAAAAAGGTGACTTTTGAAGAGCTGACCAAGCTCTTTTTTGAGATTCATGATCCGACACAGCGTGATGGGCAGGGACCTGACATTGGGTCACAATACCTCTCTGTCGTTTTTTACAACGATGAAGCTGAAAAAGAGACAACGGAAAATCTGATCGGCATACTTAAAGATAAAGGGTATGGTGTAGCAACAAAAGTACGCAAAGTAGATACGTTTTGGTTAGCCGAAGAGTATCATCAAAATTACTATAGGAAAACGGGGAAGAGCCCCTATTGTCATAGCTACAAAAAGCGGTTTTAAACCCATGCTAGGCTATAATGCGCCATTTAAATTTTTATGGGTAAGAAAGAGTGTAGATGAAATTTATAGAAACACGTGGAAATGACGGGAAGCATCCGGAAGAAGTGACTTTTTCTGAAGCGATTTTAAGTCCGATCGCCTCTTTTGGGGGACTTTATGTCCCTGAAACACTGCCCGAACTGGGTGAAGGGTTTCTAAAGGCTCATCTTGAGTCAGACTATAAGAGTTTGGCAAAAGCCGTGCTTGAAGCGTTTGAGATCGACATCGAAAGCAGCGTCATTGATGAAGCGCTCTCCATGTATGACAAGTTTGATGATCCATCCAACCCTTTGCCGGTTGTCAAAGTCAAAGATGACCTTTACATCAGCGAACTCTATCATGGACCGACCCGAGCTTTTAAAGATATGGCACTGCAGCCTTTTGGTGTGATCCTCTCGTCCATTGCTCAAAAGCGTGGTGAAAACTATCTTATCCTGGCAGCGACAAGCGGTGATACCGGTCCGGCAGCACTGGAGACGTTCAAAAACCGTGCCAATGTTCAGGTTGCCTGTATGTACCCTTCTGGCGGTACTTCGGATGTTCAGCGCCTTCAGATGGTGACTGAAGATGCCGAGAACCTCAAAGTGATCGGTATCAAAGGTAATTTTGATGATGCGCAGAGTGCACTGAAAAAGCTTTTGGCGTCCACTGCCTTTAAATCGAAGCTCAAAGAGAAACATATTTCACTTTCTGCAGCAAACTCTGTTAACTTCGGGCGTATTGTTTTTCAGATTATCTACCATATCCACAACTACCTTGAACTGGTTCGTCAAAATGCGATCACTATGGGTGAAAAAGTCTATCTTGATGTCCCAAGCGGTAACTTTGGGAATGTCCTTGGCGGGTTCTATGCCTGGAAAATGGGACTGCCGGTAGAAAAACTGGTGATCGCTTCCAATGAGAACAATATCCTGACACGCCTGATCAATACGGGGAAATACGATATGCGCGGTGATGAACTGATCTTGACTACTTCACCGGCGATGGATATTCTGAAATCATCCAATGTCGAGCGTGTTCTTTATGACCTTTATGGGGCAGAGCGTACAAAAGTGTTGATGGAAAATCTTGATCGCGAGCACTATTATGAACTGACAGCTTCTGAGCTTGAGAAGCTACAGAGATATTTCATCGCAGACTACTCCACCGGTGATGAGGGCAAGGCATATATCAAGGCAACATTTGATGATGGCTACCTGATGGATCCGCACACAGCGACCTGTTTCAAGACCTATGAGAGCTGCTGCACCGAACCGATCAAGACGATTGCCTACTCGACGGCAGAGTGGACCAAGTTCTCACCGACCATTGCCAATGCCTTGACCGGTGAAAAAGATACCCACGATATCGATGCACTTCGATCGATCTCACATGAAGCTGATATCGAGATACCCACGATGATTAGTTCTCTTTTTGAAAAAGAGATCGTACACACTGCGATTATTGAAAAAGATCAAATAGAAGCAGAGATTCTGAACTTCTTATAAGTCAACTCACTGTTGAGTGCAGTTAGTCTATCTCACGTACTTTGGCGATGATATTTACAATAGCCCTCATAAAAGGGCTAGAAGAGAGTTGGCAAGTTGTGTTTATTTGGAACGATGTAAAGGGTGCTGGTAGTCTGGCTTTTCACATCCGCTAAACAGTGCAGCCAAGCCAAGAGCGATCAATAAAAGAGGTAGTGATTTTTTCATTACCCTGCCTCATTCTCATGTTTTTTCAAAGACATACTGCTCTCCATATTTTTGATCTCCTGATCACCGCCAATGAGAATGTCACCATCGATTTTAAGCTCTTTGGTTTTGATCTTGTTAGGGTACTCAATATGGTTCAAGATATGTTTGATCGTATTGATACGGGCTTTTTTCTTGTTATCGGAGCGTATGATCGTCCATGGTGCATGGCCGGTATGGCAGGCAAGCAGCATTGAATATTTGGCAATGGTGTATTTGTCCCACATGCCCTGCGATTTTTCATCGACAGGTGAGAGTTTATACTGTTTCAATGGATCGGTTTTTCGTTTGTTAAAACGTTTTGCCTGCTCTTTTTTAGAGACGGAAAAGTAGAACTTCAATAAAATAGTATCGGAGTTGACAAGCATACGTTCAAATTCCGGAGTCTCGTGTAGAAACTCTTTATGCTCTTCCTGGCTGCAAAAGCCCATGACAGGCTCAACGCCGCCACGGTTGTACCAGCTTCTGTCAAACAGCACGATCTCACCGGCTGCAGGAAGGTGATGGGAGTAGCGCTGAAAATACCACTGTGTCTTTTCCGTATCGGAAGGTTTGTCGAGGGCAACGACTCTCGCACCCCGCGGATTGAGATGTTCTGTTATACGCTTGATGGTACCACCCTTGCCCGCAGCGTCACGCCCTTCAAAGATCATCAGGACTTTCAACCCTTTGTCTTTGACGTGATTTTGCATCTTTAAGAGCTCGATCTGAAGGGTTTTTAGCTCCTCTTCATACTCAAGGACTTCTTGTTTGATCCAGACAGGAAGACGCTTCTTCTTCCCTTTTTGATGACGTTTCTCATCTTCTTTCTGCTCTTTTTTCTTTTTCCTGCGGTCTGCATGAACAATCTCTTTTGTATCTATACTGCTAGTGCCAATTTTATCATCCAGTTCGTCTGCGATCATCTCACGCTTACTACCCATAACTACTCCTTTTTAGCTCTTTAGACTATTATAGAGCGTCAATGTTTAAAGCCCTGTAAAAGAGCCTTTGATAAGCAGGTTAATCTCATCTGCGTTCTGCGTCGTGGCAAAACAGCTGTTGACACCGCAGATCATAAAGCCATCACTGGTTGGATCGGCATGAAGCAGGGTGTAGGGGTATGTTGTTCGGGCCAATTGTGCTTTGTGCTCCAGAAGTGTTTCCGCTGATGCTTTGATGATGCGCTCCTCTTTGATGAAACGCAGCGTCTGATTGAAAAAGTAAGGAAAATAGATCGGTGTTTTGCCCATTTTAAAGGAGTAGTATTCGATGGTTTTAAAGGCCAGATTGCGGTAGCTGACCTCACACAGAGCGCCGAGGCTTATAAGCAGGTCGACCATGACACCTACAGCCCCGGGATAAGAGCTGTCAGTTGTGTCGGCTTCCGTGACAAATTCACCCTGAGAGAAGTACCAGCGGCCATTATCGTAAAACTTCTCCAGTGCGCTGTTGGCCATCTGCTGGGCTTTGATGATATACGTTTCATCCATCGTACTTTGATAAGCAGCGATCAGTGCCGTACCAAGATAGGCATAATCTTCAAGAAAAGCTTCGACTTTAGGTGTTCTGTTGATCAGTGTCGAGTGGTAGAGATTGCCATCGATGATCATGCTTGAAAGTAGGGCATCCAATCTCTTTTCGGCAGCATCAAGATAGCGCTCATCAAAGCTGCTCAGGGTGTAGAGTGCCCGGATCATCATGGCATTCCATGATACCTGTACTTTTTTATCGATGAAGGGATACTCATGTTTGTTACGTATTGCTTTTAAGACCTCCTGGACTCTGCCAAACCAATCAGGGCGTTCACTCGATGCAAGACGAACGATGGAACGGCCTTCAAAGTTTCCGGCTTTGGTGATATGCAGTGTTTCCAGAATCGTTGCAATCTCATCCTGAGCAATACCGGCGTCGGAGAGGGCTGCGGCTGTCTCATCTACACTGTAAACAAAATATTTCCCTTCCTCACCTTCAGTATCGGCATCACTCGCAGAGTAGAAGAGATCATTTTCGCTCATCTTCGCCAGCATGAAATCAGCGATCTCTTTTGCTGTGCGTATAAAACTCTCATTGTTCAGTTGGATTCCTGCTTTAGCGTAGAGTTCACATAGCAGGCCGTTGTCATAAGTCATCTTCTCAAAGTGGGGTACCAACCATTCACTGTCGACGGAGTAGCGGCAGAAGCCGCCTTCGACAAGATCATACATCCCGCCGATCTGCATCATCTCCAACGAGTGCCCGACCATCTTTTTGGCCTCATCATTGTTGTTGATCAGACCAATGTTCAGAAGAGTGGTGAGTGTTGAAGCGTGCGGAAATTTTGGCTGTTTGGTAAAGCCGCCGTAAGCCGGATCATAATTATTGGCAGCCTGCTTGACAAAAGTGTTGGCAACGCTCTCATTTAGTTTTGTTGCCTGTGTAGGGCGGGCTGATGGCTTAAGATAGCCCTGGATCTCTTCGGCGGTATCAAAGAGTTTTTTATCATTTTCGCCTACTTTGGTGGCAACAATTTTGATCAGTTCATCAAATCCCATCAGGTGATCTTTTTGATAGGGCGGCATATAGGTCGCGGCAAAGAATGCTTTGTTCTTGGGTGTTGCAATAATACTTGTCGGCCATCCTCCAGGACGATTATTGAGCAGCTGATGGACCTCCTGATAGTGCTTGTCGATGTCGGGACGCTCTTCACGGTCGACTTTGATGCTGATAAGATGTTCATTGAGGTAGGCGGCGATCTCTTCGTTTTCAAACACCTCATGCTCCATGACATGACACCAGTGGCAGCTGCTGTAGCCGATGGAGATGAAGATCGCCTTGTTCTCCTGTTTTGCCCGCTCAAACGCTTCGTCACACCACGGATACCACTCTACCGGATTGTTTTTATGTTGCTGTAAATAGGGTGAGTCTTCAAATGCTAATCGATTTGCCATAATGTATGTCGCTTTGTAATGATTTATGAATGGCATACATTAGGGAAAAAAAGATAACAGAAATGTTAAAACGATCAGTTAGTATGAGAATGTGCATCAAATGGTCGGAAGAAACAGCTTCAAACCGGTGATCTTCCGCAGCACTCTTTCAATTCGCCCATTCAAGTTTGAAATGCTATACGTTTGGGACAGACCGTTCTATTAGATGATTTGCTGTAATAGAACTTTACATTTACCTTTGAGTAATTACCCTTCTTTAGGATCTTTATCTATCAAAGGTATCTCGATTGTAAACTTTGCGCCTTTATATTTTGCACCCTCATACTCATATTCAACATTCTGAACATATAGTTTCCCATGAAGGTGCTTTGTTATAATAGACTGAGTCATATACAGACCTATGCCGGTACCTTGACTTTTGGCTTTTGTAGTAAAGTAAGGTTCAAATACTTTATCTATAACATCTTTTGGCACACCGCCACCGCTGTCTATTATCTCCATAAATACAGTTTTATTCTTTTCATATACTTTTATAAAGATCAATCTTCTTCTGTTATCAACTGTAAGCAATATATCTTTTGCATTTTTTATAATATTCAATATCGCTTGTGTCAGCTCATTCTCCAAAGCTGTAATTTGAATAACTTCTATATCTTCTATCACTTCAATCTCATGGGTCTTAAATGAAGCTGCAACAAGTTCCATTGTCTTATCGATACTATGCTTTGTAGTGAATTCACTTTTCTCTTTATTTGGAGTAAAAAAGTTTCTAAAGTCATCTATGGTTTTAGAAAGAAATCTCGTCTGTTTTAAAATATTTAATGATGACTCTTTCAGTGACTCATTATCAACCATATTGAGCTCAATATCTGCCAAGGTATTATTCACTCCCATAGAAATGACAGTGAGAGGTTGTCGCCATTGATGGGCAATATTTCCTATCATCTCCCCCATTGCCGCCATTTTGCTCTGCTGGTAAAGTATCTGATCTTTATTTTTTATTTCGCTTAGATCAACAACTGTAAAAATCGTTCTCTCTTTTTTATCCAGGACTATATGTATAGTTCTGACAAGCGCAGAGAAATGGTCACCGCTTCTCTTCAGTAGTGTCACCTCGTAAGGGTGTTCAATTTTTGCATCTATTTTATCTTTTACAGATTTTTTTGAATTAACCTGTACGAAATCTAAAATATTTTTGCCTAATATCGCCTGTTTATCATCATATTCGAAAAGTTTGACGGCTTCCTCATTTGTATCTATGCAGGTACCTTTTTCAAAAACAAAAATACCCTCCATCGTCGCATCTAAAATTGTAGTGATACTTTTGTTGAGCTCTATCAATCTCTCTTTTTGCCTGTAAGATTCAATAGCAAATCCTATATCGCCTGCAAGTTCTTGCAGCATCTGCATCTCTTCATTGGCAAATTCATAAACTGCATGATTTGTACTAAATACCATCAGGGCTCCAAAAGAGTCAGATTTGATATCTTTTTTAAGGGGGAGCAGGTGGATATTGTTGATCTCTAGATTTTTCGTAATTTCTGTAAAGGCTTTATTGTCTAAGTTGTGGAAATTGTCAATTTGAATATACTCACTGTTTTCTATGCTCTCTTGAACTTTCTTATTTTTTAAAAAACCCTCTTTTAGACTCTCTTGAATTTTGGTGATTTGATTTAGTTTGGAACGCTCTTTTGTAAAAAAGTACAACTCATTATGATCTTTAAGCAAGATCATAACAAGATGGTATTTTCGATAGTCTGTAAGCCTTTGACAGCTTCTGTTCAAAAGCAGTTCGGTAGATTCAGATGTGATCAACAGGTCGTTTACACTTGCAATGATCTTTAAAAGCGACCTTAACTGCTGCTCCTGATCTAAAAGTTTTTCAATATGTTCCTGTCTGCTTTTTAGAAGTTTTTCATTCTCCTGCTTCTCTAGAAAAGTACCTGTAATCTTGGAGATGGCAAGTAATATATTCAATCCCTCCTGTGGCATCTCTTCAATGCCCTCATAGGCGACTACCAATATTGTGTGAAGCTTGTTAAATAGAGATACAGGTAGGAAAATAAATGTTTTTTCACCGTTGAACGCTATTTTTTCAACTTTCAAAAACTCGAAATCGTAAATATCATCCAGACTTGGCTTGAGCGTTTCAAGCAGATCTTTACGATCACTTGACGCTTTATCGGACTTGGAGATGCAGGTCAGTTCAAATTCACCATTTTTGGTTTTGTGTGAAAAAAATGAGATATCAATGTTGAAAAACTTTTTTAATACAACGCAAACCTCACTATAGATATTTGAATCACTCTTTATGGTGGCAAAATATTGTGATGTTCTAATAAAATTATCTAAGTTAAATGTTTTTAGACAATTATCCATTTTAGAGTTCCTCTGCAGGCTTCAAAAACAGGTTTTTAAGATATAACAGATCAAAAGCATCCACTTTCGACATATTTACAATTTTTATTTTATTTTCAAGCTGAGCTATATACTCTTCTGCTTCACGATACCTGATTATATCGATACATCCGTTTAATGCACTGTTACCTATGATTTTAATATTATTGTTCTTGATATTTGGTATAAGTCCTATTTTTTTACTGTTTTCAATATTTAAATACAGTCCAAAAGCACCCCCTATAAAAACCTTTTGCAGTGAATCGGTTTTGATACCGACCTCTTTACACAGGATGTCTATCCCTGTGATTATTGCAGCTTTAGCCCTTTGAATAAGATCTATATCATGCTTTGTAATGTAAAGATCAGGCTCTTTTATCGGAAGGTCCCATTTTTGTTCTTTTTGATTGAAACTGCCTGTTTGCGTTAAAATATTCTCATCAATTAAATTTGCGATAATATCTATTATCCCGGAACCGCATATACCGCTGATCTTGTCATTATCGACTGCTTTAAATTCCCACTCTTCACTGTTTTTAATATTTGCACTATATATGGCACCGCTGACTGCGGGCATGCCGAACTTAAATCCGGTACCTTCAAAAGCAGGGCCTCCGGAAGCTGAAGTTACCAAAAGCTCTTTACCGGTCCAAAGCGCTATTTCGGAATTTGTCCCAAAATCGACCAGTACCGATGGCCTGTTTTCTTGCATTAGTCCCGTAGTGATGATGCCTGCTAAAATATCTGATCCTACAAAAGTGGCTATTGGCTTTATCTTTAATATCCGGGCGTCTCTATTAATACCCCATCTTTTTATCCACTCTTTTTCATCAAACTCGACTACATCGATATACTTATCCCATTTTTTCGGATTTAAAAGTTCTTTTTGGTTCTTGTTGCTTAAAAGCGACAGCATGGTGGTGTTGCCAACGATGCCGACCTTTACAATATCGTTTAAGCGTATCACGTCCCTTGTAGTTATATCCATCAACCCATCAGCTATGATCTCTATGATCATATGCTGAAGCTCTTTTGCACTCTCCTTTGATTCATTTGCACTGATGAGCCTGCTTATTACATTGTCGCCATACTTTGTCTGCGGATTGTTTATTATCCTCTCAGCCAATACCTGACCAAATTTAAGGGAAAAAACCACAACAGATATATTTGTAGTGCCCAGATCTATCGCCAGAGCCAGAGGCTCAGCAATAGATGGATACTCATTTTGATCAAAGGTTGACTCTTTATAGATAGAGCTGTTGGAGAAAAAAGTTTTGCTTCTCCATTTTGATACAGGAGCCAGGTTTATAATTTTTATCTCCAGATCTTTCTCCGGGAAGAGCTGACATCCCAACCTTATATTACTGTTTAGCTCATCTTGCGAAAGGTGAAGTTTTTCAGCTTCTTCAACCTTATTTACTTCCCCTTTGATAACTTTGACCTTGCATAGGCCACAGGCTCCAAAACCCCTGCAGGCTGAGCGGACCCGAAAAGAGGTCTGATCCAGGATCTCTTTTACCGATTCGCCTCTTTTAAATTCGACAGTTATGTGATCGTCGTTGGCAGATACAGACAGTTTAGCCATTCTCAAGGCTCTCTTACGGCATCTACCATAGCTTTTATATTTTCAGGTTTAGCCTCCGGCGGTATTTCACATCCGGAAGAGAGTATGAAACCGCCTCTCTCTTTAAATATATTTAAAAGCCTTTTTGATTCATCAAATATATTTTGGGGTGTTGAGTTGACAAAATCAAGAGGTTTAATATTGCCGTCTATACAGATGCCGGGCAATCCGTCTTTTACGATATCCGGTTCCATTTCCCAGTCGAAATTGACAAGATTGATGCCTGCTTCTTTATAGTATTTCAGTATGTCGGTTATCTTTCCTGCAGAGTGGATCCAGTTTGCGGCCGAGCCGTTTTTTCCAAGCTCTGCAAACAGCTCTTTATGTTTTGGCAGAACAAACTCTCTGTAAAACTGCGGCGGTATCAGCGTCCCCGAGGCTGATGGGTCAAATACAACGATCGTATGTGCCCCCTCTTTGAGCTGGGCGATAGAGAAGCTTATGGCGATTTTGGTTGCATATTCCAAAAGTTTTTCAAAACGATCAGGAAAATCAATAGCCATATATAAAGCTTTTTCTATCCCTACAAGCTGTGTAGCAATAGTCATAGGACCTATTACCGTGCCTATAACTACCGTTTCGTCTCCCACCTCTCTCCTTAAAATATTTACGCACTTCAAGATCTCGGGCATTCTGCCATCTTTGTAGGGATCCGGTACTTTCAGATTGTCAAAATCAGTAGATTCGTTTAGTGCATACTCTATAACTGAAGGATAGATATCTTCTCTATAGCGTATAGTGGAGCCTGCCGCTTCAGTCTCCACACATGTGTCAAATATGGCGAATACAGCATCATAACCGTAATATTTCAGTGCATTTATTTGAGACTTTGCTGCTACGACGCCACTTTTTACATAATCAATCAATCTGTAACCGCTCAATATGGCACTATGTCCGCCTATCTGGGCAATAACTGGAACCCTGTCGGTTTTTTTAAAATTGACGGTATCTACGACCCTCTCTATACTGTTCATTTTCTTAACCTAACTTCTCTTGAAGAAAATGGGCAGCTTCAAATGCTGTCTGCCCGACAAAATCAACATTTAGCTCCTCTTTGCTTGCTTGTTTCAAAGCGGCACCTCCCGCCAAAACAAGAACATCTGAAAAACCTTTTTCGATCAATCCGGTTTTTACATCTTTTACCTGCGGGATAATACTGGTAATAAGACCGCTGATACATACAGCTTTGGCAGTCTCTTTCTCAATTGTCTCAATAATTTTCTCCACAGGTACATCTTTACCACAGTCTATAACCTGGTAACCTTTGCCTATAAGAACTATTTTCACAATACTTTTACCAAGGTCGTGGATATCACCCTCAAGGGCTGCCACTACAACTTTCTGTTTTGTTGAGAGTGAAGATTCCAAGTCGGTAAACAGAAGTTTTATCACCGAAGATACAGCACGGCCTGCCAGCATAAGCTCTAAAAGGTTAAACTGCTCAGATGTACATTTGCTGTCAAGCAGCTCCATTGCAGGGTGTATACCGTTAACAATAATCTCTTCGCTGCGGTAGCCTCTGTCTTGAAGCTTTTTGGTCTCCTCCACCGAGTTTATGTGGTCACCGTCTTTTAAAAAAGATATTAGTTGTTGGAAGTCGTGAGTATTCATAAGACAACCTTCTCTGTAATAGATAAAACTATCATATCATAAAGATGAAAAAAGTTGATTTTAGACACGGTAATTAAGTTTAAGTTATATTTCATTTTCGTCATTCCTGTGAAGGCAGGAATCTTAACCATAACAATTGTAGATTCCTGCCTTCGCAGGAATGACGGGGTTAAAAATTAAACTGAATATTAAACTTGAACTACCGTGGATTTTAGAGTGTACCCCAAATTCAGATATAGAAAAAAGCCAAGAGAAGATAGCGGTGCTGCATCCTATGGCATCTATGAGAGCCACCGTTGGCCATCTGATTTCCTTATTTGTGGTTAATGCTGTACTTGCCCGGGCCAAAAAGAAAGATGGCAATGCTTAACACCATGTAGAGTAGGGGAAGTTCGATGAGTGGAGCGCCGAACTTGTTCAGTGAGAAGATGGATGATGCATGGGCAAGATAGATGGCTGTGAACATGTTAAAGGCCAAAATGGCTGCGGCGATCCTGCTGTAGTAGCCCATGACCAGCATCAATGGGGCGATTATCTCACCGATAAAGACACCATAGGCAAAGAACTCGGGCATTCCGGCACTGCTTAGCATAGACTTGATGCCACTGACACCGTGGATTATTTTGCCAACACCGTGAAAGAGTACCAGCAGACCAACACTGACCCGTAAAAGCAGTTTGCCTATATCGTCGTCGCGTAGTAGTGCCATCATTTACCTCGATAGTTAATTGTTGCGATTATATCGGACTGCTCTATGGCTTGGCTTAACTTTCGAGTGCTACAATTTGGCAAAAGATTAAGGGCACTTCCAAAAGCCCTGTTATAAGGTTTAGATTGCAGCAAAAGAGTGAAAAGCAGAGCCATTTAGATAAATTTTCCAATCATGTTAAAAACATACTGCACGGATTTTTTCTGGCGATCGGTACGACGATTGCTGAGCCGTCGACGATCCTTCCGCTGATGGTCAACTACTTTGGCGGCAGTCCGGTTCTGGTCGGATTTTTTGCCGCGCTGCTTCGGGGCGGGGCGATCGTCGTTCAGCTTTTTGCCGCGTTTAAAGCACAGAGCTATCCCTATATGCTCACCTATCTCCGCCGTGTGTTTCTTATGCGGTTTATTGCATGGTTCTTTATTGGAGTGGCTATTGTCCTGTTTGGAGAGACACAGCCCACATTAACACTCTTTTGTATCGGTTTGGGACTCTTTCTCTTCTCTTTTAGTGCCGGGTTTGGCGCCATCTATTTTAAAGAGATCGTCGCCAAGATATTCAGCCATAAGTTTCGCGGCAAAACGATGGCATACAGACAGTTTTTTACCGCTTTTGGCGCACTGATAAGCGGGACACTGGCGGGATTGGTCCTTGAGGGTTTTGAAGCGCCTTACAGCTTTGGTTACCTGTTTATTATAAGCTCATTTCTGATGGGCTTTGGTTATCTCGCTTTTGGAAGTATAGAGGAGCCTATCAAAGAGAAAACAGCTAAGAAAATCACCTCATTCAAACAGTTTCTGCACAACTCCTTCTTAACCCTGAAAGAGGACCGTCAACTACAGGTACAGGTGAGTACTTTTCTGTTTGCCTACGGTTATCTGATCGCTCTGCCGTTTATTATTCTTGATGCCCAGGAGAAGATTGACCTGACCGGTACGGCAGTCGGTCTGCTGATCACGACGCAGATGGTCGGTGCGATGCTGAGTAATTTTTTATGGGGAAAACTGAGCGGAAACGGTCTCAATAAACGGACTGCCAATATCGCCCTCTTTTTGCATATTCTGGCCGTTGTACTGGCATTTGACGCTTCGACACTGACAGCGTATATGCTGATCTTTTTTCTGGTGGGTGCGGCAACTGACGGCAACCGTATCGCATCGGGCAATCTGATCCTTGCCCTGGCACCAGAAGAGAAGCGCCCGGTCTATGTGGCACTGCAGATCAACATTGTTTCGTTTGGGATGTTCTTTTCGATTCTGGGCGGGATTATTTTGCAGTTCAGCAGCTATACGTTTTTATATGCTTTGACATTGGTTTGTCTGTTAATAGCGTTTATGCTCTCGTTTAAGTTGAAAGATAATGATACCTCCCGTTAAAAAGAGATGTTGGGAACATCTCTTTAGGGAGTAAAGTAAGATTAATGGATTTAGATTCACCCTCAGGGCACTCTGCCTGCTTTCGCAGGAATGACGGTTTTTGAGGTTTTAGATACCAAAAAAGCTTTTGAGGAAATCACGCTCTTTTTGTGTTTCGATAAAGATCTTGACGATGGTCTGGTTGTTTTCACCGATGACATGCACATCGTTGTCAATAACTTTTAGATGCTTTTTTCCCCAGGTGGCCTGCAGCTCATCAAATCGAAGCATTGTTTCCGCAGCACTTGGCTTCTCTTTGTCGCCGGTACGGGTGTCGATGATGGCAAGGCCACCGACCTTCTTTTCGAGTTTATAAGGTATGTAAACTTTGATCGCATCGTAGATCCGTTTCTCTTTTGTTGCAGGCATACTCCGCTGCATCGTTGAGATCCCTACGACAAGAAAGGCAAATAAAAATCCAAATATCAGACCACGTTTTACATTCATTTATTACTCCATGTTTTTATATAGTTTTCCGCTTTTTTATCCAGCATCTGCATCCGCTCTTTTCCCTTTGGAAGTGTTTTACGCAGAGATTTCATCTCTTTCAAAAAATCCGAGATACTCTCCGGAATGAGTTTTTCAAGATAGCGTCTAAGATGTTTTGCCATAGCCGGTGAAGCACCCGAGGTGGAGATGGCAATGGTGAGATCATCTTTTTTCATATAAGAAGGAAAGATAAAATCACAGTAGTCGACGGAGTCAACAGAATTACAGAGGCAGTTGTACAGTTTGGATTCTTTAAAGATCGCTGCTTGCAGCGGAATGTCGTCTACGGCAACGATAACGACTCCAAACGCTTTGATATCACCCTCATTGTAGGTACGCTTCTCATAAGGCAGAGCATGTTTGATGATCAATGCTTCCATATCGGCAGAGAGCTCCGGAGCGATGACGGAGATGTCGGTCGTGAAATCAAGCAGGTGATCGAGCTTTTCATGGGCGATATAGCCGCCGCCGACAATCAGAATACGCATGTTGTCAAGCTTGATGAACGCCGGAAAATAACTCATAATCAACCCTCTGGTTTTAAAAGTCAGAAATTCTATCACAATTTCTTTAAGGACATCCTCAAGATGCATCTTGATACATATCAAACCAAAATCGTCAGAAAGTGATTAAAATTCTTTTTTCTTTAAGAAAATATCAATACAATCCATTTGAGAAATTAATAGAAAGTTATATATTTATGACACAAGAGATACTATCGAGAATTCAAAAGAAGTTTCCATTGGTAGCCAAACCGTTTAAGGCAATCGCCGATGAGTTGGGGATGGATGAAGATGAAGTTCTTGCTATCTTGCAAGCGGAGAAAGCCAATAAGATCATTCGCCAGACGTCGGCGATCTTCGATACAAAACGTCTCGGATACAAATCTTCCCTGGTCGCGTTCAATATAGATGAAGAGAAGATCGACAAGGCTGTCAAGATTATCAATTCACATCCGGGCATCTCTCACAACTATGAGCGCAATCATGATTTTAACATCTGGTTTACCCTGGCTGTACAACCTGGTACTATATTGGGACTGGAAAAGACAGTAGACCTTCTGGCTAAACTGACAGAAGCCAACGATGCGATCATGCTCCCAACCCTCAAGCTCTTTAAGATCTCGGTCAAACTGGACACAACCGGTAAAGATGCGAAAAAAGAGAAAGTCAAAAAGCAGGCTCATAAAGAGATCGAGATGAGTGACCTTCATTATGAAGTGGTCAAGCATGCACAAAAAGATATCGAGATCGTCAGTGAACCGTTTAAAGCGATGATCGAAGAGATCGGCATCGATTATGATCGTTTCTTCGAGATTATGCAAGAGCTGCAGGATGCAGGTGTCATGCGACGATATGCTTCGATTTTGAATCACCGCAAAGCCGGTTTTAGTGCTAATGCCATGGTCGTCTGGGATATTGATCCGGACAAAGGAGCAGAGATTGGTGAAAAAACGGCCGCATTCAGTGCTGTCAGCCACTGTTACCTCCGACCAAAATATGAGAACTGGCCCTATAACCTCTTCTCTATGGTGCATGGTAAAACAACGGAAGATACCGAAGCAGTGATCAACTCAATCGCCAATGATATTGAGTACAAGTCCTATATGCCGCTCTACTCTTCACGTGAATTTAAAAAAGTACGGATCACTTACTTCTCCCCGAAATTTGAAGCGTGGGAAGCAAAGTACAAAGATCAAGCTTGACAATTACTCAAAGGAATTAAATGCCACTTTTTTTAGAACTGGAAATCGTTTATATCGTTATCGGGATCTTTATCCTGATTGTTACCGCCATCGCTACTACCTACCCTGACAATATTCCAAAAGGTGCCTTCAAAAAAGGGATGATCGGTGTCGGCTCACTGCTTACCATTATGATCCTGGCGCATTACTACATCACGACGGAAAGAATGGAGGGCGTTAAAAAGCTTTTTAATGAGGGCGAAACGATCATCTGTGAAAACAAGATGCAGCGTACCATCTCCCGTTCAGTCCTGATCTCCAAGAAACTTGAATGGCGTTTGGAAGGGGACCTGCTCAAGTCCGACAACCATGTCCGCGATTTCCATACCGCCCGCTGCATTGAGTTTGACGGGATTGTGCCTGAGTAGGGATTGGTCCCGCTCACCACGTCCGTCACTCCTGCACTTTATAAGACGTGACACTTATAAGTCTGTCATAGAATTAAATTCATTAATTCTTATCCCATTGATACATATCAAGTGAATTTCCTCTCATTTAGATTACTATTCGGCCAATTTTAATAATTTGGAGTCAAGATGAGAAGCCTGATACTGTTTTTTACGCTAGGTGTGCTGGCCCTGAATGCCTCGGGGAGTTTTGAGCAAAGCAGAGTGTGCCAAAAGTGCCACCCGGTTATTTTTGATGAGTTTTATACCTCTTCACACCGAAATGCTTCTATCTATAACGATCCTATTCATAAAGCGGTATGGGACAAACATCCGCTAAAAGCCAAAGAGAAGTACAGCTGTGCCGAATGTCATACGCCTTCAGATCTAGAATTGCTTAAAAAGCTTGAAGCCGGCGAAAGTGCGCTTCCCGAGGAGAACAGGGCGCAGACAGAGGAGGGCATCTCCTGCGTAAGCTGTCACACCATTGAGCGTATCGAAGAGCATGCCAAGGCAAACAAGAATATTATGAGTACAAAAGAGAAGGTGCTTTTTTCGGCTCGAGAGGGAAAAGAGAGTGAAAAGGATGTCGCTTTTAACATCACGAGCAGCTGGTTTGGGATGGTGACAGAGAAGAGCGGTTCGCCGTACCATAAAATCGATTTCAGCAACAATGATTATTATGATGGAAAGATGTGTATGGGATGTCACTCTCATAAACAGAACGCGCATGGCTTTGAAGTATGCCGAACTGATGTTAAAGCCGAGGCAGTAGATGAACAAACCTGTATTGGCTGCCATATGCCGATGATAAAAGGCTCGATGAATACGGTGAATGAGACACCGACCCACCGTTATCATGGCTTTCCGGGGGCCCATGACAAGCCTAAAATGCTCTCCAAATATGTAAAACTTGATCTGAAACGCACCGATGCCGGATTTGTTGTTTCTGTAAAAAATGAGGCGAATCATCCGCTTTTTTTACATCCGCTGCGCCTTTCCCAGCTGAAGGTGTCGATTAAAAGAGAGGGTAAGAGTATTGACCTTGAAGCGGTCTCCTTTGCGCGTGTGATCGGGAAGGATGGCAAACCGGCTATGCCGTGGATAGCCGACAGTGTCGTAAAAGATACACAGATCCAAGCCGGAGAGAACCGTGAAGTCTCTTTTACCTATGCACTGAAAAAGGGAGATACTGTTGAAGCCAGAATGGGTTTTTACAGGGTCAATCCGAAAGCTGCAGAAAAGCTGCAGTTGAGGAAGAATAAAGCCTTATCATCCTTCACGCTGCTTAAAAAAGAGCTGTTTCAAATAGAACAGTAATCATATCTCTTCCAAGAGCTTTGCTTAAGATTTCTTAAGCTTAAGCTTTGATCAATCTTTTTGATCAAAGGATTGAGTATCAATTCCCCATTAAACCTTAAAAAAAACAAATATTCTCTTTAAGACTATTTTTAACATTATTCTACATTTAACAGTGTTGGAGTCCTTTAAATAATGATTGCCAACTATTTTTTTTATTTATATGTTAATAGAAAGTTGGAAGCTGACTGACACGACTTGATTCCAATGTACAGGGCATTTTATGGATTTTGATCCGTTTTATCGTTCAAATCTGTAACACTTTGTCAAAAATTGTCAAAATAGATATTTTTTTACAAACTTAAAAAAATCTTATGAAACTTAGAGGGAAAAACTATTTCAAAAAGTAACAAAAGAGTAAAATTATCTTAAATATAATTATTAATATGCGTTATTGACATATATCAACTAGATTTAAATTTCTAACGTATAAAATAACTCTCGAATCCTAAAATACAATACGAATGTGAGGTAGAGAATTATGTTGGCACCAATCACTGACCCGGTCATGTTACATGAAATTGCACTGGATGACTTCGTGCCTTTAGTTTTTACCTCCATGGCGGTAATGATTTTTGGAGCGGTCTACGCAATCGTTTTCACCTTTGTCAAATTGGGTGCACTCAAAAGCTGGATGATGCCGTTTGCATATCTGGGTTGGGGACTGACTGCTTACTGTTTATGGCTGATGGGTACTATGATGCATGTAGGAGAGTTTACGCAAAAAGCACTTATGGTGACCATGGTTGGTTACCTGTTATTGCCGCATGCTATCTACTATATGGTCGATAAAGTCCATCAGGCAAATGAACATTAAGCAGTCGGTAACGACTGCGATACATTAACGAGGAGTGAAAGTGGCTAAAAGATCAGTATGGAGCGATAATCGTTTCTGGCAACGTTCTGCTGCCTGGATTACGGGTTTTGCATCTATCCTTTTAATCTGGCTGACGTTTGATACGTCTGCACAGATTTCAATGGGTACCGATGCCGACCTGCAAAGCGGTGTGACTAAACGGGTTCCGGCCCCAACGGTCATTAACTACAAGATTACTTATGAAATGGACACAACACGTGGACATGAAGTACCGGTAATCGGTGAAAAAGAGACATTCTTTGGACGTGACGACTGGTCTGAAGAGGAAGCGGCAGAGTTGCTTCACCTGGGTAAACTGGGTTCACAGTCGAAAAACTGTATGAACTGTCATACGCTTCTTGGAAATGGTGCATACTATGCTCCGGACCTTACAAAATCATGGTTAGACCCGGCATGGGGACCAGAAGGCTCTTTGCAGGCAATGACAGGAAAAAATACAAAAGAAGAAGCAATGGCAGAGTTTTTGATAAATCCTTCACAGTACCCTACGCATGCACGTATGATGCCAAATCTTGGTATTACTGCTGAAGAGGCTAAAGGACTTGTCGCTTTCTTGAAACATATGTCATCTATTGATACAAACGGTTTCCCAAGAAACTTCGGAAAAATAAAAGGAGCTGTCCATGGCAAGTAGTCATTTAACAGGTGTTGGCAGTGAATCAAAACAGTTAGCGACATGGTACTTTACCGTTGCAGCTACGCTTTTAGGTGCTCAGTTGCTTTTTGGTCTTGTGGCTGCTATCCAGTACGTCATGCCAGGTTTCTTGTTTGAAGTTCTTGACTTTTCTGTAGCGAGAATGTTGCACATCAATGCACTGGTAGTATGGATGGTCTTTGCAATGTTCGGTGCGGTTTACTGGCTGCTTCCGGATGAAACAGGGATTGAAACGGTCGGTATCAAGATCGGTAAACTTCTTTTCTTTGTTTTTACAGCAGCTGTTACTGTTGTTGTTCTTGTTTACCTATTTATTCAAGTCGGGCCTGCTACGGAAGCCTCTATCTGGTTTATCCATGAGGGACGCGAATATATTGAAGCACCTCGCTGGGCAGACTTTGGTATTGTTGTAGTGGCACTTGGATTTGTTTTCAATCTTTTTGCGACAGGTATCAAAGGAAATCAGACCGGTATTATTACTGTATTGATGGCAGATATGCTTGCTTTCGCAGGTCTCTATCTTGCAGGTATGTTCTTTACCGACAATATCTCTGTTGACCAGTTCTGGTGGTGGTGGGTTATCCACCTTTGGGTTGAAGCAACATGGGAAGTCTATGTTGGTGCGATCGCTGCTTATGGTCTGATCACAATGATCGGTGCCAGCCGTAAAACGGTTGAGATGTGGCTATGGATCGAAGTAGCCATGCTGTTTGGTTCCGGTATTCTTGGTCTTGGTCACCACTATTTCTGGATCGGTACACCTGAGTACTGGTGGGAAATCGGTGCACTGTTCTCCGCACTTGAGCCGCTTCCGTTGGTTGCGATGTTTATCCACGTCCTTTATGACTGGGGTAAAGAGTGCGGTGTTGAAAAAGGTAGAGGCGAAGTTCACGAAATTAAAAATGTTCCGGCCTTTACCTGGTTCGTACTGAATGCATTTGGTAACTTCCTTGGTGCCGGTGTCTGGGGCTTTTTCCATACTCTGCCACAGATTAACCTATATACGCACGGTACACAATGGACTTCGTCACATGGTCACCTGGCATTCTTTGGTGCTTATGCGACGATCCTGATCGGTATGTTCTATCTGGCTGTCCAGGGTAGTAACGGCATTAAAGTTATGAAAAATACGAAAACAACCATCTGGGCAACATCGATGATCACCGGTGGTGTGGTTGGTATGACCGTAGCGCTGCTCATTGCAGGTTTTGGTCAGGTAATGATATCTCGTGCACAGATGGGCGCTACATGGGCCGGTTACTTTGACGGTCAAAGCGGTATGTGGTTTGCACAGGCAATGGATTGGAGACTTATTATGGGTGTTATAACATTCTTAGGTTTCCTGTTCTTAGTCAAAGACTTGTTGAGCATCGGAAAAGCTGCTCATCATACAAGATAAGGAGTTTATGATGTTTGAACCATTTACAGACGTTGTTCCAAGTTTTTTTGGATGGTTAAATCAAGGTCCTCTGACCTTGACCATCTTCCTTCATACGGTGATTGTACTTCCAATGATTTGGATCTACAAGCAGGAAAAAGCCCGTATCGAAGCAGAAGAGGGTTAAGTTTGTTGGCACGGCCTTCGGGCCAGTGCTTAATCTGATTAAAAGGAGAAGAAATGAGATTAAACAAAGTTGTTACTTCAGTTGCTGCATTAGCGGTAGTTTCTAGTGGTCTATTTGCTGATGTGTCCAAAATGGATGTAGAGAAAGTATTTGAGCGTGAGTGTCAAGGGTGTCACGGTCCAAACCATGAAGGTGGAGTTGGTTCAGACCTTCGTCCAAACGTCATTGGCAAGAAAAATGCTTATAAACTTACTGAAGCTGTATTAAATGGTGTAGCTGGTACAGCTATGCCTCCGTTTAAAGAGAAATTCTCTAAAGCTGATGCCGATAAAATGGTTGATTACCTTCAACACTTTAAAGGCAAGAAAATGTCTGTGTTGACACTTGACAGTGTTAAAGCAGGTTGGAAACCACTTAATGACAGAATGAAATTCTTCAAAAAGTATCCAACAGCTGCAGATGTTAAGAAAAACACAGATATCTGTTTCGTAACAGAGCGTGACGCAGAACGTGTTGCATTCGTTGACGGTACAACAGGTAAAATTCTTTCTAAACACCCGGCTGGTTTTGCGGTTCACGTAACTGTAACCAACAAACGTCAGCCTCGTTATGCTTACTCGATCTCTCGTTCAGGTCTTGTAACAATGTTCGACCTTAACACTCCGGGTCAACAGAAAATTGCACAAACTCAGGTTGGTTCTGAGTCACGTGGTCTTGCGGTATCTCCAGATGGTAAATACATCATGGCTGGTAACTACACGCCAGGTGGTGCGATTCTTATGGACGCTATGACACTTGAGCCACTTAAAGTTTACCCGACTTCAAGTGTAATCGACCCTGATGGTAACATCGGTTCATCTCGTGTTGCAGGTATCTTCGATACTCCATATGGTCCGTACATTGCGTTCGCACTTAAAGATGGTGGTCACGTTTATATCGTAGATTACTCTAAAGAGGGATTCCCAATCGTTGGTGATATTCCAAACATTGGTAAAATTCTTCACGATGGTTTCCTGAATGAAGGTAAAGAGATTGGTCGTTACCTGTTCATCGCATCTCAGGGTTCTGATGTTGTCGGTGTCGTTGACTTCAAAACTAAATCTCTAGTTACTAAGATATATACAGGTCCAGCTGCTAAGCCGCACCCGGGACAAGGTTCTTCATGGTACAACGAGCAACTGGGTCAACAACTTGGTGCTACTGTTAACATGAATCTTGGTCAGGTAACAATCTGGGATGACAACTTTGATGTTGTTCGTCAAATTCCTATTGGTGGTGGTGGACTCTTCATCGGTACATCTGAGCACACTCCATTCCTATGGGCAGATAATGTACTTGGTGGCGAAGCTAACTGGAACAAAGTTCACTTGATTAACAAGCAGACTCTTGAACTAGACAGAATCATTACTGTTGGTAAAACAAAAGGTACAGTTACAGATCCTGTAACTCACAAAACACTTTACAGCTGGAAAGTTCCTACTGTTAAAGATGCTAAAGGTAAAGCGATTACTCCTCGTATCCTCCACGCTGAACCAGCGAACCATGGTCACTGGACTATGATCTCTGAGTGGAATGCAGGCCGTATCGGTATTTACGAAGCTAAAACTGGTAAATTTGTTAAGTATATCAAAGGTCTTACAACACCTACGTTTACTTACTCTATCGAGCACAGACAAACTATCCCAGGTGCATAATTGCACTTCTTCTCCCCTTGCGGGAGAAGAATCTCTTAAAACTACACAATTTTTCCAAATACAAAAATTTTACTACCACACTGGCTTTTCTATCATATATCTTCGTATATAATACAAAATTCAGTTACAGATTAAGAGATTAAATGAAATTATTAACCAATACTATGATGGGTGCAGTACTGTTTGGCACCCTTCTGTCTGCCGGTGATATGGGAGACGGAAAAAAAGTTTTTGAGACCTATTGCTGGGGATGCCATCACCAGAGCGCGGTGGCGTTTGGACCTCCCTTCACGGAGATCGCTTCAAAGCGTACTTTAGACGAGATTAAGGCCTATGTTATTGAACCAAAAGCCATGTATAAAGCCTTTGGTTATAAACGTACCGTGATGACCCAATTAAAACTTAATGATGAAGAGTTGGACTTAGTAGCAAACTATGTTCTCTCTTACAAAGGCAAATAATGTTTAGACTCTCTAATTTAATTGCTTCAGTCGTTGAAAGCAAGCCTGAACGTATTTTAAACGGTTCGATAGCTATCTGGAACTTTACAAACCGATGTAACCTCTCTTGTATGCACTGCTACTCGAAATCAACGTTGGATGAAGTCGATACCCTTACTACCGAGCAGATCAAAAAGACAATTCTTGAGATGAAAGCCAACGGGGTCAAGTTCATCATCTTCTCAGGCGGAGAACCGTTAACTCGCAAAGACCTCTTTGAGATCGCTGATTTTTGTAAAGATAACGGGATTATCACCTATCTTTCAAGTAATGGACTCTACTTTACCAAGGGTAATGTACAGCGTATTGTCGACACCTTTGATTATGTCGGTGTGAGTATCGATGGTGATGAACCGACCCATGACTATTTCCGTGGACTCAAAGGTGCTTTCAAAGAGACGTTAAAAGCAGTTCAGCTGGCAAACGCTACCGGTGCAAAGGTCGGTATCCGTTTTACCGTCACCAAAGAGACACTGGGCTCTTTAGAGTATATTTTCAACCTTGCAGAAGAGGAGAATATCCCTAAGATTTATATCTCGCACCTCGTCTACTCCGGACGCGGATTGGATAATCTTAAGATGGATCTGACCAAAGAGCAGCGACGCACGGCTGTCAATTTTATTTTAGACAAGGCCTTCCAGTATTACAAGGAGGGGCGTGACATTGAGATCGTTACCGGAAATATGGAGCAGGACGCTATTTTATTTTTAAACCGTTTTTCGCAGGAGTATCCGGAGCTAAAAGAAAAAATGCGTGAACGCCTGGTCAACTGGGGCGGCAACAGTGCCGGACGCAAGCTTCTGAACATCAACAGTGAAGGCGATGTCCGACCGGACCCGTTCTTTCCGTTAACTATTGGAAATATCATCGAGCAGGACTTCGGTGATATCTGGCAGAAGGGTGAACTGCTTGATCAGCTTCGCATCCATCCCAGAACACAGATCGGAGGGATCTGCGCCGATTGTGGACAGATCGATATCTGTAACGGCGGCTCACGGGCTCGTGCATACGCCATGACCGGTGACTTATGGAGTGAAGACCCTTCATGTTATTTAACTGAGCAAGAAAGAAAGAGAGACTAGATATGTTTAAGAGACTATTACTAAGCAGTGCGATTATATCTTTGATGTTTACAGGTGTAAATGCAGCAGGTGTAAATCCAATAACTTCGATGCTCAATACTAATGAAAAAGTATTTGTAGTCGAGAGAGAAAGTGAATCTTTAGCTATTGTGGAAAAAGGCTTGACACGAGGTCATTTGACTGGAGTGCACAACATGAATCACGGTGTGGTTAAGTTTGACGGTAAAGATGGTTATGTAATAAGCCGTGATGGGTGGGTTGTGAAATTTGATCCGGAAAAAGAAGTGATTCTAAAAGAGGTTAAAACCAGTGACAGTGCTATTGGTTTTACAATAACAAAAAACTTTCTTGCCGTTGCCAATTATGCTAAAAAAAGTGTAGACATCCTGGATAGGGACCTGAATCCTCTGCAGTCATTTGAAACAGGTTCAAAAAATGTCGGCATTAAAACATACAAAGATTATCTGATCTTTTCACAAATGGACAATGATAAGATCACTGTTTTAAAAGATAAAAACTATGGCAAAGCGCTTCCGGACTTTGAAATTCACAAAGAGTTTGAAGATGTCGGTGTTATGCCATTTGATGCTATGATCAAGGACAACAACTTCATTACAGGTTTCTTTCAAAGTGATCACTTTGGTGTAGTTGATCTGGATACTATGAAATACTCAAAAATTAAAATCCTGCTTGAAGACAGAAAACCTGTTCTGAAAGTTCCACACTTTGGTTTTTGGAGTATTGGCGGCGGGTATGTGTTTATCCCGGCAGTTGGAAACAATAAAGTCCTGGTTTATACTCCTGATTTTAAATTTGTAAGAAATATTGAAACGGAAGGACTTCCTGTCTTTACGGCACTCAGTCCTGATAAAAAATATTTGGCAGTAACATTCAGCGGTAAAAAATTTCCGGTAATTCAAATAATAGATACTAAAACTCTGAAAATCATTAAAAGATTTGAATTTGATGGCAAAGTTTTACATGTAAGATGGTCAAATATAAGACCAAACCTTTATGTATCCGTTAATGACGCAAATAAAATTGCTGTTATCGATACAAAAAGTTGGTATGTAAGTAGAGAAATGTTCCAAATCAAAAAACCATCGGGTATATTTATTTATGAGGAAAAAAAATAATGGGTAATGTTTATTTAACAGGAGCCGGTCCTGGAGATATGGAGCTTTTAACGCTCAAGGCACTTCGTGTAGTCCAAGAGGCCGATGTAATCATCTATGACCGTCTTGCCAATCCTGATATTCTAAAAGAAGCCAAAAACGGCTGCGAGTTCGTTTATGTCGGAAAGGAAGATGGCAGACATATTATGCCTCAGGATGTGATCAATGAGACTATCTACCAAAATGCATTAAAGTATGAAAATGTCGTACGCCTTAAAGGGGGTGACCCTTTTGTCTTTGGACGCGGCGGTGAAGAGGCGGCATACCTTTTTGAGCGAGGAGTTAAGTTTGAGATCATTCCAGGAATCACCTCGGCAGTAAGTGCACCGGCTTATGCAGGTATCCCGGTAACACATCGTGGTGTTGCGGTCTCTTTTCGCGTTGTCACCGGTCATGAATCGCCAAATAAAGAGACCTCGCAGATTCCATGGAACAACTTTAAAACGGATGATACTATTGTCTTTCTGATGGGTCTGCACAACCTCCCTAAGATCAGCAAAAAGCTTATGGAAATTGGAAAAGCAAAAGATTACCCATGTGCTGTAATTTCCAGAGGAACAACTCCAGATCAGAGTGTCGTGGTCGGTACGTTGGAAAATATTGTAGAAAAAGCCAAAGATGTTCCTACGCCGGCATTGATCGTAGTTGGAAAAGTTGTTGAGCTGCGCGAACAACTACAATGGTTCGAGAAGTAGGTACCGGGCTGAACACCGGTGCCTGATAGATAAAAAGTTAAAGGGAGAAGAAATGAGACTATTATGTAGTTCATTCTCTTTATCTGACAAAAGTATACAATAAGTAACGTAAAACAATAGTTAATCCACAGTAACTCAAAACTCAGTTTTATATTAAAGTTTTTATGAACCTTGGTTCCGAGTTACCGAGATAGTCAACCAATCTCTCTTCCAATTACTCAAGCAAAGCGACACTACTCTACGATCAGTTTTACGCTAAAGCCTTCCATCGGTTCCGATAGTGCCTTATCGCTGAGCTTCATTTTTTTTGCTATTTTCGGTTTGATAACATAGCTGACCCAGGTTGATATCACTTTATCGCCTTTTTGAAGATCATTGATCTTGTAGGTAACGGTTTTTGTGCCCATTGCCTCGAGGTTTTGATTGATCTTGTATGCTACGGCATTACCCGGATGTGTTGGGTGGCCCTCACTGTCTTTAAAGACAATGGCAAAAGTGGCATCCTTGTCTTCCATTGGGTTTTTTTCAAAGTTGCTCCAGATGATCTTCCCCTCTCTGCTTACAACTGTCTTGACAAATTTCAGACGCATAGGCTGGGTAATGATCTTATGTCCCATTTTATTGATGATAGTGAGCGTTACCTGATCATCTTTTTGAGCCAGTTTGAGTTCGACCGCTTTTTTGACCATTTCAGCGGAGTGAATGCCTAAAAATTCATGGGTGGCATACTCATCACGACCGCGCTTGTTGAATTTTTCATTGCCGCCGGGAGCTTTCGGCATATGGCAGCCAATGCAGTCGCTTGTCTTCCCGTGCTGGTCGAGCGTATTGCAGACCTGCATCTCATGAACATTCTCCTTATGGGAGTGGCACCCCATGCATACCTCGCTGTTTTTGTAGATCTCATTGTGTTCGGCATGGTGTTTATCGCTGTCGTCCGGTCTCTCCAGGTTTCCAAACATGGTCGGTTTCTCATCATGTTTGGCGCTTGAAAAGTTTATATTGTAGGTTTTACCGTGATAGATCTTGCTGATCTGGTGACAGTAAGCACACGATACCCCATCGGTTTGACGTTTATCATTCGGGTTTGGCTGATCAATCCCGCGAATGATCCCTGCAAGATTTGAAGTGGCCGGCATATGACATAATGCACAGGCATATTTATCTTTGGAGATCGTCTCTTTCATCTTGCGGTGGACTTCATCTGCAAAAAGTGAAGATTTATGATGCATTGACTTGGTGTGCTCATAATAGATGTCTTCGTGGCATTCGTTACAGCTTTCACTGTCGTAGTACTTGGCCTGAATGTTTAAGCTCAAAAGCAATAAGAAGATAACTGCTATTTTCATGGGAAACTCCAAAATGTCAAATCAGTACCATTTTACTGTATTTTATATTATAATCAATATTTTTCTAACTTATACTTATTCCAAAGTTCTTTAGCAGCCACATATCCGTCGTCGATCGCCAGTTGTGTCCACCCTTTGGCTTTGCCAAACTCCTCCTTGGAACAGTACACCTCTGCGAGCAGGTAAGCCGCTTCACTGTCGCCGCTTCTGGCATTTTTTTCGAGCCAAGGTATCGCTTCGTCAAACTTGACCAGCTGCATATAGACACGTCCTACTGATGCTTGAGCTTTAGGATGACCGCTTTGCGCAGCACTTTCAAGGTATTGCGCCGCTTTGGTTACATTACTGTCGGTGCCGTCACCCTGGTAGTACATCAAGGCGGTATTGTACTGTGCCTCTGTATGGTTGGCTGTCGCAGCGCGTTCAAGCCATGGAAGGGCTTTAGTGAAGTCCTGGCCGACAGGGGCACCGCTCAGGTACATCATGCCAAGGTCAAACTGGGCGGTCACATTGTCATTTTCAGCGGCTTTTGTCAGCCATGAGAGCCCTTGATCAATATCTTTTGATGTTCCCAATCCGTTGAAATAGAAGTAACTTACGGCGCTTTGCGCTTTTGCATCACCTTTTTTGGCTTCAACAGTATAGAGGGAGAGGGCTTTGGCGTACTCTTTGTTCTGAAAAGCGTTGTAAGCCTGTGTAAGATCACCGGCAATAAGTAAAGAGGTAAGTGTTAAACCTGCAAGCAGTTGTTTTATCATTATAGAGACTCCAAAGGCTAAAAATATTTGAGAAAGAGGGCGAGTACAAAAGCACCTAAAAATGTTGCGGCTGCAACCGTTCCCCGTTTTTGTGTTTCACTGATGGCATATTTTTCTTCCAGAAAATCCCCAAGTTTGACTGCCGGATAGATAGTAAAAATAAACATGGGAAAGGTGAGTACCAGTAAAATAGTTAAATCATTGACCTGAATGTCCAAGTAGAGCCTTTTTTTTGGACTTATTATATCTATAAAATTACAAAATAGATGCTTAGTAATTCACTTTCTCAAAAGATTGTCATGTATGTGTTTATTATAGAAAATATCCTGCTCAAATCATCAAAATAGTGTCAGATATTGTCAAAAATAGTACATGTTTGAAGATTATGAAACAAATAACCAGATTGCATCTGTGTAGATGTGAAATAAAGAGAATTTTTATTAAAAATCTCTTATTATGAACTATTATTTTTTAAAAGGAAGTGATAATGAAACAGATGATGAAGATTGGTTCGGCAGCAGTGATATCTGCATTTTTGATGGTGGGATGTAGTTCTAAAGAGGCTGATACTTCAGCAGGAGATGCAAAACATGCGGATGCGGTCCATGTCGAAAATGTTACAGTTGAGCAGCTGCATAAGGCTGTCATGGCAGCTGGAGAAGCTGAAGGCTGGAAAATGACTGAGTTTAAAAGCAATGAGATCCTGGCAGAAAAATTTGGTGATGATGAAGCCTCAGTCAGTATCAAACTCAGCAGACATGGATATGAGATCCATGGAGACAATGCAGGTGACCTAGAGGATGCCATCGAAGAGCAGCTCTCGGCAGAATCTTCACATTAATATGGAAAAAGTACTTGGAGTGATCCTTGTAATGGTCTATGTCGTATGGTTGATGAGCGGGGGAGCAAAACCTTCCTCATCCGGAGGCATAACCGAACCGGAACTGATGCCATCTCCAACAGTGAATTTATCTCAAAAGCAGATGCATGATGTTATAAAAACTGTAGGTAAAAACTGTGGATGGGTCATGACCGAGTATAAAAGCAATGCACTTATTGCTGAAAAGATGCAAGGCGAGAATGCTATCTCAGCCACCATTACGTTTGATGGATCTTCTTTTACCATCTCATCAGATAGTAAATCGGAATTTAGCAAGTTGCAAAATGCGATCAATCGAGCATTGCGTTAGTATCTAGCAGCTCTCCAAACATTTCTGCATCGGCATACCCGTATATATTCTCGCCAACAAAAAGCTCTTCACCGTTTAAAAAGAAAACGGATGGATACTCCAGGGTATAGAGCATCTCGATGGGATAGCTCTCCTTTTGCCCTTTTCTCACCAATGCCGATACAAACTTCTCATTTATTTTTTTAATATAGGGCTGATCCATAAAGGTCGTACGCAGCATCTTATGACATAACGGGCAATTCTCGTCGATGAGCAGTACCATCAGCAGCTTGTTCTCTTTGAGCGCTTTTTGATGGGCCTGATCGTAACTGCCCTGCCAGCTTATATGTTCAGCCTGTAGTACTGCTGCAAAGAGCAGTATCCAGCAGAGTCTTTGTATGATCCCTCTCATCGGTTAGCGGATATCATACTCGATAAGATCACCTTCCATACTTTTGAAGAAGGCTGTTATGGCATCGATCTGGTCTTGTGTCAGGTCAAGACCAAGCTGGTTTCGTCCCATCAGAAAGATCGCATCATCAAGCTCTTTGACTACACCGTTATGGAAGTAGGGACCAGTCTGGGTGATGTTGCGCAATATCGGTACGCGGAAGTACTGTGTACCGTCTCTGCCCATAAATCCGCCCCGGTTCTCAATCGGGTAGGGGTGGTAAGGTTTGAAGTTGAGCTTGAGGCTTTTGAACTCCCGTTTCTTCGTCTTTTCATTATAGACCATGGTCAGGTCAATGAGTGCATTGTAGTCACGCAGCGGAAATTTCTGCATCTTCTGCCCGCCGACACCATGGCCGAAATGGCACCCTTTACAGCCTATGTCGATGAAAAGTTCCAATCCCCGTTTTGCTTGATCGCTCATGGCATCGTCATCGCCTTCCAGAAAGGCGTCGAACTTGTCACGGGTAATTAGTGATTTTTCATACACGGCGATCGCCTTGGTGATATTGTCAAAGGTTACAGGGTTATCACCGCCGTAGATGGCTTTAAACTGCTCTACATATTTTGGTTTTTCTTTGACACGCTCTTCTACTAGTTCTGGTGTGGAAGCCATCTCAAAAGGGGCCTGTGTCGGTCCCTTGGCCTGATCACGCAGGGTAGGGCTTCGTCCGTCCCAGAAGAGGTGCTTTGAAAAGGCGGTGTTGAGGACTGTCGGTGAGTTGAGATGGTGGGGGTTTGGAAGCTTGTTATGCCCGATTGCCGTCGGCAGACCATCTTCGCCGCCAAGCTCCAGGTCATGACACTTGGCGCAGGCGATCTTCCGGCTTTTGGAGAGGTCCTTGTCGAAAAAGAGATCTTTCCCAAGTCTATGTTTTTCCGGCGTCATCGGATTTTCCGGGTCATCTACCACCGCTTTGAGCTTTTCATAATCGGTCGGCATACTCAGCAGACCTTTGGCAAAAGCTTTCTGGCGCAGTTCATCCGAATCGATGGCAAAAAGCAGGGTACTCGCAAGTAAGAGAGGAAGATAGGGTTTCATAATATTACCTCGTAGACCATTAATACATTAGATTATATCACAATGAAGAGGATTGCCCCGCTGTACAAGCTCAATCAAAAAGTTGCAGGATATAATGCCGTCATGTTTAATTCTATTGCGAAGACTTTTTTTATTACTACGATGCTCATGCTCCTCTGCATGACAGCTTCTGCCAAAGATATCAAGCCACTCTTTCGCCTGCAGTCACAGGGTGCAGTAACCGACTTTGTCATTGATGGTCTTGAACTCTATGCCTCCAACGACATAGGGACAGTCGATGTCTTTGATCTGGGGAGTCGTAAGAAGATCGCCGAGATAGTGCTTGAGCCACTTTATGACCATGTGGGTGAGCCGATAGCTCCAAGAATTCTGAGTGTCGATCGCCGCAACGGAAAGACAGTGATTGTCAGTACCGGAAATAACGGATATCGCAATGTCTGGATGCATGACGGCCAACGTCTTGAACAGATTATCGGTCCCAAAGACAAGCTTTGTATCAAAGAGGCCCGTTTTATTGATGATGAGCGGCTGATGTTCGGGACGCTTGCCTATGAGATGATGCTCTATGATCTTTCAGACGGTTACAGTGCCTACAAACACCAGATTGCCCAGGGTGCCTTTTCCGATGTCGTACTAAGTGAAGACCGTACGAAGATGATCGCTGCCGATGAGAGTGGCGAAGTGACGCTGATGGATGTTGAACAGGCTAAAGTCCTTCATGTCCTCGCTTCAGAAAATGTCGATAACGTATACAAAGTGGCTCACAGTAAGGGTACGGTGATTACGGCTGGTCAGGACAGGCGTGTAGGGGTCTATCTGCAGGAGGGAAGATCATACCATCTCAAGAGTGATTTTCTTGTCTACTGTGTAGGCTTGAGCCCAAGCGGAAAGATTGGCGTCTACTCCAGCGGAGAAGAGAGTGACCTGCAGGTGTTTAATACCCGAACAGCTCAAGAAAGCCATCGTCTTGTCGGTCACGACAGGATCGTGACGAACATCTCTTTTATCAATGAAAATGAACTGTTCAGTTCAGGTGATGAACCTTATATCTTTTTTTGGAAGTTGGATTAACAGGGTGGATTTCAGCCATTAATATTACTTTACACCCTTTAACGGGAGATATCCTCATAGGCACTGCCGATATCATCCGATCTGCCTGTAATAAAAAGCAGTACTGCGGCATTGAGTCTTGCCAGCTTCAAAAACTCATCTGAAGGGTTGTTGATCTGTGCGATGGACTCTTCCAGCGTGATCCTCTCCCATGATTTTTTGTAATTGACTCCGTAAAATTCAGGATCGATGATGGTTTCGCTGACCTCGCCGTTTTCGGCGATCCAGAGACGGCCTTTGCTGAATAGTTCCGGCGTCCCTTCATTGCCCTGTATCAGTGCAAAACGCTTGTAACGGTCGGCAAAAGTATCAATATATTTTTGGACATAGGGTTTATGAAAAACACCGGTGAGCGCATAGGGACTCTCAGCGATATACGTGAGTTTTTCGATCGTATTAAAGGCAGTTCTCAGACCTAGGCGTTGACGTATCTGCGTAAGGTTATGAAGTTCGGGAAAAAAATCTTTGCGGTCAAAATAGTGCAGATGCGAACCCGGTTCAATCTGCTGCATGATATCCCTGGTAGTAATGCCCCCTTTTGCCGGTTGCAGCAGATCGCCGGTGAGGACGAGATGCAGATCTGTCGATTCGAGTATTTTGGCTACAAGCGGAACGATATAGGGGTTCTTGGCTTTGCCGTCAAATGGATAGCCCAGTTCAATGGAGTTTTCGACCTTCTGTGGGGTGATATAGCTGTCGCAGACATGCAGTGCCCCGCGAAATTCATCAATGGTTTCCGGTTTAAGACGCCATCCCAGTAAAAAAGCGGCGATCTCTTCAGGAGATACACTCTGGTCGAGGATCTGGCGCATCATATCCTGAGCTTCTTCATAAGTAAGATCACGGTTGCCTTTGACCCCGGTCCCGACAGCATGTAAATAGGTGCGAAAATTCATAATGTACTACTCTTTTTTTTGCTGATAGTGTACTGAAAGTTTTTTAAATGATGAACTTGCTTCGTAAAATGGATAAAAATCACAGTTTTATTAGATAAAATCATAACAATAAAATCAGGAGAACCGTTTGTCAAGACTGCTTATACTCTTTTTATTTACCGTCACACTTTTTTCTGCGCCAATGAAATTTTTAATGCCGGATGAAGCGTTTACCCCATCGGCAACACTCAGCGACAGCCATTTGAGTATCAACGCCAAGATCGAACCTGCCGAAGAGATCTATATCTATGAAGAGTATCTTAAGGCAGTACTTAAAGAGGGTAGTGGCGTTATCATTAAAGATCTCAAGATAAGCGAGTCGGTAGAGCATCATGGTGAACAGGTTTTTCTTGAACCGGTCCATCTTGAGATCACTCTTGCCAAAGAAGCAGGTCTCACCGGAGTGAAAGAGGTCACACTTCTGCTTGGCTTTCAGGGGTGTTCTGAAAAGGGGCTCTGCTATGAACCGTTAGAGAAGAGCTTTACTTTTCAGGTCGATACGGCCAAGCTCCCGGAAGCTGCCTTGCCTTCACTCGCTGCTTTGACAAAAAAGAGAGCTGAACCAGTTGTCGCACCTGCCGAGGTCAAGGATGTAGTATCTGAAACAGACCAGATCGCTGAAACGATCAAGCAGGGCAATATCGGGCTGATCCTGCTCACTTTCTTTGGATTTGGACTGCTGCTCTCACTGACACCTTGTATCTTCCCGATGATCCCGATCCTCTCGAGTGTGATTGTTTCGCAGGGGAACGGTATTACCGTTAAACGTGCCTTTTTCCTCTCGCTTGTTTATGTGCTGGCTATGTCGGTTGCCTATACGATTGCCGGTGTGCTTGCCGGCCTTTTTGGTGCAAACCTTCAGGCGGCTTTTCAGACCCCATGGGTGATCATCTCGTTTTCACTGCTCTTTGTGCTGCTCTCTTTATCCATGTTTGGCATGTATGAACTGCAGCTGCCAAATTTTCTTCAGTCGCGCCTGACCAAGGCGGGGGAGAGTCACAGCGGCGTTGCCGGTGTGGCTATTATGGGCTTTTTATCGGCATTGATCGTCGGCCCCTGTGTTGCGGCACCGCTTGCGGGAGCTTTGATCTATATCGGACAGACAGGCGATGCGGTTATTGGCGGTATGGCACTGTTTGCACTCAGTATCGGTATGGGTGTACCGCTGCTTATCGTCGGGACGACAGCCGGTAAGTTTATGCCGCGTCCGGGTGAGTGGATGGAAAACATCAAAGCCTTCTTCGGTGTCTTGCTGATCGGTGTGGCGATCTGGATGATAAGCCGTATCGTCCCGGCTCCTGTAACACTGCTGTTAACCTCTTTCCTGCTGGTCTTTGTCGCGGTTCACCTTGGCGCTTTTGAAGCTATTGGCAAGGAGTGTGTCCGATGTGGACTGGCCAGCAAAAAAGCGGCAGGGGTCCTGATCTTTATGTATGCATTGATGCTTTTTATCGGCGGGTTTACCGGCGGCTCAAGCCTGCTCAATCCGCTTGCAAAAGTAACCGCTCCGCAAAGTATGATGACAACGGCCTGTGAAGAGGCTGCTCCTGCAGAAGCACAATTTACAGTTATAGGTTCGGAGAGTGAACTTGAAGCGATAATTGCCAAATCAAAAGGCAAAAAAATCCTGCTTGACTTTTATGCTGACTGGTGTGTCTCATGCAAGGAGCTTGAAGAGATCACCTTCGCCGATCCGGCTGTTAAAGCGAAGATGTCCGAGTTTGTACTGGTCCAGGCTGATGTGACCGATAACAGCGATGCCCAAAAAGCGCTTACTAAACGTTTCGGCCTTTTTGGCCCTCCGGGGATCATCTTCTTTGATGAAGAGGGCAGTGAGATGAAAGGTCGTGAACTTGTCGGTTTCAAGCCGCCGGCAGAATTTCTTTCACATTTGAATCAACTTTAGGATATTCATGAAAAAACTTTTAACGCTATCACTGCTCTTATGTCTATCACTGTTTGCCGAACCGGAGTGGGCAGACTCCTATGACAAGGGCTTGGAGCAGGCTGCCGCAGAGCAGAAGATGGTACTGGTCATGCTCTCCAGAGAGGATTGCGATGCCTGCTGGTATATGGAAAATATAGTCTTTGAAGATGATGATCTGGTTGATGAGATTACGCCTGAGTTTGTCTGGGTTCATATCGATGTCAATGATGACCGTGTTCCGCAGGCGATGAAGTATGTGGGAACACCGACATTTCATTTTCTCAATAGTGAGGGAAAAAAGATCGGCCACTTGAACGGTGGTACAAATATTCAGGACTTTAGAAACAAGATCAAAGAAGTCAAATTAAAAAAACAGGGGTAAGTAGATATGAAAAAAATTGTTTTAGCGGTACTCTCTTTAGCGCTTTTTGCGTTGAGTGCCAATGCATACAGTACCGAGTACTCAGCCAAACAGTATCAAAAACGTTACTGTAAAGAGAAGACGACTTCACAGCTTCAACAAGATTATAAAGCAGCTGCGGCAGAGATGGATCAACTCATTAAAGATGGCAGTGAAGCGTGTAAAAATGCCGGTGAGACCTTCAATACGATGAAAGCTGAACGGAAGGGTCGAAAACTTTATGATCACTGTGAGTCCTACCGTCACGGTGAGATACGTAAGCAGATCCACAAAAACAAGATTATCAAGAGGGCAAGTGAGCTCGAGCTTGAAAGCCGGGGTGTCAAAAGCGAATAAACTCGAAAAAACAGATCAGATATTGGACGTGGCAGCAAAGCTGGCAAGTCTTGTTACATAGAGATTATCGCTTTGTTCTGCAAGTTCTTTTGCCATTTCTTTGTCAACAGTGTTGCGAAATATCTTTATAAAGGCCGCTTTGATCGCTTTTATATCTTCTCTGTTGTCAAGCAGACGTCTCAGGCCAATGTTGTTTAACCCTTTAATGGTCGCCCGGTTTCCTTCTACAAGACAGTAAGGCGGCATGTCGTGGGTAATGTAGGAGGCTCCGCCGATCATCACGCCTGTACCGATGGTATTGCCGGCCTCTATTGTAGTGAGACCGCCGACGATCACTCTCTCTTCGCAGGTCACATCTTCCAGAAGGGTAACGGTATTGGTAAGGATGCATGCATCACCGAGTGTTACACCGGGATAGAGCTGGACGTAGGCCATGATGAAGTTGTCTCTGCCGATCTCTATGGAAGAGGATGTCTCATTCTGGTTTCCGATCTGGGAAAATTCACGGATGTGACTGTTTTCGCCGACAGAGATGGAAGCGTTGCCGTTGCCGATCTTTACGAATGAGAAGAGTCTGACATTCTCTTTGAGTGTTACCGGACCCGTGATGATGACATGTGCCTGAAGAACGGCGCCTTTTTCGATAATAACGTTTTTACCGATCTGACAAAACGGACCGATTGTCACATCATCAGCGACAGAAGCGGCAGGATCGATCAGTGCAGTCGGATGGATCATGTTTCGGTTGCCACTTCCAGCGTGATGATACTGTCTTCGATGGTCGCGAGTGAACCGCGCTCATCAGTTTTAAGATAGTGAATGAAGGCTTCAACCTCTTTGAGCAGTGGTTCATCTTTTTTAATATGGCATCCGCGCAATACATAGGAGTTGTTGACATGATAATCGGAGTATTCGGTAAGACTTTGTGAGATAAGATCGGCTTCAAGGTAAGACTCTTTGCACGCTACCTCGATCTTTCGTTTTTTAAACGGCGTCAGCCAGTTGGTCGTGATATCGGCGATGATGGAATCTTCCAGTTCAAAGGAGAGGACGGCATTGTCCTCATGGTGATTGTGGATTTTTCGGGATTTGAAGATCGCCTTGTCCAGGATGTTGCGGTGCGTGATAAAACGGAGCAGGTCGATATCGTGGACTGAGAGGTCGGTAAGTACGCCTACATCGGCAATACGTGGCGGAAAAGGCCCGACACGGGTAACGGCGACAGAGTAGATCTCTTTCCCTTCAAGTTCACTTTTGAGAGCCTGGACGACCGGATTGAAACGCTCGACATGACCGACACAGCTTTTAAGCCCTTTTGCTTCCACCGCCTTCTGGATAGCTTTGGCATCGTAGATCGTAGACGCGACAGGTTTTTCAATGAAGATATGGACACCGCGGTCGATACAGTGCATTGCTACCTCTTTATGCAAAAAAGTCGGTACAACGATGATAGCCGCATCAGGTTTGGCCTCATCGAGCATAGTCTCTACATCATGAAAAAACGGCTCTTCATAGGTGTCGTTTTGAATGACATCGCAGAGCGCGCAGATATTGACATCGTCAAGTTCCTTCAAGATGCGATAGTGGTTGCGTCCCATGGAGCCAAGCCCGATCAGTGCAATACTGATCATCGGTTATCCTTTAATTGAGTTGACAATAAAATCCTGCTGCTCTTCGGTGAGGTAGGGGCTCATCGGCAGCGACATGATCTCTTCGCTTATTTTCTCGGAGACCGGAAAGTCGCCTTTGCTGTAGCCAAGCTCTGCAAAGGCTTCCTGGAGATGCAGCGGTACCGGGTAGTGTACGGCCGTCGGTACTCCGGCATCGCCTAGCCTGGCGACCATCGCCGCACGGTCCTTGACACGAACAGAGTACTGGGCATAGACACTGCTGCGATCCGTTTCGACAGCCGGTGTGATGACATCGGCACTCTCAAGCAGTTCACTGTAGCGCTTTCCGATGCTTTCACGCGCTTTGACCTCCTTGTCAAAATGGGCAAGTTTGACGTTCAATACAGCAGCCTGTACAGCATCGAGACGGCCGTTGATACCGATGTATTTGTGTTTGTAGCGCTCATTTTGCCCATGGTTCAGCAGCATACGGATCTTCTCTGCGATGGCATCGTCACTGGTGAAAATTGCTCCGCCGTCACCATAGGCACCCAGCGGCTTGGAAGGGAAGAACGAGGTGCACCCTATGGTGGAAAGGTTGCAGGACTTATTGCCCTGATACTCAGCACCGAAGCTCTGGCAGGCATCTTCGATAACAGGGATATTGTGTCTGTCTGCGATGGCGTTAATGGCATCCATGTCGGCACACTGCCCGTAAAGAGAGACCGGCATGATCACTTTCGTCCGTTCGGTGATGGCATCTTCGATCTGTGCCGTATCGATGTTGTAGCTCTTTTCATCAATATCTATAAAGACAGGCCTGGCACCCAAAAAGGCTATGACTTCTGCTGTAGCGATAAAGGTAAACGGCGTAGTGATCACTTCATCGCCAGCCTTGATATCCAGTGCCATCAAAGAGAGTAACAGAGCATCGGTACCGCTGCTGCAGCCGATGGCATGTTTGGCACCGGTATATTCAGCCAGGTTCTTTTCCAATGCCTGAAGTTTAGACCCGCCGATAAACTGTGCCGAGGTGAAGACCTCTTTGACCTCACGGTCGATCTCTTCTTGATACTCTTGGTACTGTGCCTGTAGGTCTATAAAATTAATCTTCATCTTTATCCTTTATAATTGCTGCGACACGTGCAGAACTTCCATGCTGCAAGTAGTCCCTTAGTGCTTTTGAATCTTTGAAAAACTGTTCTCTGTCATAACATTCATACGATGCCAAAAGATTCTTGACTGTCACATTCTCCTGGATGAATTCCGGATGCAGTGCATGGTCGGAAAACTTGGTAAACATGATGTTGCCTAGACCCGCATAATCAAGTTTGAGCAGTAGGTTCCCGATGAAGTAGTCAAGTGGTTTGGCGATATAGCTCAAAATAAACGGAGTACCGATAAGGGATGCCTCGAGGGTTGCCGTCCCGCTGCAGATAAAGGCAAAGTCACTTTCATAGAGGGCCTTGTGGGCATCGCTGGTACGTTCAAAACCAGTGAGGTCTCCGTAAAGTTCCACCACTTTTTTCTCATTAAAAAAATCAGGAATGACGACAAGGGCAGGTTTGTCCAGCTTTTGGCGTACTTCTCTGAAAACCGGCATCAGCTTGGTGATCTCAGCCCGGCGGCTTCCGGGCATAAAGACGATCTTGCCGTTACCATCGAGTGAGGTTTTAAACTGTTTGATCTCATCGAGCAGCGGATGGCCGACATACTCGATCGGTGCACTTTTACTGTAGTGATCTTTCTCGAACGGCAAGATCGAGGCGAGATGGTCGATGGTGCGTTCAAGTACAGGAATACGCTTCTTCTTCCAGACCCATGCCTGCGGCAGGATGTAGTAGATGATCTCTTTATCGGGATAGCGTTTTTTGATCGCTTTGGCCAGAGGAAGGTTGAACCCTGAAGAGTCGATCAGGAGGACTTTGTCAGCCTCTGCGGCGAGCTCGACCATCTGATCTTTGAGTTTGAAGAAAAAACGGAGTTTTTTGAGGGCATCGACGATCCCCATGATGGCCAAAGAGCGCAGGTCGATCAGGGGGTTGCCAAGTTCCTCGTCGAAGATACCCATAAACTCGACATCTGCACTTAGCTCAGATTTCAGGGCTTTGAGATGGACATTGGCCGAGTGCTCAAGTGCCGATACTAGAAGTTTCATGATCCTCCATCTCCCCAGGTCTGATAGGATGAATCATATTTTTCTGTCATTTCATCATGATATTGATTGAGAAAGGTTGTCAATAGGTCGATCTGCTCATCGCTCAACCCTTTTGCAAAGGGGATCATCATCTCCTGCTGCTGATTGTCCGAGATCTCACTTCGGAAACGTTCGAGCTTATAGGTGAGAAATCCTTTTGCCCGGTTGGCGAGCAGAGGGTAGCCGGTCATCCCTTCGGCCTTGGTACCGTGACAGCCGTTGCACCCTTTTTCAAAGTAGAGCTTTTCACCTTTTTTATAAAGGGCGTCGTCTGCATTTGTCATTGTGCTCAATAGTAAAAATGGTATTAGATATTTCACCATAACCCTTACAAAATCTTTCTTGCAATATAATAGTGCAATTATATCCAATTGTATGAGGTTCTCATGGTCATTACCAATATTGTTGTCTGTGACGCAAAAGGTGAGCGCAGGGCAGATGTCAAAGTCGTCTCGGGCAAGATTGTAGAAGTTGGGGATGATCTTCAAGACAGTGAGGTCATTGATGGCAAAGGTGCTTACCTTCTTCCCGGCCTGATCGATGCCAATGTCAGGTTGAAAGATAGTCTCTTGAGTATAGCAAGCATGGAAAAACTGGCAAATGAAGCACTTCGGGGTGGAGTGACTACTGTCGTGATGGCACCTGATTGCAAACCGGCGGTTATCGATGAGATCAGCCTGGAGTTTATCCAGAAAAACCGAGAACATCTGCAGGGTGCTACGATCGAGACAATGATTGCGACGAATGATGAGGATGAGATGCTCAGCAATATCGCCATTTTGCTTAAACGGGGTGCGGTGGCTCCCTATATGACGACTTCCATTCGCAATAATGTCGCCTGTACGATTGCCCAGTATGTGAAGATGTACGATACGACGCTCTTTTGTAAAGCCCAGGATACCAGTCTCTCTTCCGTCGGTGTGATGACAGAGGGTGCCGTTGCGACAAAACTCGGTTTAGTCGGTATACCTCCACTGGGAGAAACGGTGCATGTCGCCAGAATGATCGAGATCGCCCGTGAGTTTGATATTCGTATTCTCTTTAAAAGCATTGCATCACCGCGCTCTATCGAGATGATCAACCGTGCCAAGCAAGAGGGTGTCGATGTTCAGTGTGAAGTGAGTATTATGCATCTGATGCATTGTGATGAGGCATGTGACGGTTTTAATACAACGGCCAAAATCACACCGCCACTGGCGACAAAAGAGAATATGCTGCTGCTTCAAGAGGCACTCAAACGCGGTGAAGTAGATCTGCTGAGCACACTGCACCGCCCCAACTCTCCGGTGAACAAAGAGGTCGCGTTTGCCGATGCCTCTTACGGGAGCGAAGCCATTACCGAAGCCCTGCCTCTGTACTACAGCAAGCTGGTCAAAGGGGGTTTGATCGACCTGCCGACTTTGATGAAATTGACAGCGCAGCGCACTGCTGCGCTTATTGGTAAAGAGGGCGGTATGATCGAAGCGGGAATGGACGCTGATCTGATTCTGTTTGATCCTGAGGGGAGAACAGAAATAGATAACCCGCAATCACTGTTTGACAAAGAAGTATTGCAGGGTGCCATCACCATGCGCTTCAAGCAGGGTGCCTACATCGGGGATTAGTTTTCATATGGATTCCCAATATCCTGCCTACTCTGAGGAACAGATAACTGTTTCTGGTCTTCCCTCAGTTCTCTCTTTAGGGCACCTCTAAAAACCCTGGATATCATCAGAGGGCAAAGAAGGTGCAAGATTTCGTTTTAAAATCTTGAAGGACTACCCATAGGTAATTCAAGAGATTTTAGGACGGAAGATTGTGCCTTATTTGCCCTCCCGAAGGGCGTTACATACATGTCCGTGAGTCTGCGTTAGAACCTTGCCACCGTAGCCCTGCTACGCTGACAAGAACCTGCCTTGATCACGAAAATGTATGTAACGCTGATGATTTCCAGGGTTTTTAGAGGTGCCCTTTATACAATTATCTTCCCAATAACCCTACCGTTTTGTTTCTTCCCGGAACGATGGTGCATCCGCTTTTTTATGATGCATTTCTCTCCCGTATTGCAGAAGCCGGTTTCAATGTCGTGGGGATAAATTTTATTTCACATGGAAAGAGCCCGCGGGTTAAAGCGGAGTTTACCTTTGGTGATCTCGTTGAGAATACAAAAAGTGCCATCGCTTTTTGTCATGAGCATTACGGCAATAAGCTTATTGTTCTGGGCTCTTCGCAGGGGAGTATGGTGGCAGTGGCAGCCGTAGCCGATGAACAGAATATCACTGCCCTGTTTTTACATGACCTGCTGCTGCCCCAGCTGCGTGAGAGTCAAGAGCTTATCGCATTGCCAAAATGGCTGCGACCACTCTCTGCGGTGATTCCTCTGGTATTGCGTATGGCTGCATCTATCTGCCCGACTTGTCAGATCACTCTGCAGAGCTATCTTGACCCAAAAAAACTGACCATGTCAGATGCATTGGTGGAGAAGTTTCTGAATGATCCGCTGAGCCGAAAAAGCTATCCGCTCAGCTTTATGGCATCACTTTTCAATATGGATCTCTCATCTGCCAGTGACGGTTCGCTCCGGGTTCCGATGCTTATGATTACAGCCAAAAAGGACCCGCTGTTCAGGCAGGAGTATATGAATCTTGTCTATGAAAAGGTTGCAGCACCGGAAAAAGAGATGGTTAGCTTTGATCTGCCTTATCATATCCTGTTGATCGAGGGGACAGATAAGGTGGTGGGAGTGATTATAGAAAAGCTTAACTCTTATTTTGACAAAAGCCAATAAACTCATCACTGCTGACGGGTCGCTGGAAGTGATAACCCTGTCCGATCTGGCATCCGTGCTCTTTGAGGAACTGTTCTTGCGCTTCAGTCTCGATACCTTCGGCAACATTGCTGTAGCCCAGACTTGATGAGAGGGCGATGATCGCTTTGGTGATCTCGATATCGTTGGTGTCACCGGGGATCTCATCAATAAATGATTTGTCGATCTTGATCGTATCGAGCGGCAGTTTTTTGAGGTAGCTCATTGAAGAGTAACCGGTTCCGAAGTCGTCGATGGAGATCTTGAAGCCAAGGTTTCTGAAATCATCCAAAATTGTCATGTTGCCGGTGGTGTACTCCAGAATGTAGCGTTCCGTGATCTCAATTTCAATGTTATGAGGCGAGATACCGGTTTTTAGCATGATCTCCTGGAAAGATTCGAGCAGGTCCTTCTGGGCAAACTGGATACTCGATACATTGATGGCAATGGTCTCGACTTCGATGCCGAGTTTCTGCCAGGAGATAAATGCTTTACATGCCTCTTCAAAGACAAAGGCTCCGATAGGAATGATCATTCCTGTATCTTCAGCTACTGGAATGAACTCAGCCGGTGAGACAAATCCGAGTTTCGGACTCTGCCATCGGATCAGTGCTTCAGCAGCGATTACTTTTCGGGTCTGAAGGTCATATTGCGGTTGAAAGTTGAGAAAGAACTCACTGTTCTCGAGTGCTTGTTGCATCGCCTGCTCCATATCCATGCGCTTATGCATGTCAATAGAGAGCTGTTCCGTATAGTATTGGTAATTGTTTTTTCCCAGATCTTTGGCATGGTACATGGCACTGTCGGCATGCTTGAGTATCGTATGCATATCTGTGCCGTCATCCGGGAAGAGGGCAATACCGATACTCGCTGTTGTATTGAGAACATGGCACTCAACTCCAATGGGCTCTTTAATGACATCCAGAATTTTTCCGGCGACGTGGGCCGGATCACTCTGGGTCTGAATAGTTTCGAGGATAACAACAAATTCATCTCCACCGATACGGGCCAACATGTCACTATCGCGCAGTGTCTCTTTGATACGTCCTGCTACGGTTTGAAGCATGATATCACCGATATGATGACCCAGGGTGTCGTTAATGACTTTAAATCGGTCAAGATCAATAAAGAGAATAGCCACCGTTGTCGTATTCCTCTCCGCGACACTTAAAATATGTTCAAGAGACTCTTTAAACCTCCTGCGGTTTGGTAACCCGGTCAGACTGTCATGGTGTGCAAGAAAATCAATTTTTTCCTGGGTTGAGATGATCTCTTGCAGATCGGTGTGGATAGCAATGTAGTTGGTGATCTCTCCATTCTCATTTCTAATGGTGGAGATAGTCAGCCATGTCGGGAAGAGCTCGCCGGATTTTTTACGGTCATAAATTTTCCCTTTCCACATCCCATGCTCGGCAATGTCGGACCACATTAGTTGATAAAACTCTTTATCCTGTCTGCCCGATTTGAGGATATTTGGTTGTTGACCGAATAGCTCCTCTTCAGTGTAACCGGTCATTCTGAGAAATGCCTGGTTGACGGAGGTAATGTTTTTTTCGGCATCAGTGATTATAATCCCTTCGTCGGCATGTTCAAAAACGGCCGCTGATTGCTGGAGCTGTTTTTTCTGTTCGACATAATCAGTGATATCGAGTTTGATGGCGAGGTAGTTGATAAGGGTACCATCGACAAAAACCGGAACGATAGAGGCTTTTTCATAAAAAAGAGAACCATCTTTACGCTTGTTGATAAACTCGCCTTCCCACTTCTCACCGCGGTCGAGTGTGGCATTGAGATCTGTATAAAAGTTCTCCTCCATAAGACCGGATTTAAGAACATTCGGATTTTCCCCTATGACTTCCTGGCGGGTGTATCCTGTGTCTTTTTCAAAGACATCATTGACATAGACAATGTGACGTTTCGTGTCAGTCATAACAACCGAGTTGTCACTATTCTCGATGGCATACTTAAATGCGGAGAGTTCCAAAAAGGTTTGTCGTGAACGGCGGTAGTTAAACAGAAGCAGCAGAATAAAGAGAAATGATGAAAAGAAAATCAGTGTAACGATCTTTTTGTGTGTCAAAAGGTTTTTATTGTAACTGCTTTGGAGCTGTTTGTTCAGCGTGACAACACTCTCTTTTAAAGGGATGGATTTTGCTTCTTCCAGGATCTGTGTCAGTTCACTCATTTTTGACAGGACGAGGGTGGCATGGCGGACATAATTGCCAATATCCGGATTTTTGCTATCAATCTGTTTAATCTGATTGAGTTCGCTATGGAGAATGTTCGTGTCAATTTCCAGATTGATCAGTATCTGCATGATGGAGAAGAGGGTGTTGTTGATCTGGTCATGGGTGTCGTCTGTTATAGCCAGATCACTGTGCAGTTGCTTCTGCACATCAAAAATATAGTGAACCGAGTTAAGCATTCCGGAGTTGATAGACTTGAAGTCATCGCCTAATTGCTGTTTTGTATTGAAGTGTGACTCGATGTTGGTGAGCAGAAGGGGAGTCTTGTCACCAAACCTGTGAGCTAACTCTGTACTTTTAAGTCTGTTTAGCTGGGAGTAAAATCGTTCAAACTCGGCATTCATTTTGTCAAAGTTTATGTAGGTGAGCTTCTGTTCAAAGATCGTATTGATCTCCAAATCGCTGATATTGAGATTTCCGGTCATCTCAAGGTACTTATGGTAGGCAGTGGTATGTTTGTCAATACGATCGAGTTGATAGTACAAAATGCCCAGGATGAGTGCAAATGAGAGAATGAAAAGGGTAATGAGATCTAAACCTTTAAAACGCATCTTACTGTTTTGCCCTTGCTGGAAGTTCACCGGTCAGTGAGATCAGGAAAGCAACGATCTTTTCAACTTCCTCATCAGTGATGGAACGGCCAAGCTGATACATGGCCATGATTTTGACTGCCTCGGTAAGATCACCGGTTCTGCCGTCATGGAAATAGGGTGTTGTCCTGGCTATGTTACGAAGGGAAGGCACTTTGAAGTAAAACTTGTCACGTTCGCGTTTCGTTACGTTGTATCGTCCAAAATCAGCACTTTTGGCATCTTCCATGATGCCAAATTTATTGTAAAGATTGCCACCGACATTGATACCGTGGTGGCAGGAAATACACCCTTTCTTTTGAAAAAGGGAAAATCCTGCTTTGGCGTCGTCGGTGATTGCTTTTTGATCACCGCGAAGATAGCGGTCAAAAGGGGCATTTGGAGTGATCAGCGCTTTTTCAAACTCGGCAATGGCATTGACAATGTTTGCTTTGGTAATTCCGTCGGGATAGATGGCTTCAAATGCTTTTTTGTAAGGTGTGCCATAGAGTGTTTTAATAAGGTTTGGAAAGGTGTTACCCATTTCAACAGGGTTTTCGATTGGTCCGAGTGCCTGTTCGGCAAGGTCTTTGGCACGACCGTCCCAGAACTGTCTGAAGTTGAAGACGGCATTGTAAACCGTTGGTGAATTGATGATACCCTCTTGCCCTTTGATACCGAATGAGAACTTCAGATTGTCGTCACCACCGTTTTCCAGATTGTGACAGGTAGCACAGGAGATGGTGTTGTCTTTAGATAGGATGGGATCAAAAAAGAGTTTTTTACCCAGTGCGGCCTTTGGTTCATCAACTTCCATCTCTAAAGGCAAAGGATCAATCATACTCCCCATCAAAGGAGATAAACCGGTCATTATCATTAAAAACAGCTGCCGAAAATATCGCATATGACTTTCCTTCATTATGCAAATTATTATAGCAGATAATTACTTGTATCATGAACGCTTAAAGAGGGCTATTCTTAAAGGAAAAATATTTTCCTTTTGTAAAAGTAGCTCTTTAATAACAAGAGTCTATAATACGTTTAGGGCACCTCTAAAAACCCTGGATATCATCAGCGTTACATACATTTTCGTGAT